>JBKHYE010000159.1:0-17651 GCA_046565705.1 Actinomycetes bacterium
TCGATGACGTGCCCGTGCTCGGCGATGTGGTCGACGATCGCCTCGACGGTCTCCTCGGCATAACCGAGCTTGCGCAGCGCCAGCGGAACCGTCTGGTTGACGATTTGCATTGATGCGCCGCCGACCAGCTTCTTGTATTTCACCAATGCGAGATCCGGTTCGACACCCGTCGTATCAGCGTCCATAAAGAACGAAATGGTGCCGGTGGGGGCCAATACGCTGGCCTGTGCATTTCTCCAGCCATTCTTCTCGCCAATTCGAAGGCATTCCTGCCAGGCCTTTGTGGCCTCGGCCAGCACCCGCGTGTCGTCGGCGTGCAGCGGGCGGACGGCGTCGTTGGCAGCGGCGTGCTTGCGCATCACCCGGGCGTGCGCGGTGGCGTTCTTCGCGAAGCCGGCGTAGGGGCCGACGATGCCGGCCAGCTCGGCCGAGCGCTTGTACGCCGTCCCGGTCATCAGACTGGTGATGGCGCCGGCCAGCGCACGACCCCCCTCGGAGTCGTAGGCCAGGCCGTTGGACATCAGCAGCGCGCCGAGGTTGCAGTAGCCGATGCCGAGCTGGCGGTAGTCGCGCGTGGTCTGGCCGATGCTCTCGGTCGGGAAGTCGGCGAAGCAGATGGAGATGTCCATCGCCGTGATGACCAGCTCGACCGCCTTGACGAACGACTTCGCGTCGAACACGCCGTCCTTTCCTCGAAAGCGCATGAGGTTGAGGCTGGCGAGATTGCACGACGAGTTGTCGAGCGAGAGGTACTCACTGCAGGGATTGCTGGCGGTGATTCTCCCGCTTTCCGGGTTGGTGTGCCAGTCATTGATCGTGTCGTCGTACTGCATGCCGGGGTCGGCGCACTCCCAGGCCGCGGTCGCGATCTTGCGGAAGAGCTCCCGGGCGTCGACGGTCTGGACGACCGAGCCGTCCAGACGCGCGCGCAGGCCGAACTCCTTGCCCTCCTCGACCGCCCGCATGAACTCGTCGCTGACCCGCACCGAGTTGTTGGCGTTCTGGTACTGGACGCTGGTGATGTCCTTGCCGCCCAGGTCCATGTCGAAGCCGGCGTCGCGCAGCGCCCGAATCTTGTGCTCCTCGCGCGCCTTGAGCTCGATGAACTCCTCGATGTCGGGGTGGTCGATGTCGAGCACGACCATCTTGGCCGCGCGCCGGGTGGCGCCGCCGCTCTTGATGGTGCCGGCGGAGGCGTCGGCGCCGCGCATGAACGACACCGGGCCCGACGCCGTGCCGCCGCTGGACAGCAGCTCCTTCGAGGAGCGGATCTTGGAGAGGTTGACGCCGGCGCCGGAACCGCCCCGGAAGATCAGCCCCTCCTCCTTGTACCAGTCGAGGATGGAGTCGATCGTGTCGTCGACGGCGAGGATGAAGCAGGCGCTGACGAACTGCGCCGACGACGTCCCGACGTTGAACCAGACCGGTGAGTTGAAGCTGAAGTACTGGTGCACCAGCAGGTGCTTGAGCTCGTGGTCGAAGACCTCGGCGTCCTTCTCGCTGGCGAAGTAGCCGTTCTCCAGGCCCGCCTTCGTGTAGGCGTTCACGACCCGGTCGATGATCTGCTTGAGCGACCACTCGCGCTCGGGCGTGCCGACGGCGCCGCGGAAGTACTTGCTGGTGACGATGTTCGAGGCGTTGACGCTGTAGAAGTCGGGGAACTCCACGCCGCGCTGCTCGAAGTTGACGGAGCCGTCCCGCCAGTTGGTCAGGACGACGTCACGGCGCTCCCAGTTCACCTCGTCATAGGGGTGCACCCCCTCCTTGGTGAAGTAGCGGTCGACGCGCAGGCCCTGTGCCTTGCGCCGGGCCTGCTGCGGCGCGCCGCTGACCGTCTCCGTCATGCCGGGTCTCCTTCGAGGGGGTTCGTAGGTACAACGTCCGCGGGCTCCGCGGCATTCACGTCTGGGTGGTGCGGTTCAGCTGGTAGTGACGAGCTGCGAGGGCGCCGGCGGGCCGGTGTCCTGGTCGGCGAGCGAGGCGCGCAGGGCGGTGATCTCGGCCTCGAAGTCCGCGAGGGACTCGAAGGACCGGTAGACGCTCGCGAAGCGCAGGTAGGCGACGACGTCGAGCGCACGCAGCGGCTCGAGGATCGCCAGGCCGACGTCGTGCGCCGGCACCTCCGGGCTGCCGGCGGCGCGCAGCTGCTCCTCGACCGTCTGGGCGAGCAGAGCCAGGGCGTCCTCGTCGACCGGGCGGCCCTGGCAGGCCTTCCGGACGCCGCTGACAACCTTCGCGCGGTCGAACGGCTCGGTGACTCCGCACCGCTTCACCACGGTCAGCGACATCTCCTCGACCGTGGTGAAGCGGCGTCCGCACTCCGGACACGACCGGCGACGTCGGATGGCGTCACCGTCGCTCGTCTCGCGGCTGTCGACGACGCGCGAGTCGGGGAACCGGCAGAACGGGCAGCGCACTGGTCCGGCCCCTCTCTCGCTCGCCTCGTTCCCCACAGGTGTGGAACACCTGCTCCACACCATGTGGAGAACTACATCGTTGTAAGTACTAGATGTTGTGGCGGGACAGTAGGGGCGGCACAGCGCGTGGCGCAAGGGAAACTCGCCGTCACGGGCGAAGTCGCAGGTCAGCGGGCGTGTCGGCCTGGCGAGCCGGGCGTGTCGCGGATGGCAGCCGCGACCGGCTCGCCGGAGATGCCCGGTTCCGGTCCGCCAGCCTCTGCGCACAGACCAAACGCTGTCACCGCCCACCGACAAGAAGGCGCGGCCGTCGATACCGGGCCCGGGGTCGCTCCAGGCGGCGGTAGGTGGCCGCACGGGCGGCTCGGTCGCGTTCGAGGCCGCCGTGCGGCACCTGCAGGACGAACGTGCGTCGTTGACGCCAGCGTCCTCGCGCCCCGCCCTGGCCGACGACGGCGACGCCGGCGACCTCGCCCGCGCCCGGTTGCACGGGCAGGCGCTCGCCGCCACCGACCTGGCCGACCTGCCGCTCGAACGCGCCCGCCACGCGCCGCTGCCCGCCCGGTGCTGGGAGCTGCGGCAGCACCTCACGCCCTACGACGCCGCCTACGTCGCGCTCGCGGAGGCCCTCGACGTCGAGCTGCTGACCGTCGACGCCCGGCTTGCCGCGGCGCCGGGGCTGCGCTGCGCGGTCAGCGTGTTGAGCTGACGCGCGTCACCCGCCGGGCCGCACCAGCCCGCTCTCGTACGCCAGCACCACCGCCTGCACCCGGCTGCGCAGGCCGAGCTTGCCCAGCACCCGGTTCACGTGCGTCTTGACCGTCGCGCCGCCGAGGACCAGCTGCGGCGATCTCGTCGTTCGACAGCCCCCGCGCCATGAGGACCAGCACCTCCCGCTCGCGGTCGGTCAGCCCCTGCAGCGGCGCAGGAACGCCCTCCCCCGGGGGCGGCCGGCGGATGTGCTCCTCGATGAGCCGGCGGGTCACGTTCGGGGAGAGCAGCGCCTCGCCCGCCGCGACAGTCTCGATGCCCGCGACCAGCCGCTCCGGCGGCGTCGCCTTGAGCAGGAAGCCGGCCGCCCCGACGCGCAGCGCGCCGTAGACGTACTCGTCGAGGTCGTAAGTCGTCAGCACCAGCACCCGCGTGGACGCCGCGCGGGCCACCAGCTCACGGGTCGCGGCGATACCGTCCAGCACCGGCATCCGGATATCCATCAGCACGACGTCGGGGCGGTGCTGCTCGACGACGTCGATCGCCTCCCGCCCGTTGCCGGCCTCCCCCAGCACCTCGACGCCACGTACCTCGAGCACCATCCGCAGCCCCGATCGGACCAGCTCCTGGTCGTCGGCGACGACGACAGACGTCATGCGTCGACCGTCGCGAGCGGCAGCGCCGCCCACAGCGTGAACCGCCCGTCACGGGTGAAGCCGTGCTCGAGCCGCCCGCCGTACACCGACACCCGTTCGGCCATTCCGACCAGCCCCAGCCCACTGCCGGTCGACGGCCCTGGCCGGCCGGTGTTCTCCGCCTCGATGACGAGCTCCTGCTCGGAACGTCGCAGCCGCAGCAACGCCACCCGGTCCGGCGCGTACTTCAGCGCGTTCGTCAACGCCTCCTGCACGACCCGGTAGGCCGAGAGGTCCACGCCCGCAGGCAGTCCCGCCAGCTCACCGTCCACCTCGAGGACGACGTCCAGGCCGCTGCGCCGGAACTGGTCGACCAGCGCGTCCAGCGCCTCCAGCCCCTGGTCCGGCGGGATGCCGAGCTCGTCGTCGCTGTCCCTGATCAGGTGCAGCAGCCGGCCGGTCTCCGCGAGCGCGCGACGGCCGGTGTCAGCCACCTCGCGCATCGCCCGCGCCGCGCGGTCGGGATCGCGCCGGACGACGTCCTCGGCGGCCGAGGCCTGCACCACCATCGCGCTGATCGAGTGCGCGAGGACGTCGTGCAGCTCACGCGCGATGCGCGAGCGCTCGGCCGTGACGGCGTCCTCCCGCACGGTGGCCTGCAGCCGAGCGAGCAGCCCGGCCTGCTCGGTCAGCCGCTGGTTGCGGTCCGCGAGCGTGCGCATCACCAAGCCGAAGACGTACGGCGGGGTGAGCAGCGCGCTCATGAAGACGACGTCGGTGATGTCAGGCCCCTCGCCGTCGGCGCGGACGACGAACGCGACGGTGTAGCCGAAGATGACGGCCAGCCAGGCCAGGCCGCGCGCGTCCGGCAGGTACCGGCCCAGGCCGAAGACCGCCAGCACCATCACGAGAATCGGCGAGGCCAGCTCGTCGACCGCCGGGCCGACCTGCGACATGCCCAGCAGCAGCAGCGTGGAGGCGAGCGCGACGGCGACGGGCCACCGGCGGCGCAGCACCAGCGCGGCGCAGGCGGCGCCGCTGACGGCGAGCACGAGGGCCAGGTGCGCCGTGCGGTAGGCCACCGCCTCGACCGTCGCGACGAGCAGGATCAGCGCGGGCAGCAAACCGTCGCGCCAGCCGACCCGCCGGGCCTCCCCCATCCGCCGACGGTAGCGGCGGCGCGGCGGTGACGACGTCGAACCCAGGGTTGACCCGGGACCAGCCCATGGGCCGACGACACGGCCTCCGGCGCTTCCTAGCGTCGCCGGCACCGACGATCCGAGGGGGACCCATGAGGCTGACCGACAGCCAGGTCGGCAAGGCGGCCGTGGCCGCAGCCGCGGCGGGCACCGTGCTCGCCCCGGTGCACGCGCTGAGCCGGTTCGCGACGGCCGAGGGCAAGGAGGACCTGGACAGCAGCGCCGTCCGCGCCTGGGCGGAACCGGCTGCTGAGGCCCTGTCACCGCTGCTCGACTGGGCCGGCGTCGACACGGTGTACACGACCTACGGCAAGCTCTGGGCGCCGATCCTGCTCGCTGCGCTGGTGTGCGCCCTCGCGATCCGGCGGGGTCGCGCGCCCAACGGCGCGGAGACGTGGGGCTGGCGGTTGCACCTCACCGGCCTGGCCGGGATGACGGTCGGCGTGGCCGGGACGTACTGGACGCCGCTGCTCGAGGAGTTCTTCGCCGTCACGCTGCCGTTCCTGCTCGTTGCGGTCATCGGCGCGATCGTGCTCGGGGCCGGCCTGCTGCGGCGGGGCTTCCGGCCGCGGACGACCGCGGTGCTGCTGCTGCTGTGGCTGCCGCTGTTCGTGCTGCTCAGCGCGCTCATCGCGATGGGCGCCGGCGTCCTGCCGGTCGTCTGGGCCTGGGCGGTCGCCGGCTACTCGCTGGCGTCGGGGGCGCAGGCGCCGCAGCGGACCGACACCACGGCCGTGGCGGCCTGACACCGCAGGGCGCACCGGGCCGGCACAGCGGCCGATCCGCCCACGAGGCGCCCGGAGCCGGATGCGACAGTCGAGGTCATGACGCTCAGCCGCCAATGGCACCTGACCCGCCGCCCGAAGGGCTGGCCCACCGCCGACGACGTCGCCCTCGTCGATGTCGAGCTACCGGAGCCGGCCGACGGCGAGGTCCTCGTCGAGAACCACTACCTCTCCGTCGACCCCTACATGCGCGGCCGCATGAACGAGGCGAAGAGCTACGCCGCGTCGTACGAGCTCAACAAGCCGATGTACGGCGGCGCGGTCGGACAGGTCGTCCAGTCCCGCAGCGAACGCATCAAGGAGGGCACCTTCGTCCGCCACATGGCCGGCTGGCGCACCACGGCGGTGCTCCCCGCGCGACAGGTCGAGCCGATCGACGCCGACGCCGCACCCCTGCCCGCCTACCTCGGCGTGCTCGGCATGCCCGGCCTGACGGCGTGGGTCGGCCTCTACGACATCGGCCAGGTGCGCCCCGGCGAGACGGTGTGGGTCTCGGCCGCCAGCGGCGCTGTCGGCAGCCTCGCCGGCCAGCTCGCGAAGCTCGCCGGGTGCCGCGTGATCGGCAGTGCCGGCGGCAAGGAGAAGTGCGCATACGTCGTCGAGGACCTTGGCTTCGACGCCTGCGTCGACCACCGCCAGGGCGACCTCGAACGCCAGGTCCGCGAGCACGCACCACAAGGCGTCGACGTGTACTTCGACAACGTCGGCGGCGACCACCTGCGCGCCGCGCTCGAGCTGGCCAACCCCTTCGCGCGGCTCGTCGAGTGCGGGATGATCGCGGCCTACAACGAGAAGGCGCCCGGGCCGGACAACCTGTTCCACATCGTCAGCAAGAAGCTCACGGTCCGCGGGTTCATCGTCAGCGACCACGCCGAGCGGCAGCCGCTGTTCGTCCGGCACGTCGCGCCGCTGCTGAAGAGCGGCCAGGTCCGCTACCGCGAGACGGTCGTCGACGGCGTCGAGAAGACCTTCGACGCCTTCCTCGACCTGCTGCGCGGGGGCCGGCACACCGGCAAGCTCGTCGTCGACGTCCGCCCGACCGGGAAGCGGTGAAACACCCACAGCAGTGCGTCCCGGGTGGGACCCTGAGCGCACCGCCGCCCTGGCCCGACGGCGCCGCACGCCTGCGAGGGAGCCGATGAGCGCCAGCACACGTCGGTCTTCAGCCGCCGTCGACGAGCGGCCCGACGGCATCGAGTACGCCGACGCCGTGCGCAGGCTGCTCGCCGTCGTCCGCACCCAGCTGGGCATGAAGGTCGCCTGGGTCAGCGAGTTCGTCGGCGACAGCCTCGTGCTGCGCTTCGTCGACGCCGAGCCCGGCGCCAACGCCCCCGCCGAAGGCACCACGCTGCCGATCGGCGGCTCCTACTGCGCCCGGGTGCTCGACGGCCGCTTCCCGGCCCTCATCCCCGACACCCGGCAGTCGCCGGAGGCCGCGCTGTTCGACGTCACCACCGAGCTGCACATCGGCTCCTACGTCGGCGTGCCGCTGCTGGGACCGGAGGGCGTGCCGGTCGGGATCCTGTGCACGGTCAGCGACACCGCGGCTCCGTCGCTCAGCGAGCGCGACACCGCATCGCTCACGCTGCTCGCCGACGTGCTGCGAGACCTGCAGAAGCGCGCCCTGACCGCAGCCGCCGCCGACCGGCAGCGCGACCAGCTGCGCTTCGTGCTGCGCACCGTCATCGAGGGCAAGGGCCGTCGCCCGGTGCTGCAACCGGTGGTCGACCTCGCGACCGGCCGACCGGTCATCGCCGAGGGCCTCACCCGCTTCACCCTCCCCAGCCCGGTGGGCGGAGGAGACGTCCGCACGCCGGCGCAGTGGTTCGGCGACGCCGAGCGGCTCGGGCTGCGCTGCGAGCTCGAGGTCGCGACGGCCGCCTCGGTGCTCGACCTGCTCGACGACGGGTCGGTGCCGCCCGACGTCGCCCTGTCGGTCAACCTCGCGCCTGAGAGCGTGCTGTCGCCGCTCGTCGTCGAGCTGCTCGACGGCCGCGACCTGAGCCGCGTCGTCGTCGAGCTCACCGAGCACGCCGCCGTCGCCGACTACGACGCGCTGACCGAGGCGCTGCTCCCCTATCGCGCCGCGGGCCTGCGGGTCGCGGTCGACGACGCCGGCGCCGGCTACGCCAGCCTCACGCACGTGCTCGCGGTGAAGCCCGACCTCATGAAGATCGACATGGTGCTCGTCCGCGGCGCCGACTCCGACCTCGCCCGCCGCACGCTGCTGTCCGCGCTCGGCACGTTCGGCGAGATGACCGGCTGCCGGCTCGTGGCCGAGGGCGTCGAGACGCAGGCCGAGCTCGAGACCGTCCGCGACTGCGGCATCGGGTACGCGCAGGGCTACCTGTTCGACCCGCCGCTTCCGACGCCGCACTGGGGCCGCAACCTCTGACGCAGGTGTGACCGACACGGGAGCGGTCAAGGAGCAGACCATGGCTGTCGCTCCCACCCCTGCCGAGATCTACGCCCGCTCCGAGGAGGAAGGCCGCCGCCGACTCGGCATGTCGGCGCTCGAGCAGACCTCGACCGCCTTCATCGCCGGCGTCACGATCGTGCTCGGCATCGCCGCGCTGGGTGTCGTCGAGGCGCTGGTCGAGCCGGACGTCGGCCCCGGTGTCGCCCGCGTGCTGGGCGCGCTGGCCTTCGGCATCGGGCTGGTGTTCCTCGTCGTCGGGCGGTCGGAGCTGTTCACCGAGAACTTCTTCGGCCCGGTGGCGGCCTCGATCGACGGCGGGCTGCGGGGCGGGCTCGGCATCCTGCTGCGGCTGTGGGGCTTCACGCTCGCGCTCAACCTGGTGGGCGGCGCTGTGCTGGTGGCGATCCTGACCGTCGAGGGCGCGCTTCCCTCCGGCGCGCCGGAGGTGCTCGACAAGGTCGCCGAGGAGATCGCCGGGAAGACGGCTGCCGCGACGCTCGCCCGGGCCGTGCTGGCCGGCGCCCTGCTGACCCTGCTCAGCTACCTGCTGCACGCCGTCGACACGGTGCTCGCCCGCATCTGGCTGGCGCTCATGGCCGGGTTCCTCGTCGCGCTGGGCCCGTTCGACCACGTCGTGGTCAGCGCGCTGCACCTGTTGTTCGGCCTGTGGAACGGCGCGGCGGTCACCTGGACCGAGCTCGCCGCCAACCTCGGGCTCTCGACCGTCGGCAACCTCGTCGGCGGCGTCCTGCTCATGACGCTCACCCACACGGCGCAGGCGAAGGGCTCCCGCTGACCGCGTCGTCGCGGCTCTGTGAAACCTGACGCACGTGGCAGGAACGTCGCGGCCGGCGGCGAAGAGGGCAGGCACGGGCGTGCCGACGGCGCGCCGGCCCCCGCCCCGCCCGGACCCGCCGGGCCCGTTCCAGGAGATCCTCTCCATGCCGCTGCCCTCCCGCCGCGCCACGACGCTGGTCGGCCTCGTCGCCGTCAGCGTCATCGGCACCGGCTTCGCCCTGCCGTCCGGCGCGCTCACCGGCGGCGGCGACACCGCCGCCGTCGCGTTCGCGCCCCAGCTGGTCACGGTCAAGACGCCCACCCGCGAGGACAAGGCCCGCCTCCTCGAGCTCGGCCTCGACGTCACCGAGCACGCCGGGCGCGACTACATCGAGGTCGTCCTGCACTCGGCCACCGAGCGCGACAGCCTGCGCGCCGCGGGCTTCTCCTACGACGTCCGCATCGCCGACATGCTCCAGCGCGAGCTCGAGCGCGTCGCCATCGACAAGTCCTACGCCGAGGCGACCGACGTCAGCCCGCTGCCCTCCGGCCGCGACAGCTACCGCGTCCTCGAGGACTTCGGCAAGGAGATCGACGAGCTCGTCGCGCTGCGGCCCGACATCGCCAAGCGCGTCTCGATCGGCAAGAGCGTCGAGGGCCGCGACCTCACCGGCATCGAGATCGGCCAGGGCGTCAACAACCCCGACGACGGCCGCCCGGTCTTCCTGATGTTCGGCGCGCACCACGCCCGCGAGTGGCCGTCGGCCGAGCTGCCGATGGAGTTCGCGCACGACCTGGTGAAGAACTACGGCACGGACGAGCAGATCACCGACCTGCTCAACCGGGGTCGCGCGGTCATCGTGCCGGTTTCGAACCCCGACGGCTACGACGCCTCGCGCACCTCCGGCGACATCGCCGACCTGCGCGGGTCCGGCCTGCCCTACAACCCGGTCGTCCTTCTCGGCACCCCGGGCAACGCCTACAAGCGCAAGAACTGCCGCTACGTCGACGGCCAGACCCAGCCGGCCGGCACCTGTGTCGCCGTGCCGTCACCCGGCGGCTTCGGCCCCGGCGTCGACCTCAACCGCAACTACGGCGCGCTGTGGGGCGGCCCGGGCACCGAGAGCAACCCGGCCTCGCCGATCTACCGCGGCCCGGCGCCGTTCTCCGAGCCGGAGACCCAGGCCATCCGCAGCCTGATCTCGACCCGGCAGGTCACGACGGTCATCACCAACCACACGTTCTCGAACCTCATCCTGCGCCCGGTCGGCGTGAAGCCGAGCACCACCGCGCCCGACGGCAACCCGGTCGGCTTCGCGCCGGACGAGTGCTTCACCGGTGCCGACGGCGTCGACAACGGCATGCAGGCGCTCGGTGAGCGGATGGCCGCGCAGAACGGCTACAGCAACCAGTTCGGCTGGGAGCTGTACGACACCACCGGCACCACCGAGGACTACAGCTACAACGCCACCGGTGGCTACGGCTACACCTTCGAGATCGGCCCGAACGAGTTCCACCCGCCGTACCCGCAGGTCGTCGACGAGTACGTCGGCACCACGGACGCGGCGGAGGGCGTCACGCCCGAGAACGCGCCCGACCTGACGACCCAGGCGGCCGACGAGTGCGGCGGTGCAGCGCAGTCGCACGACGAGGTGGGCGGCGGCAACCGCGCGGCCTTCCTCGAGGCGTTCGAGAACGCCGTCGACGCCGGCACGCACTCGCTCATCACCGGCGAGGCGCCCGCGGGCGCGACGCTCAAGCTCGAGCGCACCGGCGTCTTCCCGCTGTGGGACGGCTCGCTGGTCGCCGACACCGTCGCCACCACCATGACGACGTCGAGCACCGGCGCGTTCGAGTACCACGCCAACCCGTCGACCCGCCCGTTCGTGCAGTCGCGCAAGGCGTCCGTGCTCGGCGAGCCCAAGGACACGCTGTCGACGAGCGGTCAGGCCCCGGCGTTCGGCAGTGACGACAAGCAGTTCGAGGTCACCGAGCAGGCCGACGTCCTGTCGGCGACGCTGACCCACACGGTCCCCAGCGGTGACGACACGATCCGCAACATGGACCTCGTGCTGCTGAACCCGGCGGGCGAGGAGGTCGCGCGCACGAACGACTTCGCGCAGACCAGCGTGCTCACCTGGACCGGACCCGACGGTCAGGGCGTGCCGGCCGGCACGTACACCCTCCGCGTCGAGAACACGGTCGGCGTCGTCCCGAACTACACGCTCGAGGCCAAGACGGCGGACGTCCTGCCGCTCCAGACCGACCGACAGTTCGAGCAGTGGACGATGAGCTGCATCCTCGACGGCAAGACCGTCAAGCAGGTGCCGGTCAGCGTCGAGCGCGGCCAGTCGGTCGACGTCGGCGAGGTGTGCGGCACCGTCAGCAGCGGTGCGACGACCGGCCTGCAGAAGGCCGCGAGCGCCAGCGGCAGGACGGTCGGCTCCCGCCGGTAGCCAGAGCCAGCAGCCCGAGCACGACCGGAGAGGTCCCGCCCGCCAGGGCGGGGCCTCTCCCGCGTCCGGCCTCCTCCGCCGCCCGGAGAACCGCGGGTCAGTGCGTCTGCACGCCGCCACCCTTGCGGTGGCTTTCACGCGGCTGCGCGCGCCGCTCGTCAGGGTCCCTCCTTGCGTGACGCCGGCGCGCTGACCTGGCAGGGTCGCAGCCGTGGGCACGGTCGACTTCCGGCAGGGCGACTACCGGACCGTCGCGGACCGGCTGCGTCCGGCGGCCGAGCAGCTCGTCGCCTGGTGCGCACCGGGCCCGGGTGAGCTCGTCGTCGACATCGCTGCCGGTAACGGCAACGTCGCCCGCCAGTGCGCAGAGCGCGGGGCCGACGTCGTCGCCGTCGACCTGGTCCTGGAGCTGCTGCGGCTCGGTCGCGAGGACGGCCCGGGGGTCGACTGGATCGCGGGCGACGCGCACGCGCTGCCGCTGCGCGACGGCGTGGCGGAGCTGGCGCTGTCCACCTTCGGGGTCATCTACGCCGACCGCCCGGGAGACGCGGTGCGCGAGCTCGGGCGGGTGTGCCGGAGCGGCGGCCGCATCGGTCTGGCCACCTGGCCGAAGGGCGGCTACCAGGAGGGCGCCGCCGTGGCGCTGCGCGAGGTGGCCGGGGTCGACAACGGCGGGCACGACCACATCGCGGTGTGGGGCGACGCGGAGCAGATCGAGGCGCGACTGGCTGCCGTGGCCGACGACGTCGAGGTGCGCGAGGGCGCGCTCGACGCGACCTTCCCGTCGCTGACCGAGTGGTGGCGGTCGCGCTCGACGACGACGCCGTCCATCGTCAGCGCGATGAGCCGCCTGGACGAGGACGGTCGCGCGGCGCTCGCCCAGCGCTACCTCGACGTCGCGGCGGAGTGCGGCTCGCAGACCGACGACGGCTTCACGCTGCACGACACGTACCTGGTGGCGCTGGCCCGCGTGCGCTGAGACAGCTGCGTCCGTCACACGATCGTCATGCGCGCGCCGGCGCACGGGCGGGCACGACTGCGGGGTGAGCGCCCCTGCCCCGGACCCGTCACGCCGCCGCTGGCCGCGCGTGCTGCTGATCACCGTGGGCGCGGTCGCGGGCGTGCTCGCGCTCGCCGCGGCGTCCGTGGCGGTGCTGCTGGAGAACCTCGAGGGCAACGTCGAGCGCGAGCAGGTGTTCGAGGCGGTGCCGGAGGTCGACCGGCCCTCGCCCGAGCCGACGCGCGCGCTCGACGTGCTCGTGCTCGGGTCCGACACCCGCGACGACGAGCTGGGTACTGCCTGGAGCGGCCCGGACGCCGAGGAGGGCGAGCGCGCGGACACGACGTTGCTCGTGCGGCTGACCGCGGACCGCACCGGTGCGTGGGTCGTGAGCATCCCGCGCGACTCCTGGGTGCGGCTGCCGTCGTGCACCGCGCGCGACGGGTCGCGGCTGCCGGCGCGAGACGGGCAGTTCAACTCCGCCTACCGCGACGGCGGTGTGCCGTGCGCCGTCCGCGCCGTCGAGTCGCTGACCGGCGTGCGGATCGACCACACCGTCGTCGTCGAGTTCTCCGGCTTCGCCGACATGGTCGACGCGCTCGACGGCGTGCCGGTGTGCATCGAGGAGCCGTTCCAGCCGCGCGAGGTCGACCTCGAGCTGCCGCCCGGGCGGCACGTGCTCGGGCCGCGGGACGCCCTGGACTACGTGCGGGCGCGGTACGGCGTCGACGACGGCAGCGACCTGTCGCGGATCGAGCGGCAGAAGCAGTTCATGGCGTCGATGGTCGAGCGCGCGCTCAGCCGCGGGGTGCTGCTCCGCCCGGACCGGCTGGTGCGCTTCGCGTCAGCGGTGACCGAGAGCCTGCGGGTCGACGAGGACCTCGACGTGCGCGAGCTCGCGATGTCGTTGCGCGGCCTCGAGCGCGACCGCATCGTGTTCTCGACCGTGCCGCTCGACCCGGCGCCCGGCCCCGAGTTCGCCGAGGGCGGCCGGTTGTACGGGCGCGTGGCGTGGGACGAGCCGGCGGCCGCGCGGCTGTTCGAGGCGCTGAAGGAAGACCGGCTGCCGGTCGACGAGCCGGCGCCGACCGGCACGCCGACCGACGCGCCGCCGCCGCCCGCCGGTGACGACACGACCGCGCCGCAGCAGCCGCCGCCGACGCCCGCCGACGCCGCCAGCGAGCTGGCCTGCGCCTGAGCCGACCCGCCGTCAGCAACCGTCAGCAGCGGCGAGTGGCAGCCGTCAGCAGCAGCCGTCGGCGCACGCGTCGCCGCAACCGCACGCGCTGTCGACGTCGGCATCGGGCGCGGCGAGCAGCACGGCGACCGGCGCGCAGCAGGTGTCGCCGCGCAACGCCGAGATGCCCTCGCGCAGCGCCACGGCGGCAATGACGAGCGCTGCCAGCGGGTCGGCCCACGACCAGCCGAGCGCGCTGTTCGCGACCAGGCCGACGAGCAGCACCGCCGACAGCGACGCGCAGATCATCGTCTGCTTGCTGTCCGCGACGACGCTCGCCGAGCCGAGCTCGCGGCCGGTGCGCCGCTCGAACAACGACAGCCCCGGCATGACGGCGACACTCACGGCGGCGAGCACGATGCCGACCGTGCTGTGCTGCGCCTCGGCGCCGCCGAGCAGCGACCGGAGCGCGTCGAAGGTCACGAACGCCGCGAGCGCGAAGAACGAGAACGCGACGAGGCGCAGGGCGACGTGCTCGCGGTCCTCGTGGTTGCGGCCCCCGGCGAACTGCCACGCGATCGCCGCCGCCGACAGCACCTCCACGATGCTGTCGAGACCGAACCCGATGAGCGCGGACGACGACGCCGCGACGCCGGCGGACAGCGCGATGACCGCCTCGACGACGTTGTAGGAGATCGTCGCGGCGACGACCAGCCGGACCCGGCGGCGCAGGACGTCGGTGCGGTCGAGCGTCGTCGCCGTCATGCCGTCCTCGGGCACAGCGTGACGGCGTCGCCGGTCGTCGCCAGCACGTCCTCGGCCGCGGCGAGCAACCCGAGGAGCTCAGGTGCGGCGAGCGAGTAGACCGTCGCGCGGCCCTCCGCCCGAGCTGCGATGAGGCCGCAGCCGGCGAGGCACTGGCAGTGCGCCGACACCGTGCTCTGCGCGAGCCCGAGGTGGTCGGTGAGGTCGCGCACGCGGTGCTCGCCCAGCGCGAGGTGCTGCAGGATCGCCAGCCGGTTCGGGTCGCCGAGCGCCCGGAACAGCGCCGCAGCCGGCGCCAGCGCGGCCGGCTCGTCGGCGTCGACCGACGCCGTTGTCATCGTCATCCGACGATGATAGGTCACGCACCGGGCGCCTCAGCCGACGTCGGCGTGTTCTACGGCTCGTCGCGGCAGGGCTGGTTGCGCAGCACGGAGATGCCGCCGCACGCGGGCAGCTCACGCACCTGCGCCTGCTCGCCCGACACCAGCGGCAGCGCCACCGACGACGCGGTGTCGCCGCCGGTGTGGATGGTGTTCTGCGCCGGCACCGGCAGCGCGCCGAAGCCCCACAGGTCGGGGTGCACGTGCGGCGCCGCGACGGTCACCCGCACCTGCGAGCCCTCGCGGAACACGTGGCCGAACGGGAAGATCTCGACCCGCATCGGCGTCGCGGTGCCGGGCACGAGCGGCTGTGCGTCCGTGGCCAGGTGCGTCTGGAACGGCCGCAGCTCGGTCGACAGCTCGGGGTCCTCCTCCCGGTGCGAGGCGCGCAGCCAGCCCTGCTGGACGAACACCTCCTTGCCGTCGGGACGGACCTCCGACAGCGTCACCTCGAGATCGGTGTCGGGCGCCGTCGACGACAGGAACAGGTCGATGCTCGCGGTGCCGAGCAGCACCTTGTCCTCGGTCAGCGGCGCGGTGGTGAACGACACGCTCGTGCCGTCGGCCGGGCGGTCTTCCCAGGACGCCGGCTCCTCGCCCGCCAGGTCGTAGCCGCCGCGCTCCTGCGACCCGACCTCGGGCGCATAGGTGTAGTCGACCGAGCCCGCCTCGGCCGGCTTCTCGGCGGTGAGGCCGCCGTCCGGCGTGGCGTACAGGCGGTCGGCGACCAGCTGCGGCACCGGCCAGGTCCGGTAGGTCTCGGTCCAGCGAGGCGTGCGGCCCTCGCCGTTCTCCCAGTTGATGATGACGTCGTCCGCCGCCTCGTACTTCGCCAGCGCGGCACGGAACGGCAGCTGCTCGTCGCCCGCAGGCACCTCGTTCTTGAGGTAGTAGCTGAGGAACCGGGTGATGTGCGGGAAGACGTGGCCGCCGTAGTACTCGCCGTGGTCACCATTGGTGGACAGGAACTTCCACGGCGTCGACTTCGGCAGCCGCTCGAGCAGGTGCGTCGCGCGCGAGCCGACCTGCTCGTCCTGCCACGACTCGACGAGGAACGTCGGCGTCTCGATCTCGTGCGCGAACCAGAACGGCGAGCGGTCCTTGAAGAACTCGTTGTCGTAGTTGTTCTGCGGCTGCAGCGCCTGCACGAACGGGTTGAACGGCCCGTTCGCCGCGTGCCCCGCCTGGTTCTGCAGGCACTGCTCGTCGACGGTGCCGGCGGCGTAGGCCTCCGGGCCGGCGACGTAGCCCTCGTACGCGCGCTGCGCCGACCAGCCCCCGGCGAAGGTGGCGTTGAGGATGCCGCCCGGGTACGGCACGTCGCGGTAGAGGTCGGCGAAGACGTGGCCCGGGACGATCGCGGCGAGGTGGTCCTCGAGGGTCGCGTCGATCCACTCCTGCGTGCGGGTCTCGCCCGGCTCCGGGGCCGGGACCAGCGGCGTCACTCGGTCGACCGGCCGGGCACCGGCGACGAACAGCTGCGTGATGCCGGGGTAGCTCTTGCCGACCATGCCGAACTTGCCGTTCGACCAGTCGCGCTCGGCCAGCCAGTCGATCGCCTCGACGCCGTCGAGCGCCTGCCGCCGCTCGAAGTAGTCGAACGTGCCGCCGCTGCAGGCCGAGCCGCGCATGTTGAGGCCGACGACGGCGTAGCCCAGGTCGGTGAACCGGTCGTCGAGGCCGTCGTAGACGGTGATGGCCGGCACGTAACCGGAGTAGTCGATGACCGCCGGGAACGGGCCGGTCCCCCACTTCTCCGGGTCGGGGAGCATCACCTTGTAGTGCAGCGTCGTCTCGTCGGCGGTGCCGACGGCGACCGGGATGTAGCCCTGCTCGTGCGTGGGCGGGTCGGCCTGCGCGGGCGTCAGGAACGGGACGAGCCCGGCGAGCAGGACCAGCACGAGCAGCAGGGGGCGACGAGACATGCGTGCAACGTTCGACGCCGCCGCTGCTCAGCCTGCCGGCCGTCGCACGGACGTGCCGCGGTGCGGTTGTGACGGCTCACAAGCGGGTGTGCGCGGCCACGGGCGCGGTCGGCCGACCTCACCGGCGCGACAGTGGCGATCACGGCCGATCGGGCGCAGACTCGACGGACCGTCCACTCCCCGCTGGAGGCGCGATGTCGTCCGTGCCCGACGTCCTCCCGGTCCTGTCGCGCGGGAAGCACCGCAGCGCCAGACGCGGTGCGTGCTTCATGGAGCTCGCGTCGTACCTCGCCGGCGAGCGGTGGAGCGACCACCCGGCCTGCACCCACCCGCTGCTCGCCGAGGTGGCGCGCAACGTCAACGACCGCATCTCCGACGGCAGCCGCAGCTCGCTCGCTCTGCTCATCCCCGACGTCGTCGGCCTGACCACCGACGACCCGCGCGCCGACGCGCGGATCGCGCTGCACTGCGCGCTCACGGCGCTGCCGATCGCGCCCGCCGAGCGGCAGAAGGCCATCGCCGTCGGCGTGCTGACCTGCGAGCGGGTGCTCGAGCAGCTCGGCGATCTCGACTACGCCACGCAGGTCCGGATCCGGCGCGCGCTCGAGGACGCGCCGCACGCCGCCGCGTGGGCGCACCGCTTCACCGAGCGCGCGGGCGGGCGGAACACGTCGCTGCGCCGGTTCCGCCACTCTGCGGCGCACGACATCGTCAAGCTCGCGGCGCGCGGTGCGGAGCAGGGCCCGCCGCGCGAGCGCGACGACGTGCTGCGGCGGATGCTCGACGGCGCCATCACCGTGTGTCGGGCGCTGCAGCCGGCGGCCGTGCCGGTCGACCCGATCCGCTGGCGCGAGGCCTGCTCCCTCACCGTCTGAACAGGCCGCCGCCCGTCTCGGGTGCCCGCAGCTCCGGGTACTTGTCGATGAGGTAGCGGCGGCGGTACTGCATGTACGCCGTCGTGCAGGTGTGGTCGGCCAGCGTCGCGCCGAGGGTGCCGCCGGCCGC
>JBKHYE010000160.1:0-6070 GCA_046565705.1 Actinomycetes bacterium
GACCGTCAGGTCCGGCGACCGGGGACGCCGAGCCGCCGGAGGCGAGCACACCGGCGAACCCCCGCTGAACGGCGTCGAGCTCGTACCCGGCGTCGGCGTACACCCCCGGCCAGAGCAGCTGCCACGCGCGCGACCGCACGAGCGCGTCGTGACGGCCGACCGACACGGCCTCGAGGACCTCCTCGCGGGTCCACACGCCGGCGGTCGTCGCGCCGAGCCGGCTCAGGTCCGTCATGCCGCGACGTTGACGCCCGTCGTGCCGCCGTGGGCCGCGACATCGACAGCTGTGGACGCCCGCGCGCCGTCCCCAGCCTTGATCAACAGGAACGCTACCCGGGGCGAGCGAGAGCCGTGCCGGCGTGTCGTTCCTGTTGATCACCCGGACTGCGGGGGGGTGGCCCGTCGACAGGCGGACGTAGCCTGGGCAGATGCCGGTCGAGAGCCTGTTCCCCCGTCTCGAGCCGCTGCTGCCGACGGTCAGCAAGCCGATCCAGTACGTCGGCGGCGAGCTCAACAGCCAGGTCAAGGACTGGGACGCCGCGGACGTCCGCTGGTGCCTGATGTACCCGGACGCCTACGAGGTCGGGCTGCCGAACCAGGGCGTCATGATCCTCTACGAGGTGCTCAACGAGCGGGACGGCGTGCTGGCCGAGCGCACGTACAGCGTCTGGCCCGACATGGCCGCGAAGATGCGCGAGGCGGGCGTCCCGCAGTTCACCGTCGACGGGCACCGGCCGGTCCGCGCGTTCGACGTGCTCGGCGTCAGCTTCGCCACGGAGCTCGGCTACACCAACCTGCTCGAGGCGCTCGACCTCGCCGGCATCCCGCTGCACGCCGCCGACCGCACGGAGGCCGACCCGATCGTGCTCGCCGGCGGGCACGCGGCGTTCAACCCCGAGCCGATCGCCGACTTCGTCGACGCGGCGGTGTTGGGCGACGGCGAGCAGGCCGTCCTCGAGATCACCGAGGTGCTGCGCCAGGCCAAGCGCGACGGCGTCGGCCGCGAGGAGACGCTGCTGCGGCTCGCCCGCGCCGGCGGCGTCTACGTGCCGCGCTTCTACGACGTCGACTACCTGCCCGACGGCCGGATCGGCCGGGTCGCGCCGAACCGCCCGGACGTCCCGTTCCGCGTCGCGAAGCGCACCGTCATGGACCTCGACGAGTGGCCGTACCCCAAGCAGCCGCTGGTGCCGCTGGCCGAGACCGTGCACGAGCGGATGAGCGTGGAGATCTTCCGCGGCTGCACGCGCGGCTGCCGGTTCTGCCAGGCCGGCATGATCACGCGGCCCGTCCGGGAGCGGTCGATCACCGGCATCGGCGAGATGGTCGACCAGGGGCTGAAGGCGTCCGGCTACGAGGAGGTCGGTCTGCTGTCGCTCAGCAGCGCCGACCACTCCGAGATCGCCGAGGTCACCAAGGGCCTGGCCGACCGGTACGAGGGCACGAACACCTCGCTCAGCCTGCCGTCGACGCGCGTCGACGCCTTCAACGTCGCCCTGGCCAACGAGCTGTCGCGCAACGGCCGCCGCAGCGGCCTCACCTTCGCGCCCGAGGGCGGCAGCGAGCGGCTGCGCAGGGTCATCAACAAGATGGTCAGCAAGCAGGACCTCATCGACACCGTGACGACGGCGTACGGCAACGGCTGGCGGCAGGTGAAGCTCTACTTCATGTGCGGTCTGCCGACCGAGACCGACGAGGACGTGCTCGAGATCGCGGAGATGGCGCAGGAGGTCATCCGCGCCGGGCGGCAGGCCGCCGGCACGAACGACGTCCGCTGCACCGTGAGCATCGGCGGCTTCGTGCCCAAGCCGCACACGCCGTTCCAGTGGGCCGCGCAGCTCGACCCCGAGACCACCGACCGGCGGCTCAAGCTGCTGCGCGACGCGATCCGCGCCGACAAGCGCACCGCAAAGGCGATCGGCTACCGGTACCACGACGGCAAGCCCGGCATCGTCGAGGGCCTGCTGTCGCGCGGCGACCGCCGGGTCGGCCGCGTCATCGAGCGGGTCTGGCGCGACGGCGGCCGGTTCGACGGCTGGAGCGAGCACTTCTCCTACGAGCGGTGGACGACGGCGGCCGCCGAGGAGCTCGCGCCGTTCGGCGTCGACCTCGACTGGTACACCACCCGCGAGCGCGACGAGCTCGAGGTGCTCCCCTGGGACCACCTCGACTCCGGGCTCGACAAGGAGTGGCTCTGGGCCGACTGGCAGGACGCGCTCGCCGAGCAGGAGCTCGACGACTGCCGCTGGACGCCCTGCTACGACTGCGGTGTCTGCCCGCAGATGGGCACCGAGATCCAGATCGGACCGACCGGCCGGACGCTCCTGCCGCTGACCGTCGTCCCGGCCGTTGAGCAAGCGCGCGCCTGACGGGCCGCCGCCGCCGCCCACCGTCCAGCGGGTCCGCGTGCGGTCCGCCAAGCGCGGGCGGCTGCGCTGCACCAGCCACCGCGACATCGCGCGTGCGCTCGAGCGGGCGCTGCGCCGCGCGCAGGTGCCGATGGCCTACTCCGCCGGGTTCAGCCCGCACCCCAAGATCAGCTGGGTCGGCGCCGCGCCGACCGGCGTCGCGTCCGAGGCCGAGTACGTGGAGCTGGGCCTGGCCGTGGCGGTCGACGTCGAGCGGCTGCGCGCCGACCTCGACGCCAGCCTGCCGCCGGGCATCGACGTGCTCGAGGTCGTCGAGGCCCCGACCGGCACCAGCCTGCCCGACCGCATCGTCGCCTCGCACTGGCGGGTGAGGCTGCCCGGGGTGGGCGACGAGAGGGCCGCGGCAGCGGTGCGGGCCTTCCTCGCGGAGGAGTCGGTGGTCGTCGAGCGGCTCACCAAGAACGGCCGTCGCCCGCTGGACGCCCGCGCCGCCGTGGTCCGCCTGGCCGTGCTCGGCGGCGGGGTCGACGACGCGCCGGACGAGGCGTCCATCACCCACGGTGATCAGCGGTGTGCAACACTCGACATGGTCGTACGGCACGTGACGCCTGCTGTCCGACCCGACGACGTCTTGTCCGGGCTCCGGTCCGTGGCCGACCTCGTGCCGCCGGTGCCTCCCGAGGCGACCCGGCTGGCGCAGGGGCCGCTCACCGGTCCCGACGAGGTCGGCGACCCGCTCGCACCCGACCGTGACGCTGCACCCAGCGCCCTCGGGCCAACGCGACAGGACGCCGTCCCCGTCGGCCGCGACAGCGCCGCCGGCGCCCAGCCCCCGGGCTGAGCGCACCTACAGACTTCTCCCGGCCCGGCTAACCCGGTCGCGCCGGACGACCCCACCGGTCGCGCGCCGCGTCACGTGCCGCCGGAGACGGAGACCCGGTGCCCGACACCGACCCGAGCGACAACCCGACCAGCAGCACCACCGAGACGACCCCGGCCGCGACCGTGCCGGAGGACGGCGCCGCGCCCCCCCCGACCGTGGCGCCGCGCCGCCGCCGCGCGACGGCTCCGACGGCTGCGCCCAAGGCGGCGAAGGCCGAAGCGTCGACCGTGACCGCGACCGAGCCCGTCCCCGACGGCACCGGCACCGGCGAGGCCGCCGACGCGCCGGACGCCGACGGGGAGTTGGCCGAGGGGCCCGCCCCTCGCAAGCGCGCTCCCCGCAAGCGGGCGCCGCGCAAGGCCGCGGCCGAGCCGGCCGAGAGCGCCGTCGAGGACGACCCGCGCGTCGCTGAGGCGGCGGCCGATGACACGACCCTGCCCGCCGACGCGCTGCCGGCTGCCCCGGCCGCGCCCGCCGGGCGGGCGCGCAAGGCGCCCGCCGTCGTGCCCTTCCAGGCCCCCGAGACCGACGACGCCGACGCCGAGACCGCTCCCGCACCGCGCCGGCGCCGCCCCGCGGGCACGCAGGGCGCCGTCTCACCCGCCGAGCTGGTGCCGACGCTGCTCGAGCCGGAGTCCATCGGGGGGAACGACGTCGCCGGCGAGGGCGACGACGACAGCGACGACACCGGCGACGACGAGGGTGCCCGCGAGACCGGTGAGGACGGCGCCGACCGGCCGCGCCGCCGCCGTCGCGGCCGCCGTGGTCGCGGTCGCCGCCCCGACGGCGAGGGCGGCAGCGAGGACGGCGACGACGACGAGCAGGGCGACGCCGACGAGCGTGGCGAGAACGGCTCTGACGGCGACGGCGACAGCGCCGAGGACGACGACGAGGGCGACGAGAGCGCGAGCGGCACCCGCCGCCGTCGTCGGCGGCGTCGCCGGGGCGCGGGCGGCGGCGACGAGGGCGACGACGGCGGTGACAGGGGGGCCGTCGTGCACGTCCGCGAGCCGCGCCAGCGCGCGTCGCGCGCCAAGGACGGCGGCGGCGCGGCCGACGAGGACAGCGTCCGCGGCATCAGCGGGTCGACCCGCATGGCGGCCAAGCGCGTCCGGCGCCAGGAGGGCCGTGACAGCGGCCGGCGCCGTCAGCCGGTCCTGTCGGAGGCCGAGTTCCTCGCCCGCCGCGAGTCGGTCGACCGCGTCATGGTCGTGCGGCAGAAGGGCGACCGCACCCAGATCGCCGTGCTGGAGGACGGCGTGCTCGTCGAGCACTACGTGACCCGCACGAGCGCGCAGAGCTTCGCCGGCAACGTCTACCTGGGCCGCGTGCAGAACGTGCTGCCGAGCATGGAGGCTGCGTTCGTCGACATCGGCAAGGGCCGCAACGCCGTGCTCTACGCCGGCGAGGTCAACTGGGCCGGCGTCGGCGGCGGGCAGCGCAAGATCGAGACGCACCTGAAGTCGGGCCAGGAGGTGCTGGTCCAGGTCAGCAAGGACCCGATGGGCCACAAGGGCGCCCGGCTGACCGGCCAGATCAGCCTGCCGGGCCGGTACCTGGTCTACGTGCCCGAGGGCTCGATGACCGGCATCAGCCGCAAGCTCCCGGAGAAGGAGCGCGACCGACTCAAGACCATCCTCAAGAAGGTCGTCCCCGACGACGCCGGCGTCATCATCCGCACGGCTGCGGAGGGCGCGTCGGAGGAGGAGATCTCGGCCGACGTCCGCCGCCTGCAGGCGCAGTGGGAGGTCATCAGGACCAAGGCGGAGCAGGGCGGTGCGCCCAAGCTCCTGCACGCCGAGCCCGACCTCGTCATCCGCGTCATCCGCGACGTCTTCAACGAGGACTTCCGCCGGCTCGTCGTCCAGGGCGACAGCGAGTGGGAGACCATCCGGGACTACGTCGAGTTCGTCGCGCCGGACCTCGCCGAGCGGCTGTCGCGGCACACCGCCGAGACCGACGTGTTCGCCGAGCACCGCATCGACGAGCAGATCGCCAAGGCGCTCGACCGCAAGGTGTACCTGCCGAGCGGCGGCTCACTGGTCATCGACCGCACCGAGGCGATGGTCGTCATCGACGTCAACACCGGCAAGTACGTCGGCAAGGGCGGCAACCTCGAGGAGACGGTCACCCGGAACAACCTCGAGGCGGCCGAGGAGATCGCCCGCCAGCTGCGGCTGCGCGACCTCGGCGGGATCATCGTCGTCGACTTCATCGACATGGTGCTCGAGAGCAACCGCGACCTGGTCGTGCGTCGACTGGTCGAGTGCATGGCACGCGACCGCACCAAGCACCAGGTCGCTGAGGTGACCTCGCTCGGCCTGGTGCAGATGACCCGCAAGCGCGTGGGCCAGGGCCTGCTCGAGTCGTTCAGCGAGCCGTGCGAGAGGTGCAACGGCCGCGGTGTCATCGTGAGCACCGAGCCGGTCGACGCGCCGCGCGGAGGTGGCGGCGGAGACGAGCGCCGTGACCGCGGCCGCAGCCGCAAGAAGGACGACGCCGCGAAGGACGAGCCCAGGAAGGACGAGCCCAGGAAGGACGAGCCCAGGAAGGGCGCGGCCAAGAAGGACGAGGCCAAGAAGGACGAGCCGAGCAAGGCGGCGGCGCAGGCGGAGACCACGCGCGACACCGGCGAGGACGCCGACGACGCGCCGGCACCCGGCCGTCGACGCCGCTCGGGCCGCGGCACCGGCGCGGCGACGACCCCTCCCGAGGACGAGGTCGCCGAGCTGCTCGGCGGCTCGTCGGAGCCGGAGCCCGAGCCGCAGGACAGCGGCCGGCCGGCCGTCGTGCCGGACCGGCCGGACGCCCCGGCCAC
>JBKHYE010000161.1:0-4844 GCA_046565705.1 Actinomycetes bacterium
CGCGTGAGCACAACCTCAAGGACGTCTCGCTCGACCTGCCCCGCGACTCCCTGATCGTCTTCACCGGCCTGTCCGGCTCCGGCAAGTCCAGCCTCGCCTTCGACACGATCTTCGCCGAGGGCCAGCGGCGCTACGTCGAGTCGCTGTCGGCGTACGCCCGGCAGTTCCTCGGCCAGATGGACAAGCCCGACGTCGACTTCATCGAGGGCCTGTCGCCGGCGGTCTCGATCGACCAGAAGTCGACCAGCCGCAACCCCCGCTCCACCGTCGGCACGATCACCGAGGTCTACGACTACCTGCGCCTGCTGTACGCGCGCGCCGGCACCCCGCACTGCCCGAAGTGCGGCCGGGTCATCGCCCGGCAGCAGCCGTCGCAGATCGTCGACAAGATCCTCGAGCTGGAGGAGGGCACCCGCTTCCAGGTGCTCGCGCCGGTCATCCGCGGGCGCAAGGGCGAGTACGTCGACCTGTTCGCCGACCTGCAGACCAAGGGCTACTCCCGCGCCCGCGTCGACGGCGTCGTCCACAGCCTCGCCGAGCCGCCGAAGCTCAAGAAGCAGGAGAAGCACACGATCGAGGTGGTCGTCGACCGCCTCACCGTCAAGGACTCCGCCAAGCGCCGGCTCACCGACTCCGTCGAGACCGCGCTGCGGCTCGGCGGCGGCCTCGTCGTGCTCGACTTCGTCGACCTTCCCGACGACGACCCGCATCGCGAGCGGACCTTCTCGGAGCACCTGGCCTGCCTGTACGACGACCTGTCGTTCGAGGAGCTCGAGCCGCGCTCGTTCTCGTTCAACAGCCCGTACGGCGCGTGCGTCGAGTGCCACGGCCTCGGCACCCGCAAGGAGGTCGACCCGGAGCTCGTGGTCACCGACGAGGACGCCAGCTTCGAGCAGGGCGTCATCGCGCCGTGGAGCAGCGGCCACAACCAGGAGTACTTCGGCCGGCTCGTGCAGGCCCTCGGCGACGCTCTCGGCTTCTCGCTGAAGACGCCGTGGAAGAAGCTCACCGCCGCCCAGCAGAAGGCCGTGCTGCACGGGCACCCGACCGAGGTGCACGTCCGCTACCGCAACCGGTACGGCCGCGAGCGCAGCTACTACACCTCGTACGAGGGCGTCATCCCGTTCCTCGAGCGGCGGCACAAGGAGGCCGAGTCCGACGCGAGCCGCGAGCGGTTCGAGGGCTACATGCGCGAGGTGCCGTGCCCGGCGTGCCAGGGTGCCCGGCTCAAGCCCGAGGTGCTGGCCGTCACGCTCGGCGGGCTCTCCATCGCCGACGTCGCCGCGATGTCGATCCGCGAGTGCGCCGAGTTCCTGCGCGGGCTCGAGCTCGACGCCCGACAGCGGGTCATCGCCGAGCGCGTCCTCAAGGAGGTCAACGCCCGCCTCGGGTTCCTGCTCGACGTCGGCCTCGACTACCTCTCGCTCGACCGGGCGGCGGCCACGCTCGCGGGCGGCGAGGCGCAGCGCATCCGCCTCGCCACCCAGATCGGCTCGGGCCTGGTCGGCGTGCTCTACGTACTCGACGAGCCCAGCATCGGCCTGCACCAGCGCGACAACCGCCGGCTGATCGAGACGCTGCTGCGGCTCAAGGATCTCGGCAACACGCTCATCGTCGTCGAGCACGACGAGGACACCATCGGCGTGGCCGACTGGGTCGTGGACATCGGCCCGGGCGCGGGGGAGCACGGCGGCCAGGTCGTCGTCAGCGGCCCGGTCGCCGACCTGCTCGCGAGCCCCGACTCGATCACCGGCGCCTACCTCGCCGGCCGCCGCGCCATTCCCGTGCCGCCCGTGCGGCGGCCCCTCACTCAGGGGCGGGAGCTCACCGTCGTGGGCGCGCGCGAGCACAACCTGCGCGACGTGACGGTGTCGTTCCCGCTCGGCACGCTGACGGCGGTCACCGGCGTCAGCGGCTCCGGCAAGTCCACGCTGGTCAACGACATCCTCGCCACCGTGCTCGTCAAGCAGCTCAACGGCTCACGCGAGGTGCCCGGGCGGCACAAGCGGGTCGAGGGGCTCGAGCACCTCGACAAGGTGGTGCGCGTCGACCAGTCGCCGATCGGCCGCACGCCGCGGTCGAACCCCGCCACGTACACCGGCGTGTTCGACCACATGCGCAAGCTGTTCGCCGAGACGACGGAGGCGAAGGTCCGCGGCTACCTGCCGGGCCGGTTCTCCTTCAACGTCAAGGGCGGCCGCTGCGAGGCCTGCGCGGGCGACGGCACGATCAAGATCGAGATGAACTTCCTGCCCGACGTCTACGTGCCCTGCGAGGTCTGCCACGGCGCCCGGTACAACCGCGAGACGCTCGAGGTGCACTACAAGGGCAAGTCGATCTCCGAGGTCCTCGACATGCCGATCGAGGAGGCCGCCGAGTTCTTCGAGGCGGTCCCGGCGATCCGGCGCCACCTGACGACGCTCGTCGAGGTCGGGCTGGGGTACGTGCGGCTCGGTCAGCCGGCGCCGACGCTGTCCGGGGGCGAGGCGCAGCGCGTGAAGCTCTCGGCCGAGCTCCAGAAGCGGCAGACCGGCCGTACCGTCTACGTGCTCGACGAGCCGACCACCGGGCTGCACTTCGAGGACATCCGCAAGCTGCTTGGCGTGCTCGGCCGCCTGGTCGACCAGGGCAACACGGTGATCGTCATCGAGCACAACCTCGACGTCATCAAGACGGCCGACTGGGTCATCGACATGGGGCCGGAGGGCGGCTCCGGCGGCGGCACCGTCGTCGCCGAGGGCACGCCCGAGGACGTCGCGCAGGTGGCCGACTCGCACACCGGTCGGTTCCTCAAGGAGATCCTCGCCGGCCGGACGGCGGGCACGGCGCAGCCGCCCGGCGCGCCGCCGGCGCACGGCCCGCGCGCAAAGCGGCCGGGCGGTGGGCGCACCGTGCGGGCCAAGGCGTCCGCCGCGCGCTGAGCCGGAACGCCGGCCCGTTGCGACGAACCTCACCGGGACGCCCGCTCGGGGCGGTCGGCGCGGTGCGTCGCCGCGTCCGTAGCCTCGGGCGCACCGGCGAGCGGAGGAGCGGCATGCGCGGCAGGGCGGCACGGTCGACGGTGGCAGCGGCAGCGGTGGGGGCACTCCTGCTCGGCGCGGCACCGGCCGGCGCCGCGGAGGGCCCGCCGGCGACGCCCGGCACGCAGCAGGTGCTCTACGTCGCCAACAACTGGGACGGCACTGCCGACCTCGTCGACCAGGAGAGCTTCCAGGTCCTGAAGCGGCTGAACCTCGTGCCCGACCTCGAGGAGCGCATGGCCGAGATCTCGACCGACCCCGAGCGGCTGGCGTACTTCCTGGCGATCCGGCAGTTCATCGGCGAGGGCAACGACCAGTTCGCCGACGACATGTACACCTCGCGCGACGGCCGGACGGTGTACGTCTCGCGCCCGAGCCTCGCCGACGTCGTCGGCATCGACATCGCCTCCGGCGAGGTCGTCTGGCGCTTCCCGATGGAGGGCCAGCGCTCCGACCACATGGGCATGTCGCCGGACGGCCGCACGCTGGCGGTCTCGGACTCGACGGCCAACAAGGTCCACCTGCTCGACGCCGCGACCGGCGAGAAGGTCGGGGAGTTCCCGTCCGGCGACAGCCCGCACGAGAACACCTACTCCCGGGACGGGTCGACGCTCTACCACGCGAGCATCGGGCTGGTGTACACGCCGCTCGACCAGCCGGCGTTCGACACGACCAAGGGCGAGCGGATCCTGGCGCTGGTCGACACCGAGACGCTCGACGTCGACCTGCGCGACCTCGCCGACGACGTCGCCGCGCTCAACGACGGCGACCCGTCGAACGACCCGCCGATCGTCGGCGAGGGCCGGCCCGACAGCTCAGCCGTCCGGCCGATGGCCGTGCCGCCGGGCGAGGAGGTGCTGTACCTCCAGCTGTCCTTCTTCCACGGCTACGTCGTCTACGACATCGCGCAGGACGCGATCGTGCAGGTGGTCAACCTGCCGAACCTCGTGCCGGACGTGCCGCGCGAGCAGTACCTGCTCGACTCCGCGCACCACGGGCTGGCGATCGACCCGACCGGCGAGAAGCTCTGCGTCGCCGGGACGATGAGCGACTACGCGGCGGTCGTGCCGGTCGACGACCCGCTCGGCGGGATGACGATGGTCCAGGGCATCACCAAGCCGTACTGGTCGACCAACAGCGGCGACGGCGAGCACTGCTTCGTCTCGGCCAGCGGCGACGACGAGGTGGTCGTCCTCTCCTACGCCACCGGCGCCGAGGTCACGCGCATCCCGGTCGGCGACCACCCGCAGCGGATGCGGCTCGGCCTCATCGCCACCGACCTGCTCGCCGCGGAGACGCCGGCGACGGCGGTCCCCGCACGGCCCGCGGCGCCCGGCACCGCTGCGCGGACGCTCGCGGCGACCGGCTGGCCGCTGGCGGCTCCGGCGGCGCTCGTCCTCGTCGCGGCCGCCGCCGTCGTCCGTCGCCGCCGGCGCTGACGTCACCGGGTCGGCGGCTCCTCGCCGAGGAGCCGGGTGAGCAGCGCGTCGATGGCGGCGTCGCTGGCCTCGGCACCGGCGGGCACGACCGCCTCCGTGCGGTCGAGGAAGGCGCGCACGGCGTCGCACGGCACCGCCACCGACGCCGGTCGGCCGGCCCGCGCGAGCGACAGCACGACGCACTCGCCGTCCGCGTCCGGCCCGATCCGCACGATCCCGTCGCCGGTCGGCTCCTCGAGCCCGTAGCGGAGGAAGTCGCGCAGCACCACCCAGGACCCGCGCGGCAGCGCCGGGTGGTCTGGCAGCGCGGTCAGCGTCAGCACCATGGCGAGCGGGTCGCTCGGGACCCACGAGAGCCGGAGCACCGTGCGCCGGCCGCGGCCGG
>JBKHYE010000162.1:0-8231 GCA_046565705.1 Actinomycetes bacterium
GGTCGCGGTTCTGCACGCCCGCGAGGCGCAGCTGGCTGTACAGCTCGTTGCGGCTCAGCCGGGCGTGTCGCAGGTTCCCCTCGAGCACCTCCGGCCCGGCCATCAGCAGGATCGGCGGGTTGTCGACCAGCCCGTGCAGGAGGTCGCGGCGGCGCAACGTCGCGATGACCCACTGCAGGGCGAACAGCATCGCCAGCGCCACCACGCCCGCGAGCACCGGGACGTTGCCCGTGATCGCCGTCGCGATGGTCGAGCCGACGGCCACCGTCGCCGCGAAGTCGAAGCTCGACATCTTGGCGTGCGACCGCACGCCGGCGAGCCGCGTGAGGACGATCACCGCCGCGTACACGACGAGCGCCGCCACGACGACGACCGCCAGCGTCGTCCAGGTCGCCGAGAGCTGCTCGAGCACGTCACCACCTCCGGGGGGCTGCTACCCACGTCGAGCACGTCGGGCCGTGTCGTCACGCGACTGTCACGCTGCGCGGCGAGGGCGCGGGGAAGGACCCGCCCGTCCCGAGAGGAGCCCCGCGTGCTCGACACGCTCGTCGACGCCTGGCCGCGCGCGGCCGCGGCTCTGCTGACGTTCGCCGTCCTGTACGGCGTCGGCCGGCTGATCGGCGCGGGGGTGCGCCGGCGCTGGTGCCGGCTCGACCGGCCCAGCTTCGCCAACGTCATGAGCCGGGTGGTCCGCCTGCTGTTCGGGCTGCTCGGCGTGCTCGCGGCGGCGACCATCGTCTTCCCGACGGTCCAGCCGGTGAACGTGCTGAGCAGCCTCGGGTTCTTCAGCATCGCGGTCGGGTTCGCGTTCCGCGACATCCTCGAGAACCTGCTCGCCGGCATCCTGCTGCTGTTCCGCGCGCCGTTCCGGATGGGCGACGAGGTCGACGTCGAGGGCACCCGCGGCACGGTCGTCGAGGTGAACCTTCGCGAGACGGTGGTGCGCACGTACGAGGGCCGCCGGGTGCTGATCCCGAACGCCACCGTCTACAAGAACCAGCTGGTCGTGCAGACCGGCTACAGCGCCGTCCGCACCGAGGCGGTCGTCGGCGTCGCGTACGAGTGCGACGTCGAGCAGGCGCGCGAGACCGCGCTCGAGGCGCTGCGATCCGCCGGTGCCGTTCTCGACGCGCCGCCGCCCGCGGTGCTCGTCGGCGAGCTCGGCGCGAGCACGGTGAACCTGCACCTCTACTTCTGGTCTGCGCCGCAGCAGCGCGAGCTGCTGCTCGCCCGCGACGCGGCGCTCGCCGGCGTCAAGCGGGCGCTCGACGACGCCGGCATCGAGATGCCCGCCGACATCGTGGTGCTGCAGGGGACGCCGAGCCTGAAGGCGGCGCTGCGCGACGACGAGGTCGAGACGACGCAGGCGGGCAACGTGCGGCCCCGCGGTCGGGCCCGCTGAGCGGTCACTCCCCTCCGGAGCCGCGCCGTGAGTCGGCCCACAGCCGTCGTGACACCGGCGTGTCGGTCCGTCGACGAACGGACGACGGCACGTGAGCGCAGCGACGTCCCGGGGACCGCGAGGAGGTGCCGAAACCCGACGAACCACGCAACGACGCCGACGCCACCTCCGACGAGAGCACGACCCACGCGGACACCGGAGCCGACGACCTCGGTGCGGGTGGTCGCAGCCGCCGTCGTGTGGTGCTCGCCGACGCCGGCGCGCTGCTGCTGCTGCCGCTCCTGGCCGGCACGGCGCTCGCCGGGTGGCTGTGGGTCTCGACGGACGTGCCGCCGCCCGGCGCTGTCCGCAACCCGCAGGCGTCGCAGCTGCGCTGGGCCGACGGCGCGCTGCTCACGTCGGTCGGCGAGGAGAACCGGCGCAGCGTCCCGCTCGACCGCGTGTCGCAGGCCGCGCAGCGCGCCGTGCTGGCGGCCGAGGACCGGCGCTTCTACGAGACGCCGGGGATCTCGCTGCGCGGCACCGCACGCGCGCTGCTCGCGAACGTGCGCAGCGGCGAGGTGCGGGAGGGCGGGTCCACCATCACGCAGCAGTACGCGCGCAACGCGTTCCTGACCCAGGAGCGCACGTGGGCGAGGAAGGCGCGCGAGGCCGTCATCGCGCTCAAGCTCGAGCGCACGCGCGACAAGGACGAGATCCTCGAGCGCTACCTGAACACCGTCTACTTCGGCCGCGGCGCGTACGGCATCGAGTCCGCAGCCCGGACGTACTTCGAGATCCCGGCGGCCGACCTGACGCCGGAGCAGGGCGCCGTGCTCGCGGCGCTGCTCGCGGCGCCGTCGGCGTACGACCCGGCGACCGACCCCGACCGTGCCCGCGAGCGCTGGCGCTACGTGCTGGGCGGCATGGTCGAGCAGGGCTGGCTCGACGGGCCAGTCGACCGGTACGAGTACCCCGCCGTGCGCCCGCGCGCCGAGGGTACGAACGCGCTCGGCGGTCCCGAGGGCTACCTCGTCCGGCAGACCCTCGACGAGCTGGCCGAGCTGGGCTTCCACGAGGACGAGGTCGGTGTCGCCGGCTACAGCGTCACCACGACGTTCGGCCGTCGCGCGCAGGCGCTGGCGGCACGCGAGCTCCGTGAGGTGACGGGAGCGGAGCTGCCCGACGGCGTCTACCGGTCGCTCGTCTCGGTCGAGCCCGGCACCGGTCGGGTGGTCGCATCGTACAGCGGCGACGACTACGTGGGTCGACCGCTCGACTCGGCGGTCGACGGCAGCGCGCAGGCCGGCAGCTCGTTCAAGCCGTTCGTGCTCGCGGCGGCGGTCGACCAGGGGATCTCGCTGCGCACGCGCTACGACGGCCGCTCGCCGCAGCGCTTCGGCGACTACGAGGTGAAGAACTACGGAGCCGGCGACGGGCAGGACTTCGGCCGCATCGACCTCGTGACGGCGACCGCGAACTCGGTGAACACGGTCTACGTCGCGCTGGGTCTCGACGCCGGACCGCCTGCGGTCGCCGACACCGCCGCGGCGCTCGGGGTGCGCAGCGACATGAGCCGCGAGCGGACGCTGCCGAGCATCGCCCTGGGCGTCACCGCGGTGACGCCGCTCGACATGGCGAACGCCTACGCGACGCTCGCTGCTGGTGGCGTGCGCGCCGAGCCGTTCGTCGTCGAGCGTGTCGTCGACCGGGACGGCGACGTGGTGTACCAGGCGGAGCCCACGACGGAACGGGTGCTCGACGGCGGGGTCGCCGCCGACATCAGCCACGCACTGCGAGAGGTGGTCGCAGACGGGACCGGGACGGCAGCCGCGCTCCCCGACCGGCCGGCCGCCGGCAAGACCGGCACCACCACCGACAACACGGCCGCGTGGTTCGTCGGCTACACGCCGCGGCTGGCGACCGCGGTGTCGCTCTACACCGAGCGCACGGACATGTCGCTGACCGGTATCGCCGGTGTCGCCTCGGTGACCGGCGGGTCGCTCCCGGCGCGGGCGTGGGGCGCGTACAGCGCCGCCGTGCTCGCCGACGCCGAGCCGCTGCCGTGGCCGGAGCCGCAGTTCGTCGGGAGCACGCCGTCGCCGAGCGCGGTCTCGCCGCCGACGCCCGAGCCGACGACGACCGCTCCCCCGACCCCCGACCCGACGACGACCTCCCCGACACCGACGCCGGAGCAGGAGACGTCTGACGACGATCCGCTCGACCCGGTCGAGGACCCGGTCGAGGACACGACCGACGAGCCCACCGACGAGCCCACCGACGAGCCCACCGACGAGGCCGAGCCGTCACCCAGCAGCACGTCGTCCGACGACGAGGTCGAGGAGGTCGAGGAGGAGGTCGAGGAGGAGGTCGAGCCCGAGCCGACCGGCTGACACCGCTACCGGTCCGGCACGAGATCGACCGATCGCAGGAGGGTGCCGGACTCCGTTCGCGGGCACTCGGACACGGTGGCGCGCGCCGACGTGGACGCCACCGCCCCGGTTCTGGTGCGGCGGCTGCTGCGCGCTGCCGCCGTCGCGGCCGTCCTGCTGCTGCTCGCTGTCGTCGCCGTGGCCACCTGGCTCTGGACGACCACGCACCTGCCGCCGGCCGCCGCGGTCGCCCCGCCGCAGCAGTCCGTCGTGCGGTTCGCCGACGGCAGCGAGATGGCGCGCATCGGTGACCAGGACCGGCGTCCCGTCCCGCTCCACCGCGTCTCGACCGCGGCGCAGCACGCAGTGCTCGCCGCAGAGGACCGTGCGTATTACGACAGCCCCGGCATCTCCCTGACCGGCATCGCGCGGGCGGCGTGGACGAACCTGCGGACCGGCGAGGTCGAGCAGGGCGGCTCGACCATCACGCAGCAGTACGCGCGGGCCGCGTTCCTGACGCGCGAGCGCACGTGGAACCGCAAGCTGCGCGAGGTGGTGCTCGCCGTCAAGCTCGACCGCGAGCGCGGCAAGGACCAGGTGCTCAGCGACTACCTGAACACCGTGTACTTCGGCCGGGGCGCGTACGGCATCGAGTCGGCAGCGCGCACCTGGTTCGGCAAGCCGGCCGCCGACCTCACTGCGTCCGAGGGCGCGGTGCTCGCCGCGCTGCTGCGCTCACCGACGGCGTACGACCCGGAGCGATCCCCCGACCGCGCCCGCGTCCGTTGGCGATACGTGCTCGACGGCATGGCCGAGCAGGGCTGGCTCGATGGCCCGGCCGACGCGCAGCAGTACCCGGCGCTGGCACCGCGGCAGTCGCGCAACCGGTTCGCCGGCACCGACGGCTACCTCGTCCGGCGGGCGCTCGAGGAGCTGCACCGGCTCGGCTTTCGCCAGGAGTCGGTCGAGGCGGGCGGCCTGGTCGTCGACACGACCTTCGACCCGCGCGCGCAGCGCGAGGCGGTGCGCGCGGTGCAGTCGACGCTGCCCGCGAACCTGCCCGACGGCGTCTACGCCGCGCTGGTCTGCGTCGAACCCGGCACCGGCCGGGTTCGTGCGCTCTACGGCGGCGACGACTACCTCCGGCGGCCGTTCGACGCCGCGGTGCAGGGCGCCGCGCAGGCCGGCAGCTCGTTCAAGCCGTACGTGCTCGCGGCCGCGCTCGACCGCGGCATCCCGCTCACCGCCGAGCTCGACGGCAGCTCCCCGCGGCTGTTCGACGACTACCGCGTCCGCAACTTCGCCGGTGCGTCGTACGGCACCGTCGACGTCGAGACCGCGACGGCGAAGTCGGTGAACACGGCGTACGTCGAGCTGGGTCTGCGCGCCGGCCCGCACTACGTCGCCCGCATGGCCGAGGCGCTCGGGATCACCGCCGACATGAGCGTCGAGCGCAACTCCGCAGCGATCGGCCTCGGCGTGACGGCGGTGACGCCGCTCGAGCAGGCGACGGCCTTCGCGACCCTGGCCGCGGGTGGCGTGCGCGCCGACCCGTACGTCGTCGAGCGCGTCACCGACGGCGAGGGCCGGGTGCACTACGAGGCGCGTCCCCAGCCGAGGCGGGTGCTCGACGAGGCGGTCGCGGCGGACGTCACGCATGCGCTGCGCGGGGTGCTGACCCGCGGCACCGCGACGCGCGCGCGGCTGCCGGGGCGCCCTGCCGCCGGCAAGACGGGCACGACGAGCGGCAACACCGCCGCCTGGTTCGTCGGGTACACGCCGCAGCTCTCGACCGCGGTCGCCGTGTTCTCCGAGCGGCAGGACGTGCCGCTGCGCGGCTTCGCCGGCGTGCGCGAGGTGACCGGCGGGACGCTGCCCGCGCGCACCTGGCGCACGTTCATGACGGCCGCGCTCGAGGGCGCCGCCGTCGCGGCCTTCCCGCCGCCGGCGCGGGTGGGCCCGCCACCACGCGCCCCGCTGCCGACGCCGAGCGTGTCGCCGCTGCCGCCCCGGGAGGACGACGGGCCGCGCGAGCTGGTCCCACCCTCGCCCGGCGCACCGCTCGACCTCGCCGGCCGGGAGTAGCCGCGCCCGCAACGGGAAGCGGGCGATCATGACGCCCGCTGATCACATCCTGCTCGTCGTCGGCGCCTCCTTGGTCGCGCTCGGCATGTCGTCGCGCGTCGTCAAGAAGCACGCGCTCAGCCCCGTGCTGCTCGCGCTGGTGGTCGGTGTGCTCGTGGGACCGCACGTGCTCGACGCCGTCGACCCCGCGGCCGAGGTGCCGCGGCACGTGCTGCTCGAGCAGCTGGCGCGCGTGGCGCTGGCCCTGGCGGTCGTCGACATCGCGCTGCGCCTGCGGCCGGAGGACCTGCGCGTCAACGCGCGCCGACTCGCCGTGCTGCTGCTCGTCGTCATGCCCGGCATGTGGCTCATGACCGCGCTCGGCGCGTCGCTGCTGCTCGGGCTGTCGGCGACCCTCGCGCTGTGCCTGGCGGCCGCGTTGACGCCGACCGACCCCGGCGTCGCCTCCGCGCTGGTCACCGGGAAGCTTCCCAACGCCTTGCTGCCGCGCCGCGTGCGGATGTCGCTGCAGAGCGAGGCCGCGGCGAACGACGGGCTGGCGTTGTCCTTCGTGCTCCTCGCGGGCGCTCTCGCGACGCTGCCCGCCGGCGAGGCACTGCCGCACGCCCTGACGGAGTCAGGCCGCCAGCTCGCCGTCTCGGTGGCGGTCGGGCTGGTGACCGGCTGGCTGCTGCTCAAGCTCGTCGGCTGGGCCGGCGTGCACCGGCTCGCGGAGGAGGACTGGTTCCCCCTCGCCGCCAGCGGTCTGGCCGTCGCGGTGCTCGCGCTGGCGCACCTGCTCGGCGGCAGCGGCATCCTCGCCGCGTTCCTCGCCGGGCTGGTGTTCGCCGAAGGCCTCCCGGAAAGGCTGCGCGAGCCGATCCACGTCGTCCACCGGTCGATCACCAAGGTGGCGCTCACTGTCGTGTTCCTCGCGTTCGGCACCGTCCTGCCGGTCGACCGCTGGTGGCCCGAGCTGGGCCTCGCCGGCACCGGGTTCGCGCTCTGGGTCCTGCTTCTGCGCCGGCTGCCCGTGGCGCTGCCGGCGCTGCTCGCGACCGGCACGGGAGCCAAGTCGTCGGTGTTCATGGCCTGGGCCGGGCCGCTCGGCGTCGCCGGCATCTACTACCTGGCGTATCTCCACGAGTACTCGCTGCCGGAGTACGAGCGGCTGTTCGCCGCCGGCAGCCTCGCGATCACGGTCTCGGTGGTCGGCCAGGCGCTCGCCGCGGCACCCGCCGTGCACGGCTACCACCGTGCAACCGGTGAGCCGGAGGTCGACGGCGAGGACGACGAGCTCGTGCTGCGCGGTCCGCTGCCCTGACGCCCCGGCACCGTCGCAGGGTCGTCACGAACCGGACACCAGAGCGACGGCGACCCAGAGTGACCGCCGGGTAGGCCGACCACCGTGACCGACGACGCCCCTGGCCCGCGCTCGCTCGCCACCGACCTTCTCACCGGCGGCCTGCGCGACGCGGCGACGGGGACGGCGAAGGCGGTGACCGCCGTCGGCGTCTGCGTGCTGGCCGGGGTGCTGGTGGCCGCGCTGACGATCCCGCTCGTCGCGGGCGTCGGGGTGGCGGCCAAGACCTCCGCCGACGGCTTCCTCGAGCTGCCCGCCGAGTTCGACGTGCCCACCCCGGCGCAGCGCACGACGATCCTCGCGCGCGACGGCTCGCTCATCACCTATCTCTACGTGCAGAACCGCGTGCCCGTGCCACTGGAGCGGGTGCCTCCCCACGTTCGGAACGCGTTCATCGCCGTCGAGGACGAGCGCTTCTACGAGCACAACGGCGTCGACGTGAAGGGCTCCCTGCGGGCCGCGATCGAGAACGCCACGTCGCGCGCCGTCCGGCAGGGCGGGTCGACGCTGACCCAGCAGTACGTGAAGAACGCGCTCGTGGCGAGCGCCAAGACACCCGAGGACGTCGAGCGCGCCACCGAGCAGACGGTCGAGCGCAAGCTGCGCGAGGCCCGGCTGGCGCTCGCGCTCGAGCGCCGGATGAGCAAGGACGAGATCCTCCGGCGCTACCTGAACCTCGCCTACTTCGGCAACGGCGTGTACGGCGTCGGCACGGCGGCCGGCTTCTACTTCAGCAGGCCGGTCGAGGAGCTGACCGTCGCCGAGGGCGCCATGCTCGCCGGCATCGTGCAGCGACCCGCCGCGCACGACCCGCTCGACGACCTGGCCGGCGCCGTCTACCGCCGCGATCTCGTGCTTCGGCGCATGCACGACGCCGGCTTCGTCGACGGCCAGCAGCTGGTGGCCGCGCTGGACGAGCCGCCGGACCTGCGGCCCTCACCGGTCGGCAGCGGCTGCGAGGCGCCCGGGACACGGGCGCCGTTCTTCTGCGACTACGTGCGCCGCGCGCTCGAGGACGGCCCGCTCGGCGCAGCCCTCGGCGAGGACCGGT
>JBKHYE010000163.1:0-4753 GCA_046565705.1 Actinomycetes bacterium
CACCAGCTCAAGCAGAACGGCTGGACCCCGTCCCCGCTGCCCGACGGCAGCACCCTGTGGCGATCACCCTCCGGCCGCCAGTACCTCTCACCCCCACAGCACGAACCACCACCGCCTCTGCCGGCCGGCGCCCGACTCCAACCACCCCGACCACCCGAGCTCCACGACACCGGCCCACCCGACGACGACCAGCTCGACCTCGCACTGCACGGCCTCCTGCTCGAGGACCGCAACGCCGACCTCGACCTGCCAGAACCCGCACCCCCGCCGCCGCCCGCTGCTGCGCCACGCCCCAACAACGGCTGGCCCGACCCCGACTTCTGATCTGCGCCGATGCGCTCGTCCTGCGCCGGCCACGGCTGCGTCGGCCGGTAGAGCCACACGCCGTCGTCGTCGACGACGAGCAGGTCGGTCGCGAGGGTGTTGTTCGGGTCGGGCGCGGTGCGGCCGCGCAGCGACACCAGCTGGGAGAACGAGCCGGTCACCGACGCTTCCCACGCGACGACGCCGTTCGGGCCGCACGTCGCCCCGGCCAGCAGCGCCTGCTCGTCCTCGGTGAGCGGCTGCGGCTCGAGCTCGGAGACGAACGCCTGCGGGCCGGCGCCCTGCTGCATCTCGCGACCGGTGACGGAGTGTCGCTCGGTCGTGCCGGAGTCGACGCGGTACCCGGCGCCCACGCGACGGCCGCGGACGGAGCCGAGCAGTGAGAACAGCTCGGACCCGAGCTGGTCGGCGAGCGGGTCCATCGTCAGCTGAACAACGCGCTGTAGCCGTTCAGTGCGGGCTGCCCGCCGAGGTGCGCGAACAGCACGGTCGATGCGGCGTCGATCTCCTTGCGGCCGACGAGGTCGATGACCGCCGCCATCGACTTCCCCTCGTACACCGGGTCGGTGACCATGCCCTCAGTGCGCGCCGCCAGCTCCATCGCGCGCAGCGTCGCGTCGTCAGGGATGCCGTAGACGCCGCCGTGGTAGCGCTCGTCGAGCTCGACGTCGTCCGCCGTCAGCTCGCGCTGCAGGCCGATGGCCACGGCAGTGCGGCGAGCGATGCGCAGGATCTGGTCGCGCGTCTCGGCCGGCTTCGCCGACGCGTCGATGCCGAGCACCCGCCGCGGCCGGGCGCCCTGCTCCTCGGCGAGCGCGAAGCCGGCGACCATGCCGGCCTGCGTCGAGCCGGTGACCGAGCAGACGACGACGGTGTCGAAGAAGACGCCGAGCTCGGCCTCCTGCTCCGCCAGCTCGAACGCCCAGCCCGCGAAGCCGTGGCCGCCGAGCGGGTGGTCGGACGCGCCGGCCGGGATCGGGTACGGCGTCCCGCCGCGCTCCTCGATCTCGCGCAGCGCCGTCTCCCAGCTCTCCTTGAACCCGATGCCGAAGCCCGCCTTCACCAGCCGCACGTCGGCGCCGGCGAGCCGGCTGATCAGGATGTTGCCGACCTTGTCGTAGACGGCGTCGGGCCAGTCGACCCAGCTCTCCTGCACCAGCACACAGCGCAGCCCGACGCGGGCCGCGACGGCGGCGACCTGACGGGTGTGGTTGCTCTGCACGCCGCCGATCGACACCAGCGTGTCGCAGCCCTTCGCGAGCGCGTCCGCGACGAGGTACTCGAGCTTGCGCGTCTTGTTACCGCCGAAGGCGATGCCGGAGTTGCAGTCCTCGCGCTTGGCCCACACCGCGGCACCGCCGAGGTGGTCGGTCAGCCGGTCGAGTCGGTGCACCGGCGAGGGGCCGAACAGCAGCGGGAACCGCGGGAAGTCCGAGAGCGCCATCCTCGGACGGTACTGCCGCCGGCGACCGGGCACTTCTGGTCCCGCAGCAACATCATCCGGCCTCGTCGATGTTGCTGCGGCACAGGAAGTGGTGTGAGCCCCCGCCCGTCCGCTGCGCCGGTGCTGCTCCGGCAGTCCGCCGCGGCTACGGGTTGTCGTAGTAGGCGTCGCGTGCGGCGTCCGTCGTCTCCATCCAGGCGTCGACGTCGGCACGGTCGGCGAACGGCGTCACGCCGAGCAGCGTCTCGAGCGCACGCTCCTTCGCGCCCGCGTCGACGACGCCGTAGCCCTGCTGCACCCAGTAGGCGTCCGTCGTCGGCTCGACGGCGTAGTCCCAGGTCAGCTCCTCCGGCGAGGCCTCGTGCGGCTGGGCGCTCGTGACGAGCAGCCGCTCAGCCTCCGTCCGCGTCAGCGCGCCGTCGGCGAGCGGGCCGTCGCCGCCGCGGGCCGGGCCGGCCGCGACGACGCCGTCCGGCTCCTGGCCCTCGGTGACGTCACCGAGCGCCTCGCGTGCGCGCTGGACGACCGCGGACAGCACACCAGCGGTGATGGGTGTGGCGCAGGACGTCCCGCCGAAGTCGCGGTTGTCGGCGAGCTGCACGCCGTCGGCCGCCGCGGCGCGCCACTTCGAGCCGAATGACGCGACGTCGACCGGCACGCCGTGCCACCAGTGCGGCTGGCCGTTCACGGGCGACACCGCGCCGACAGTGAGGTGCCACGACGGGCCAGACCCGTTCGCCGTCGGCGTCAGGTTGTGCGTCGGGATCTTGCAGCGACACGGGTCCGTGCCGGCGGGGAACGGCACGGTCGACGAGTTGGTGTTGCGCATGCCGTTGCCGGAGGAGAACAGGATCGACTTGCCGGCCTCCACGGCAGCCTTCGTCGCGTCCGTGGCGGCGCGGTCGGGGATGTCGACGCGGCCGGGCAGGCCCGGGCCCCAGGAGTTGCTGACGACGTCGATCCACGGCTGCGCCGCGGCCCACTCGACGCCCGCGAACCCGAGCCCTTCGACCATGACGATGAGCGCGTCGGGGTTGCTGCCGTACCACCGCCCGGCGGCGACGCTCGCCACGCCGGTGCCGTGCCCGTTGTCGTCGAGCAGCGGCCGCTCCGGCCAGCTGCCGAGGCCGGTGCCGCCGGCGCGCAGCGAGAGCCCGCCGATGATGCGGGTGCCGGGGATCCAGTGGAGGCGGTTGCTCTTCACGCCCTGCCACGTCGCGTCGTCGGCCTCCCGCGCGGCGGCATAGCCCTCGTCGTCGGCGACGTCGAGCGACAGCGCGAGCTCGGCGGCGTCGGCCGGGAAGCCCTCGACGTAGGTCGACGGGTGGTGCACGTACTCCGGCGCGCGGAAGTCCTGGGCGTACGGGTTGATGCCGCTGTCGACGAACGCGACGACGACGTGGCTCTTGCGCTGCAGGGCGTCCAGCGAGCACTCGCCCTGCTCCTCAGCCGGCAGCGCCAGACAGGCCTCGTCGACCCGGACGCGATCCCCGGTGGACCAGTGGCCGCGACCGTCCTGCGCCTCGTTGCTGGCGTACCACTGGTCGCGCGGCGGCTCGAGCGGCGAACCTGTGGCGGCGGGCGCGAGGACGGCCGCACCGACGGACACGGCGACGGCGGCGGACAGCAGGGTGCGGCGCATGGCTGCGGGAGTTCGACGCGGCCAGGCGCAGTCCTGCCTGCTGCTCGGCTGGGCTCGTCAGACCCGGAGCTCGTCGAGCACCACGGACGTCCGGCGCTCGTCACCGTCGCGGACGTAGGTCACGACGGCCGGCTGTCCGGCCCCGCGCTCGCGCAGCGCGAGCATCAGCTCCTCGACGGTCGTGACGGCGTCGTCGCCGACGGCGACCACCACGTCGCCGCGCCGGAGACCCGCCTCCGCCGCCGCGCCACCCGCAGTGACGTCCTGCAGCAGCGCACCGCGCCGCTCGTCGGAGGCGACCGACACGGCCGCCACACCGAGCGACGGGTGGCTCGCGCGGCCGGTGCTGATGAGGTCGTCCGCGACAGATCGCGCGTCGTCGATCGGCACGGCGAAGCCGAGGCCGATGCTGCCGCCGCCCGTGGTCGAGATGGCGGTGTTGATGCCGATCAGGCGGCCTTCGCCGTCGACGAGAGCACCACCGGAGTTGCCCGGGTTGATCGACGCGTCGGTCTGGATCGCGTTCAGCAGGGGCGTGCTCGGCGACGTGCGCACCGTGCGCCCGAGCGCGCTGACGATGCCCGTGGTGACGGTTCCGGACAGCCCGAGCGGCGAGCCGATCGCGATGACCGGCGCACCGACGGGGACGTCGCTGGAGCGGCCGAGCTCGATGGGCACCAGTCCGTCGACGTCGTCGACGTCGAGGACGGCCAGGTCGGTGACCGGGTCGCGTCCGACGACGTCCGCCGGCGCGCTCCGTCCGTCGTTGAACACCACCTCGATCGCGCCGCCGACGCCCGGCTCGACGACGTGGTTGTTGGTCAGGATGTGGCCGTCGTCGTCGATGACGACGCCCGAGCCGGAACCGGCGCCCCGCTCACCGCGGACGGACACCGAGACGACGCTGGGCAGCACGCGCGCGGCGACGCCGGCGACGTCGCCGCTGAAGGAGGTGGGGACGGCGTCGGGGCGCGTGTCGGCGACCGGTCGAGCGTCGCCGTCGTCGGCGAGCGTCGCGCCGACCGCACCGCCGGCGGTGCCCGCCGCGAGTGCCACCGCCGTGACGAGCACGGTGGCGGAACGGCGAGAGGAGCGGCGGGCGACAGGACGGTCGTAGGGCGACGGGACGATGTCCGTGGCGGTTGCTGGTGTGGTCACGTCATCGAGGGTGCGCGCGGGCACGTGAAGCCGGCGTCAAGCGACAGCCGCCTTCGGCCGCTGCGGGCGTGCAGTGGCTCACACGGGCTGTCACCCACCACCTGGACGGGCCGTCGGCTCGGCGTCGACGCTGTACGGGACGACGAACGCAGCGAAGCTGAGCATGCCAGCACGAGACCGGCCAC
>JBKHYE010000164.1:0-15853 GCA_046565705.1 Actinomycetes bacterium
CCACCTCGGCCTGACCGCCGAGCTTGCCCTCGGTGCCGACCTCCTTGGCGACACGGGTGACCTCAGCAGCGAACGCGGAGAGCTGGTCAACCATCGTGTTGACGGTGTTCTTGAGCTCGAGGATCTCGCCCCGCGCGTCGACGGTGATCTTCTGGCTCAGGTCGCCTTGCGCCACCGCGGTGGTGACCTGGGCGATGTTGCGCACCTGGCTGGTCAGGTTGCCGGCCATGGAGTTCACCGACTCGGTGAGGTCGCGCCAGACGCCCGAGACGCCGCGCACCTGCGCCTGGCCGCCGAGCTTGCCGTCGGTGCCCACCTCGCGAGCCACGCGGGTCACCTCGTCGGCGAAGGACGACAGCTGGTCGACCATGGTGTTCACCGTGGTGCCGATGCGGAGGAACTCGCCCTTGACCGGCTGCCCGGCGATCTCCAGCGCCATCTGCTGCGACAGGTCGCCCTCGGCCACGGCCGCGATGACGCGCGCGACCTCGGTGGTTGGCCGGACGAGGTCGTCGATCAGGCTGTTGACGGCGGCCGCGCCGGTGCTCCAGTCGCCCTCGGCGCCCACCTCGGCGAGGCGCTCGGTCATCCGGCCCTCGCGGCCGATGACGCGGCTGGCCCGCACGAGCTCCTTGGTCCGGCGTCCGTTGAGCGCCGCCACCTGGTTGATGCGCTCGGCGACCTGGCCGGAGAGGCCGTCGCGCGGCTCGAGCCGTACGGAGAAGTCCCCGGCGACCACGGCGGTGAGCGCGTGGAGCATGTCGAGCAGGTCCCGGTCCTCCGGGGACGGCTGCGCGGGCACGCGGCTCTCGGTCGGCACGTCCACGCTCACGGGTCCTCCTCGGGGCGCCTGGCACGACGCAGCGCGCCAGTGTCCATCACGCACGGTCTCCGTGACGACAACTCGGCCCAACTGCGACCCCGGCGCGAGCCTCGGACAGGTGACAGGGCTGACGTGAGAACGTGCCGCAGTCGTCGTTGACCTTCCACGCAGGTGCTGCGGCATTCTGCGGGGTCGGGTCGCCAGCGGCTCGCGCGTGCCCGCGCCGTGGTCACCGTCTCGAGGAGGAGCGTGTCGGACCTGCCGCCGGTCGTGCAGGCCTTCCTCGACGAGCACATCTTCTCGGCGAGCCAGCTCGAGGTCCTGCTGCTGCTGCGCGAGGAGCCCGGCCGGTCGTGGTCGCTGGCCGAGGTCTCGCGGCGCACCGCGCTGCCGCAGAGCTCGCTCGGCCCGTGGCTCGACGCCTTCGTCTCGCGCGGGCTGCTCTCCCGCGACGGTGACACCTACCGGTTCGCGCCGGCCGACCGCAGGCTGGAGGAGGCGGTCGCCGAGGTGGCCGACGTCTACAAGAGGCGGCGCACGACCGTGTCGCGCTACATCTACGCCCGCACGCAGGACCCGCTCGTGCGCTTCGCCGACGCCTTCCGGCTCCGCCGGCCCGGGAGCAAGGACTGAGATGGCCGAGATCGTCTACCTGCTGTGCGCCCTCACCAGCGCCGCCTGCGCCGTGCTCCTGCTGCGGTCGTTCCTCGTCGGCCGCCAACGGCTCGTGCTCTGGACCGCGCTCGGCTTCGCCGGCCTCGCCGTCAACAACGTGCTGCTGTTCATCGACCTCGCGGTGATCGGCGAGAGCGCCAGCCTGCAGTTCTGGCGAGACGCCTCGACGCTGGCCGGGCTCGCCGTGCTGCTCGGCGGCATGGTCTGGGAGTCCCGGTGAGCGATTTCATGCAGGGCGGCGCCTTCCTCGCCTCGCTCGCGATCGCGCTGTTCTTCCTGCGGTACTGGACGCTCACCCGCGACATGCTGTTCGCGGTCCTGTCCGGTGCCTTCTTCATCTTCGCGGTGAACCGGGTGCTGCTCGTGATCCTCGAATCCGAGGACCGGCGGCTGTGGGTGTACGCCACGCGGGCGGTCGTCTTCGGGCTCATCGCGGCCGCCGTGGTGGCCAAGAACCTCGACCGGCGCACGTAGCCCCGCGATCCTGCCCGCGCGCCTACCGTGACGGGGTGCCGACCGACCCGCTGACCGGCCCGGAAACCGGCACGTGAGCACGCTCCCGACCCGTCTGCCGGCCGAGGACCCGTTCGCCGCCGTCGAGGTCGTCCGCGCACCGCGCGAGCTGGTCGCCGTCGGCGGCCGGCTCGACCCGCCGACGCTGCTGTCGGCCTACCGGCACGGCGTCTTCCCGTGGCCGGCGACCGGCGTGCACCGGGAACCGCTGGAGCGCTCGGCCCGTCGGCTCGCGCGCCGTGGCGAGGTGCCCCTGCTGCCGGGCGACGAGGACGACAGCGAGGGGCTGGTGCCCTGGTGCTCCCCCGAGCCGCGCGCCGTGCTGCTGCCCGTCGAGCTGCGGCTGTCGCGGTCGCTGCGTCAGCGGCTGCGCCGGTCGGGGTGGGAGGCGTCCGTCGACGCCGCCTTCGACGACGTCATCGCCGCGTGCGCCGACCGCGCCGACGGCACGTGGATCACCCGCGGGATGCAGCACGGGTACCGGGCGCTGCACCACGAGGGGCACGCCCACAGCGTGGAGGTGTGGGACGGCGACCGCCTCGTGGGCGGGCTGTACGGCGTGCAGGTCGGCGCCGTCTTCTGCGGCGAGTCGATGTTCCACCGCACGAGCGACGCCTCGAAGGTCGCGCTCGTCGAGCTATGCGCCCGGCTCCTCGACGCCGGCGGCGTGCTGGTCGACGTGCAGCAAGACACCGCGCACCTGACGTCGCTCGGCGCTGCCCTCGTGCACCGGCACGAGTACGTCGACCTCGTCGCGCAGCTCCGCGACGTCGAGACGCCGCTCGACCCGGCCCGGCGACCGGTTGCCCGGCTGGCCGGCTGGCGCCCGTCAGGGGTGCCGGACGAGGACGATGCCGCGGTCGTCGGTGACCCCGCCTGACAGCCCGGCCACGAGGGCGTCGGTGCCGCCGGCGAAGCCCGAGGCGACGAGTCGCTCGGCCTGGCCGAGCAGCCGGTCGATGCCGAGTGCGAGGTCGCGACCCGGCACCTCCACCAGTCCGTCGGTGTAGAGCAGCAGCGCGTCGCCGCGGCCCAGCCGGCCCCGGGTCGCCGGGTACGGGCTGCCTGGCAGCAGTCCGAGCGCGGCGCCGTCGGCCTCCACGAGCGACCACCGGCCGCTGCCGGCGTCGAAGACGGCCGGGGGCGGGTGCCCCGCCGACCTCAGCGTGAACGTCCCGTCGGCCAGCGACAGCGCGAGGTGCGCCGCCGTGGCGAAGCCCTCGTCCCAGCCCTGCCTCAGCAGGTAGTCGTTCGCCGCCGGGAGGAAGTGCTCCGGCGGCACTGCGCCGAGCAGCCCGCCGAGCGCCCCGGAGAGCATCAGCGCGCGCGTCCCGGCGGCCACCCCCTTGCCCGAGACGTCGACGAGCACGAGCTCGAGCTGGTGGCCGCCGCCTGTGACGGCGCTGACGACGAAGTCGCCGGCGAACGGCCCGCCGTCGGCCGGGCAGATGGTCGCCTCGGCGCGCCACGGCGGCGGCAGCGGCGGCAGCGTGCCCTGCAGCTCGAGCCGCTGGCGCAGCTCGACCAGCACGCCCTCACCCGACGAGCCGGTGAGGCCGGTCTCCTCGCGCGAGCGGGCGAACTCGTAGGCGACGCCGGCGGTGAACGCGAGCGCGGCCACCGTGCCAGGTCGCACGCCGTCCGAGCCGACGCCTTGCGCCAGCACGTCGAACGTCAGGCACCCGGCGACGACGGCGAGCAGCGCGCGCACGCGGCGGCGGTCGAGCAGCAGGCCGGCGCCGAGGACGGGGACCACCAGCGTGGCGGCCGGGACCAGCCAGAACCCGACCAGCTCCCCGGCGGCGGTCAGCGCGACGGCCAGCCCGCACAGGACGACCAGAGCCGGGCCCTGCGGCGGTGGACGCCGGCGGAGCCGGGTCACCGCTCGCGCGGGCGCCGAGGCGACGCTGACGGCGACCGCGCCCGGCGACCGGCGCCGCCAGGCCGGTACATCCATGATCACGACCCTATCGGCAGGTCTGCGCCGGGGCCGGCCGCGGTTCGCCGGGCTGACAGCGCGGGCACCAGAACAGGTTGCGCGCGGCCATGACCGCCGTCCGCACCTGCGTGCCGCAGCGGCGGCAGGGCAGCCCGTGCCGGCGGTAGACGTAGAACCGGTCCTCCCGACGGGGCGGGCCGCTGCGCCGCTCCCGGTCGCCCCGCTCCGTCGTCACGATGTGACCGGCGCGCACGCCGGCGCGCATCAGCCGGCGCAGGTCTTCCCACACCGCCGCGACGACGTCGCCAGGAACGTCGCGGCCGGGACGGAACGGCGAGAGCCCGGCCCGGTAGAGCGCCTCCGCCCGGTAGACGTTGCCGACGCCGGCGAGCACAGCCTGGTCCATGAGCAGCTCGCCGACCGGACGCCGGCTCGCGGCGATCCGGGCGTACGCCGGTGACGGGTCGGCGCGCGGCAGCAGCGGGTCGGGCCCGAGCCGGGCGAGCACCCGGTCCCGCTCGGCAGGCGTGACGATCTCGCACGCCGTCGGCCCGCGCAGGTCGATCCACGCGTCACCGGCCGTCATGCGCAGGCGCAGCGCCCCTCGGGGGGCCGGCGGCAGCCCGGCACCGCGCGTGAACGTGCCGTAAAGCCCGAGGTGCACGTGCAGCAGCAGGTCGCCGGCGAAGGCGTAGAACAGGTGCTTGCCGTAGGGGTCGACGCGCTCGACGACGCGGCCCGAGAGCAGCGCGGCGCCGTCGGCGAACCGGCCCTGCGGGCTGGTGGCCGAGACCCCGCGGCCGACGAGCAGCGGTGCGTGCTCCCGAGCCAGCCGGTGGATCGTGTGGCCCTCGGGCACCGGTCAGTGCCCGGGCGGCAGCGGCGGGAGCACGCCCGTGCGCTCGTAGTCGGCGAGCATGGCGATGCGCCGGTCGTGGCGCTCCTCGCCGCTGTACGGCGTGCTGAGGAACGCCTCGACGAAGGAGAGCGCCTCCTCGGCCGGGTGCATCCGAGCACCGACGCTGACGACGTTCGCGTCGTTGTGCTCGCGCGCGAGCCGGGCGGTCTCGACGCTGTGCGCCAGCGCGCAGCGCACGCCGTGCACCTTGTTCGCCGCGATCGCCTCGCCGTTGCCTGACCCGCCGAGCACCACGCCGAGGCTGCCGGGGTCCGCGACGACGGCGCGCGCCGCCCGCAGGCAGAACGGCGGGTAGTCGTCGGCGGCGTCGTAGATCAGCGGTCCGTGGTCGACGGGCTCGTGCCCGAGCTCCACGAGCCGGGCGGCCAGAGCCGTCTTGAGCTCGAAGCCGGCGTGGTCGGAGCCGAGGTGCACGCGCATGGCCGGAGAGTCTGCCTGACAGGGTGACCCGGTGATCGTGCTCGGTGCCGACGGCTGCCGCGGCGGGGGCTGGGTCGTCGCGGTCGTGGACGGGGAGGGCGAGCTGTCCTGGGCCTGGGCGGACGACACCAGCGGGGTGCTCGAGCTCGCCGACGACCTGGATGCCGACGCCGTGGCCCTGGACGTCCCGATCGGTCTGCCCGCGCTCGGCGGCCGGCGGCGCTGCGACGACCTGGCCCGCACCCGGCTCGGACCGCGCCGGTCGTCGGTGTTCGCGGCGCCGCCGCGTGACGTGCTCCTCTGCCGCAGCTACGCCGAGGCCCGCCCCATCGCACCGACTCTGTCTGCCCAGGCGTTCGCGCTCGTGCCGCGCATCCGCGAGGTCGACGACGCGCTGCGGGCGCGCGGGCCGGCGGTGCACGACGTCATCGTCGAGTGCCACCCCGAGGTCTCGTTCGCGACCGCGGCCGCGGCCGCGACGTGGGAGATGCGGCTCGCGCCGAAGAAGACCGCGGCAGGTGCGTTGCAGCGCCTCTCGCTGCTCGACGACGCCTTCTCCGCCGGCGTCCCTGTCGACGTGCAACCCGGTGCGGCGCTCGACGACGCCCTCGATGCCGCGGCCTGCGCGGTGACCGCCCACCGCTGGGTGAGCGGCAACGCCGAGGTCCTGGGCGACGAGGTCGACGCCCTGGGCGTGCCGATGCGCATCGTGGTCTAGCCCTGACGAGAGCAACCCCGAAGGCGTGCGGCAGAGGGAGCCGGCGGAGCCCGGCGGTTCCCGGCAGCGACGTAGAGCGAGCGCAGCGAGCAGTCGCAGAGGGAACCGCCGGGCGCAGCCGGCGGACCGCTACAGCTGCAGCGACTTCACCTCGAGGAAGTCCTCGAGCCCGTAGACGCCGAGCTCACGGCCGTTGCCACTCTGCTTGTAGCCGCCGAACGGCGCGAGCGGGTTGAAGCGCCCGCCGTTGACGTCGACCATCCCGGTCCGCATGCGCCGGGCGAACGCGACGGCCCGCTCCTGGTCGCCGGAGAAGACGCCGCCAGCCAGTCCGTAGGGCGTGCCGTTGGCGATCCGCACCGCCTCGTCCTCGTCCGAGTACGGCAGCACGACGAGCACCGGCCCGAAGACCTCCTCCTGCTCGACCACCGACCCGGGGGCGACGTCGGCCAGCACGGTGGGCTGCACGTAGAACCCGCGCTCGAGCCCCGCGGGGCGGTCGGGCCCGCCGACGACGACGCGCGCCCCAGCCGCCACCGCGGCCTCGATGTGGTCGCGCACCTTCTTGTACTGGTTGGCGTTGGCGAGCGGCCCGACCTTGGTGCCCTCGGCGGTGGGCTCGCCGACGACGTACCGCCCGGCGCCCTCGCGGCACAGCTCCAGCGCCTCCTCGTAGCGGTCCGCCGGCACCAGCATCCGCGTCCAGGCGGTGCACGTCTGGTCGCCGTTGATGAAGCAGTTCGCGAGGCCGACCTTGACCGCCTTGCCGAGATCGGCGTCGTCGAGGACGACGAACGCGCTCTTGCCACCGAGCTCCTGCGCCACCCGCTTCACGGTGCCGGCCGCAACGGCCTGCACCCGCTTGCCCGCCGCGGTCGAGCCGGTGAACGACACCATGTCGACGTCGAGGTGCGCGGCGATCGCCTCGCCGACCACCGGGCCGAAGCCGGTGACGACGTTGAGCACACCGTCGGGCAGGCCGACCTGCTCGAAGACCTCGGCAAGCGCGAACGCCGAGAGCGGCGCCACCTCGCTCGGCTTGAGCACCACGGTGCACCCGGCGGCGAGCGCCGCGGCGACCTTGGCGACGACCTGGTGCAGCGGGTAGTTCCACGGCGTGATCGCGCCGACGACGCCGATCGGCTCGCGGACTACGAGCGAGTTGCCGATCCGCTCCTCCCACTCGTAGGTCGCGAGCACCTCGGCGTACGAGCGCAGCACCTTCACCGGGTTGCCGACCTGCACCGCGGTCGAGAACCACAGCGGCGTGCCCATCTCTGAGGTGATGAGCGCGGCGACCTCGTCGGTGCGGGCCTCGAGCGCATCGGCGGCGGTCGACAGCACGGCGGCGCGGTCGGCCGGGGCGAGGGCAGCCCACGGCTCGAACGCCGCGCGGGCCGCGGCGACGGCGGCGTCGACGTCCTCGGCCGTGCCGGCCGGCACGCTGCCGACCGGTTCCTCGGTGGCCGGGTCGACGACGACGATCGGCTCGCGACCGTCGGCGCTCACCCACCGCCCGCCGACGAAGAACGCGGTCCGCTCCTGCACGTGCCACCTCCGGGGTCGAGGCGCTCGACCCTACGTGCAGGCACTGAGCTCAGCGCGCGGCCGGCTCAGCGCGCGCTCGGCTGCCGCGCGGGCGAGGCCGTGCGCTGCCCTGGCAGGCCGCTCACCCGCGGCACCGTGCGAAGGACCGCCCACCCGTCGACGGGCGGGGTGACGTCGTCCTCGACCGGGAGAGCGGTGCGCGACCACGGCGTCGCCAGCGCGTCCGTGCACGGCGACGCGATCCAGCCGCAGTCCTCGACCGACCAGTACGCCCCGCCGCCGGTGCCCATGACCAGCACAGTGACGAGCGCGCGCCGCTCGGTCAACCGGTTCCGCAGAAGTCGAGCCGTTCAGTCGAAGGACGGCCCCTCGGCGCGCGAGCGCTTGAGCTCCCAGAAGTGCGGGAAGCCGGCGAGCAGCCGCGCGCCGTCCCACACCTGGCCGGCGGTCTCGCCGCGCGGGATGCGCGACAGCACCGGCCCGAAGAAGGCGACGCCGTCGACGTGGATGACCGGCGTGCCGACGTCCATGCCGACCGGCTCCATGCCGCGGGCGTGGCTCTGCCGCAGCGCGTCGTCGTAGCCGTCGTCGTGCACCGCCTTGGCGAGCGCGACCGGGAGGCCGGCCTCCTCCAGCGCCGTCTCGTGCAGGTAGGGGTCGTCGAGGTCGACGCCGCGCAGGTGGATGCGCTCGCCGTAGGCCGTGTACAGCGGGAGCAGCACCTCGGGGCCGTGCTCGGAGGCCGCCGCGACACAGACGCGGACCGGCCCCCACGCCCGCGCCATCAGCGCCGCGTACTGCTCGGGCATCTCGCGGCCCTCGTTGAGCACCGACAGGCTCATCACGTTCCACGTCACGGCGACCGGCCGGACCTGCTCGACCTCCAGCACCCACCGCGAGGTGATCCACGCCCAAGGGCACACCGGGTCGAACCAGAAGTCCACACGCGTCGTCTCACTCACGAGGGTGTCCTTGCACCGGCAAGCGTCGTCGAAACCGGACACGCCGCCCAGTCGGGACGCGGCAGCGTGGAAGGATCGACCCTCCCACGACCGGGGACCGGACAGCGAAGGGTGCTGGGTGAGCGAGAACGACCTGCGGCGCGACGAGGCGCAGCGCCGCGCGCAGCTGCTCGAGGTGCAGTCGTACGACGTCGACCTCGACCTCACCGACGGCGCCGGCGGTCCGGGCGACGGCACGTTCCGCAGCCGCACGACGGTCCGCTTCCGGTGCGCCGAGCCGGGTGCCTCTGCGCACGTCGACGTCACGGCGAGCGCCGTCCGCTCGGCGGTGCTCAACGACCGCCCTGTCGACGTCGCCACGGCGTTCGACGGGCACCGGCTCCAGCTCGCCGAGCTCGCCGACGAGAACGTGCTCGTCGTCGACGCCGACGCCGTGTACATGCGCACCGGTGAGGGGCTGCACCGCTTCGTCGACCCGGTCGACGGCGGCGTCTACACCTACACGCAGTTCGAGACCTTCGACGCGCACCGCATGTACGCGTGCTTCGACCAGCCGGACCTCAAGGCGGTGTTCCGGCTGTCGGTGCTGGCGCCGGCCGGGTGGGTCTGCGTGAGCAACGGCAGCGTCGCCGAGCGGCCGGCCGAGGGCGAGGCCGGCACCTGGCGCTTCAGCGAGACGCCGCGCGTCAGCACCTACATCACCGCCCTCGTCGCCGGTCCGTACGCGAGCGTGCACGACGAGCACGACGGCATCCCGCTCGGGCTCTACTGCCGTCGCTCGCTGTTCGAGCACCTCGACCCCGACGAGCTGCTCACCGTCACCAAGCAGGGCTTCGACTTCTTCCACCGGGTGTTCGGGTACCGCTACCCGTTCGGCAAGTACGACCAGCTGTTCGTGCCGGAGTTCAACGCCGGCGCCATGGAGAACGCGGGATGCGTCACCTTCCTGGAGGACTACGTCTTCCGCTCCAAGGTGACGGAGTCGGCGTACGAGCGCCGCGCCGAGACCGTTCTGCACGAGATGGCGCACATGTGGTTCGGCGACCTCGTCACCATGCGGTGGTGGGACGACCTGTGGCTCAACGAGTCGTTCGCGACGTACATGTCGGTGCTCGCGCTCGCGGAGTCGACCCGGTACACGCAGGCGTGGACGACCTTCGCGAACATCGAGAAGAGCTGGGCCTACCGGCAGGACCAGCTGCCGTCGACCCACCCGATCGCCGCCGACATCCCCGACCTCGCCGCGGTGCAGCTGAACTTCGACGGCATCACCTACGCCAAGGGCGCCTCGGTGCTCAAGCAGCTGGTGGCCTGGGTCGGCCGCGACGCGTTCGTGTCGGGGCTGCGGGCGTACTTCGCGAAGCACGAGTACGGCAACACCGAGCTCGCCGACCTGCTGCACGAGCTCGAGGCGGCCAGTGGACGGGATCTCGCCGCGTGGTCGGAGCAGTGGCTCCAGACCGCCGGCGTCAACACGCTGCGGACGTCGTTCGAGACCGACGACGACGGCCGCTTCACCTCGTTCGCCGTGCTGCAGTCCGCCCCCGAGCAGTGGCCGACGCTGCGCCCGCACCGGGTCGCGGTCGGGCTCTACGAGCTGCGGGACGGCGTGCTGGTGCGCACGGCGCGCGAGGAGCTCGACGTCGTCGGCGCCCGCACCGAGGTGCCGGCGCTGGTGGGCCGCACGCGGTCCGACCTCGTCCTCGTCAACGACGACGACCTCACCTACGCCAAGATCCGGCTGGACGAGCGGTCGCTGCAGACGCTCGTGCAGCACGTCGGCGCGCTGCCCGACTCGCTGCCACGCGCGCTGTGCTGGGCGTCGGCGTGGGACATGACCCGCGACGCCGAGATGCCGGCTCGCGAGTACGTGCGCCTGGTGCTGAACGGCGTCACGGCCGAGACGGACATCGGCGTCGTGCAGTCGCTGCTCCGCCTGGCCCAGCAGGCCGTCACGTTGTTCGCCGACCCGGGGTGGGCGCCCCGCGGGCGCGCCGACATCGCCGCCACGGCGTACGAGCAGCTGCACCGCGCCGAGCCCGGCAGCGACCTGCAGCTGGTGTGGGTGCGCACGCTCGCGAGCATCGCCGGCGCCGACGACCACCTGCAGCTGCTGCGGGACCTGCTCGACGGCGCGCAGTCGCTGCCGGGGCTCACCGTCGACGCGGAGCTGCGCTGGCACCTGGTGCGCCGGCTCGCCACGGTCGGCCTGCTCGACGACGACGCGATCGAGGCCGAACTCCAGCGCGACCCGACCGCTGCGGGGCAGCGGCACGCCGCTGCGGCGCGGGCGGCGCGGCCGACCCGCGAGGCCAAGGCGGAGGCGTGGCGACTCGCGGTGGAGGCCGAGGACACCCCGAACGCCGTCCAGTCCGCCGTCATCGCCGGCTTCGTCCAGCCCGAGCAGCAGGACCTGCTGCGCGACTGGGTCGAGCCCTACTTCGCCTGCCTCGAGCACGTCTTCCGCACCCGCACCCCGGAGATGGCGCAGAGCATCGGCGTCGGCCTGTACCCGGCGGTCATCGTCGACCAGTCGGTGGTCGATCGCACCGACGCGTACCTGGCCGAGAACGACCCGTCACCGGCGGTCCGTCGCCTCCTCGTCGAGGGGCGCGACGGCGTCGCGCGGTGCCTGCGCGCCCGCGAGCGCGACGCCGCCGCCGGCTGAGCCGTCGCGCGGGTGTCGCTACCTGGCTAGTGGTGCGTGCCGGCGCCGAGCGCGGGAGCGGCGTCGGAGCCGTGCCGGGCGTCGGGCCGTGCGGCGAGCGACGCGCGCGAGAAGTCCGCCGGAGGCAGGCCGGGCCGGCGGCCGGCGGCGTCGGCGATCTGCCGGACGGCGTCGACGATGCCACCGGCGATGTCCCCGCCGCTGAACGCCGTCGTCATCGACAGCACCGCCAGCGCGGCGACGCGGTCGGGCACGCGGCGGCGGACGGCGGGTCCGGTGACGACCTCGACCCGGCGCTGGCCGGGCGCGACGACGATCAGCACGGCCGATGCCGACCGCTCGCCGAGCGCCGCGTGCAGCCGCTCCGCGGCGGCGCGGAAGCCGCTCAGGTCATCGAGGACGAGGTCGCCGACGAGCACGGAGATGTCGAGGCCGTTCTCGGTGCGCGCGCGGTCGATCGCGCTCGCGATGCGCTCCTGCTGGCTCGGGGCCAGACCCTCACCAGGAGCCACCGGCTCCTCCTCTCACGACGTCGCCGGGCTGCGCCCGCTGGACGGCCTCGACCGGGTCGTCGGTCGGGCCGGCGAACCACACGGGCTCGGCGCTCCAGCCCTCCTGCGGGCGGTACCGGTAGCGCCGGGCGGCGCCGGGCAGCCAGGCGATCACCGAGATCAACGCGCACAGCCCGACCGGCAGCAGGACGTACAGCAGCACGGTGCGGGCGACGGAGCCGGCGGTCCAGCCCTCGGACTGGCCGAGGTGCGGGTACTTCTCGCGGTCGTCGGCGGCGCAGCCCGCGAGCAGGAGCGTCGACGTCAGCGCGGCGAGCACGGCGGCTCGGCGCCGGTGCAGCGGCGGAAGGTGGTCCACGGCTCCCTCGTTCGGACGGCGACAGCGCGAGTCGGCCCCGCTCAGACGGACACGCGGAGGCTAGCGGACGGGGGTGCTGCGGCCGCGCAGGCCCTCGTCCAGCAGCGACGTGAGCCTGCGCACGCCGTCGGACTCGAGCAGCTCCTCGAGCAGGAGCGACCGGCCGTCCCCGTCGGCCACGGGCAGCCGCCAGTTCGGGTACTCGTCGACCGTGCCGGGCAGGTTCGGCTGCCGCACGTCGCCGACGGCGTCGCCGAACGCCGCGAGCACCAGCCGGCACGGCGAGGCGACCAGCGCGGCGTGCATCGCGAGCACCGGGTCGCCGCCGCACGCCTCGAGCAGGCCCGTGTCGTCGAGCATCTGCAGCAGGAGCTCGCGCTCGCGGCGCACCCGCTCCCGCTCCTCCTCCACCGGCACCCCCAGCTGGCCAAGCTCGGCACGGACGCGCACGTGCTCGTCGCGCAGGAACCCGGCTGCCGTCGGCAGGTCGTGCGTGGTCACCGTCGCCAGCGCCAGCTCCCGCCACTGCGCCGGCGGGACGAACGGCGGTTCGCCCGGGGTGTCCTCGCGCTCGAACCACAGCACCGCGCTGCCGAGCACGCCGGTGGCGGCGAGGTCGTCGCGCACCCGATCCTCGACGGTGCCGAGGTCCTCGCCGACGACGAGCGCACCGGCCCGCACCGCCTCCAGCGCCAGCACGCCGAGCAGCGCGTCGCTGTCGTAGGCGACGTACGTGCCGTCGGCGGGAGACGCGTCCGCGGGCACCCACCAGAGCCGGAACAGCCCCATGACGTGGTCGATCCGCAGCCCGCCGGCGTGCCGCAGGCAGGCGCGCACCATGTCGCGGAACGGCGCGTACCCCGCCTCCCGCAGCCGGTCGGGGCGCCAGGGCGGCAGCCCCCAGTCCTGTCCCTGCTGGTTGAACGAGTCGGGCGGCGCGCCCACCGTCGTGCCGAGCGCGATCACGTCCTGCAGCGCCCAGGCGTCGGCGCCGCCGGCGTCGACACCCACGGCGAGGTCGTGCACCACGCCGACCGGCATGCCACTCCCCAGGCCGGCCAGCTGCTCGTCGACGAGCAGCTGCACCCAGCACCAGAACGCGACCCGGTCGGCGTGCTCGTCGCGCGCGGCCGCCACCGCGGGCGAGTCGGGCCGGCGCAGCTCCGCCGGCCACTCCTGCCACGGCACGCCGTGCTGCTCGGCGAGCACGCAGAAGGTCGCGAACACGTCCAGGCCGGAGCCGCGGTCGGCGCGGAACGCGGCCAGGTCCTCCTCGCGGTGCAGGGGCCAGAGCAGCTCGAGCGCCGCGAGCTTCGCCGTCCACGCCGGGTCGCGCTCGACGCGGTCGGGACGCGTCGGCGGACGCAGCGCGTCGACAGCCGCGCGGACGTCGTCGGGAGCCGCGGTGTACTCCGGGACCGCCTCGATGCGCAGGTACAGCGCCGACCGCCAGCGCCGGCTCGACGGCGAGTACGGCGACGGGTTGACCGGCGGCACCGGCGTCTCGGCGTGCAGCGGGTTGAGCAGCACCAGGCCGCCGCCGTCGGCCGCGGTGCGCTCCACGACGGTGCGCAGGTCGCCGTAGTCGCCGACGTCCCACGAGCCGGCGCTGCGCAGCGAGTACAGCTGCACCATCCAGCCCCACACCCGATCGAGCGCCGGCGGCAGCGGGATGCGGGCCGGGGCGACGACGAGCGGAGCCTCGGTCGTGACGCCGTCGACCGCGACGCGCAGCCGGTGGTACCCCAGCGGGAGCGCCGGCAGGTCCACCGGTCGCCGCACCCGGTCACCGCGCCGCTCGACGACGGTGGCCGGCACGTCGACGGCGACCTCGCCGCCGTCCTCGAGCAGCACCGACAGCGCGACGTCGGCGGGCTCCGGGACCCGCAGGTCGAGCGTCCCGCGGCTGCCGCGGACGACGACAGACGGCGGCAGCGCCCGTCGCCAGGGCGCCTCCTCGACCTCCGCGAGCGCTGCCTCGACGGCCTCCGGCGTGCCGGCGTCGACGCCGAGCGCGCCCAGCGCCGCCACGACGGCAGGCCGGCCGACCGGCACCGGCCGGTCGGCGAAGTCGAGGTAGGACGTCGCGACGCCGTGGGCGGCGGCGAGCCGGGCGAGAGCGGGTGGGACAAGGTCAGGGGTGCGGTCGGTCACGACCGCTCCCTCCCCCGACGGCCGCTGCTCAGTCGTCCCCGTCGACGTCGTCGCGCGGCGGGCGCAGCCGCGTCGTCGGAGCGCTCACCACAGCTCCGGGTGCCGGTCGCGCCACGGGCGCGCCTGTTCGAGCTGCGCAGACAGGCGGAACAGCGTCAGCTCGTCGGCCGGCCGCCCGACGAGCATGACGCCGACCGGCAGGCCGTCGGGCGTCCAGTGCAGCGGCAGGCTGGCCGCCGGCTGGCCGGTCGTGTTGTAGACGGCGGTGAACGGCGTCCAGGCCGCCATCCGGTCGAACTCGGCCCGCGGGCCGCCCGCTTCGCCGAACCAGCCGATCGGCGCGGGCAGCCCGGCGAGAGTCGGGGTGAGCACCGCGTCGCAGTGCGCGGTGGCCGAGACGGCGGCGCGGGTGCCCGCCTGCAGCGCCGACTGTGCGCGCAGGAACTGGACCGCCGTGGTCGCGCGCCCGCGCTCGCGCAGCCACCGGGTGAGCGGCAGCAGCTCGTGCTCGCGCGCCGGGTCGACGGGCATGTTCGCCGCCGACGCCGACCACAGCACCTCGAACAGCGGCAGGGCCTCGGGCCCGAACGGGCGCTCCACGTCGACCACCTCGTGGCCCAGCTCCTCGAGCAGCAGCGACGCCGCCTCGTACGCGGCGAGGCACTCCGGGTGCACCTGCGCCTCGGGGACGGCGGGCGTGCAGTACCGGCCGATCCGCAGCCGGCCGGGGTCCTCGCCGACAGCCGACAGGAACGTCTGTGCGGGCGGCGGCGCCCAGTGCGGGTCGCCGAGCGACGGACCGGCGAGCGCGTCGAGGACCGCGGCGCCGTCCGCCACCGTGCGCGTGAGGGCGCCGTTGGTCGGCAGCCCGGTGAGGTCGCCGACCAGCGGCCCGTTGCTGATGCGCCCGCGCGCGGGCTTGAGCCCGAACAAGCCGCAGACGCTGGCCGGGATGCGGATCGACCCACCGCCGTCGCTGCCCTGCGCGAACGGCACCAGCACCGCGGCCACCGCGGCGCCCGCTCCCCCGCTCGACCCGCCGGCCGACCGGGTGGTGTCCCACGGGGTGCGCGCCGGCGGCGCGATCGCGGTCTCGGTGTAGCAGGGCAGCCCGAACTCCGGCGTGTTCGTCTTGCCGAGGCTGATCGTCCCGGCCGCGCGGAGCCGGGTGACCGTCACGTCCGACAGAGGCGGCACGAACCCGGCGAACACGCGGGAGCCGAACTGCGTCGGGACGCCCTCGGTGAGGTTGAGGTCCTTCACCGCAGTCGGGATGCCGTGCAGCGGCGGCAGCTCGTCGCCGGCCGCCACGGCGGCGTCGGCGCCTCGGGCCTGCTCGCGCGCGGTGTCGAGCGTGCGCGTGACGAACGCGCCGACCCGGTCGTCGAGCGCCTCGACGCGCGCCGCGAAGTGCTCGACGAGCTCGACCGACGACACCTCGCGTCGCCGGATCGCTGCGGCCTGCTCGAGCGCCGTCAGGTCGTGCAGCTGCATGATGCGCGACCGTACGCGGCGGTCTACGCCGGGGCACCCCAGACCGCCTCGACCGGCTCCTCCTCCTCCGGCCGGCCGGGAAGGCCGTCGAGGTAGGGCCACCAGCGGGGGTCGATCCGCCGCGCACCGACGACCCGCCAGGCGGCGCCG
>JBKHYE010000165.1:0-4686 GCA_046565705.1 Actinomycetes bacterium
TGGGATATGCACGCGACGCTCGCGGCCTGAGCTACCAGTAGGCGGACATCAGCTCGGTCGCCCAAGCGGGCTGGTGCACCGGCCCACGGGGTGCGAACTCGTGCATCCACGGTTTGACGTCGAGCACCGGCGTCCCGTCGACTGCGTCGAGCCCGCGCACCGCGACGTCCCTGCCTGACACGTCGAGCAGCTCGCACCGCGAGACGCCGAGCCGGTTCGGTCGCGCCTTGCCCCGCTGGGCGAAGATGCCGACGAGCGGCCAGTCCACGCGCCCGCGCGGGTGCCGGGCGCCGCTCTCGACCGTGTCCGGCGCGGCGCGGTCGAACACGAACACGACCTCGAGGTGCGAGAAGGCGTCAAGGCCCGCGAGCGCCTGCTCGTCGAAGCGATCGTCGAACCGCAGCACCGCTTCGACGTCGCCCCAGGCATCGTCCAGCACCGCAGAACGACCGCCGACGACACGGGCGACCGGCACCACCTCGAACGTCATGACGTCATCCTGCCTGGTACGCAGCAGGAGTCCGGGGCCGGACGGCGAACGTTCTCGCCCGTGCTCGCGGCGTGGCGGAGGGCCTGGCCGGCGACGGTGCTGCCGGTGGCCGCGCTCGTCGCCGCTCTCGCGTGGCCGGCCGAGGTGCCCGCCGAGCGGCGTCCGCCGGCGCCGGCGCCGGTCGAGATCGTGGAGCCCCGTCCGGAGGTGCAGCCGAGGACGACGGTCCGGGCGACGTCGCGCGCCGTGCCGGTACCGCGCCGCACGGTCGTGGACGAGAACGAGCCGTCGCCGCTGCCGCAGCCGCTGGCGCCGACGCCGACGACCGGCTCGACGCCGTCGCCGTCGCCTGCGCCGAGCACCACCGCACCGAGGCTTGAGGAATGCGTCGAGGAGCTGCTCGACGACGTCAGGATCGGCTGCTGACGACGCTCACCGCCTGACGACGCTCACCGCTCTGTCGGACCGACGAGGCGCGAGGCGTCGGGCTCGATCGCCGTGCGCAGCGCGATGACGGTCGAGGAGCGCTCGACGTCCCCGTTCGACACGACCTGGTCGAGCACGTCCTGCAGGTCGGCGTTGTCCCGCGCGACGACGCGGCACAGCAGGTCGCCCGGGCCCGTGATGGTGTGCGCCTCCAGCACCTGCGGGATCTCACGCAGGTGCGCGAGCACGCGCCCGCTGCCCCTGCCCTGGCGGATCTCGAGCGTCACGAAGGCGGTCACGGCGTAGCCCATGGCCGCCGGTGCCAGCTGCGGCCCCCAGCCCGTGACCACGCCGCGTCGCTCCAGCCGCTCCAGCCGCGCCTGGACGGTGCCGCGCGCGACCCCGAGCCGGCGGGACGCCTCCAGCACCGACAACCGTGGCGCCGCGGTGAAGGCAGCGAGCAGGCGGCGGTCGAGCTCGTCGAGCGAGCTGGTCACGTTGCCAGGCTGACCGCGTGCTGAGCGCTCCATGACTGTGCAGTCTGCATCGGCAGATGCATGACAGTTGCGCAGACTGGCCGACGGCGGCTGTACTGCCGGGCATGACTGCCGCCGACCTGTCTCCCGCCGGACGGACCTCCCCCGACGACTTCCCCGTCGAGGCCGTCGACCACGTGCGCTTCGCCGTCGGCAACGCCCGGCAGGCCGCGCACTTCTACTCCACCGCCTTCGGCATGCGCGTGACCGCGTACCGCGGGCCCGAGACCGGCTCGCGCGAGCTCGCCGAGTACGTGCTCGAGTCCGGCGGTGCGCGCTTCGTCGTCACCGGCCCGGTGCGTCCTGGCACGGCGGTCGGCGAGCACGTCGCGCGGCACGGCGACGGCGTCACCGACATCGCGCTGCGGGTCCCGGACGCCGAGAAGGCGTTCCGCGTCGCCGTCGACCGCGGTGCCACCCCCCTCCAGGAGCCGGAACTGCTCGAGGACGAGACCGGCAAGGTCGTCGTCGCGGCCATCGCCACCTACGGCGAGACGCGGCACACGCTCGTCGAGCGGTCGGCGTACAGCGGCGCGTTCCTGCCCGGCTTCGTCGACCGGGAGCCGCTGGTGACGCCGCCGGACAAGCGGCTGTTCCAGGCGATCGACCACGTCGTCGGCAACGTCGAGCTCGGCCACATGGACGAGTGGGTGTCGTTCTACAACCGCGTCATGGGTTTCACGAACATGAAGGAGTTCGTCGGCGACGACATCGCCACGGAGTACTCGGCGCTGATGAGCAAGGTCGTCGCCGACGGCAAGCGCAAGGTGAAGTTCCCGCTCAACGAGCCGGCCGTCGGCAAGAGGAAGTCGCAGATCGACGAGTACCTCGAGTACTACGGCGGCCCGGGCGTGCAGCACATCGCCCTCGCGACCAACGACATCGTGCGCACCGTCGACGAGATGCGCGCCCGCGGCGTCGAGTTCCTCGAGACGCCCGACAGCTACTACGACGACGAGCTCACCGAACGCGTCGGCGAGGTGCGGGTGCCGATCGAGGAGCTGCGCAAGCGGCGCATCCTCGTCGACCGCGACGAGGACGGCTACCTGCTGCAGATCTTCACCAAGCCGGTGCAGGACCGGCCGACGGTGTTCTACGAGCTGATCGAGCGGCACGGCTCGCTGGGGTTCGGCATCGGCAACTTCAAGGCGCTGTTCGAGGCGATCGAGCGCGAGCAGGAGCGACGGGGGAACCTGTAGGCGTGACGATCCCCGACTGGCCACCCGGTGCGGGCGCGCGCGTCCGGCCCGACCTCGCCGCCCTGCCGTCGTACGTTCCGGGTCGCAAGGCACCCGGCGCCATCGTGCTCGCCAGCAACGAGTCGCCGTACGGCCTGCTGCCCGGCGTCGGTGAGCTGCTGCGCGAGGCGTCGCAGGGCGTCTCGCGCTACCCCGACATGGGCGCGACGGCGCTGCTGGAGGCGATCGCCGCCCACCACGGCGTCGCACCCGAGCGGGTCGCTGTGGGCGCCGGCTCGGTCGAGGTGCTCGGCCAGCTCGTGACGTCGGTGGTGCAGCCGGGCGACGACGTCGTGTTCGGCTGGCGAGCGTTCGAGGCCTACCCGATCGTGACCGCGGTCGCGGGTGGCAACGCGGTCAAGGTGCCGCTGACGGCCGGCCACGTGCACGACGTCGACGCGATGGTCGCTGCTCTCACGCCGCGCACGCGCGCCGTGCTCGTGTGCAACCCGAACAACCCGACGTCGACGGCAGTGGGTGAGAAGGAGCTGACGCGCGTCGTCGAGGCGGTCCCTGACGACGTGCTGGTCGTGGTCGACGAGGCGTACCGCGAGTACGTCGATCCCGCGCTGGTGCCGGACGCGTTCGAGCTGTTCGGTGACCGGCCCAACGTCGCGGTGCTCCGAACCTTCAGCAAGGCCTACGCCCTGGCGGGGCTGCGCGTCGGGTACTGCCTCGGCGCGCCCGAGCTGGTGCGCGTCGTCCGCACCTGCCAGGTGCCGTTCAGCGTCACCGCGCTCGCTCAGGCGGCGGCGATCGCCGCGCTCGAGCAGCAGGACGAGGTGCACCGGCGCGCGCGGCTCACCGTCGCCGAGCGGGATCGCGTCACCGCTGCGCTGCGCGCCGCCGGCTACGAGGTGCCGGACTCGCAGGCCAACTTCGTCTGGCTGCCGCTGGGGGAGCGGAGCACGGCCTTCGCCGAGCACTGCGCCGCGCGCGGTGTGCTGGTGCGACCGTTCGCCGGTGAGGGCGTGCGCGTGACGACGGGGCTGCCGGAGGAGAACGACGCGCTGATCGCGGCGGCGACCGACTTCCAGTGAGCCGTCGCGTCACTCAACTGGGGGACGAGACGCTCGATGCGCAGGATGACGTTCTCGATGGGGGCCTCGCTCGACGGCTACATCGTCGGGCCGGACGGCCGGTTCGACTGGTCGGAGCCCGACCCGGAGGTGTTCCGCGCCCACATCGAGGAGATCCGCGGCGTCGGCGTGCACCTGATGGGGCGGCGGCTGTACGAGACGATGCTGTACTGGGAGACCGCCGAGCGGGACGCCTCGCTCGACGACGCGGAGCGCGAGTGGGCAGCGTTGTGGAACCCGCTGCCGAAGGTGGTGTTCTCCCGGTCGCTGCCGGCGGTGCAGGGCAACGCCCGACTTGCCACCGGTGGCCTCGCCGAGGAGGTCGAGCGGCTGCGCGCGGAGCCCGCGGAGGGCGACATCGCCATCGGCGGCGCGACGCTCGCCGCGGAAGCGGCCACGCTCGGTCTGATCGACGAGTACTGCGTCTGGACCTACCCCGTCCTGGTCGGCGGCGGCGTCCCGTTCTTCGCGCACCATGGGCGCCGGGTCGACCTGCAGCTCGTCGAGAGCCGCACGTTCGGGTCAGACGTCGTCCGCCTGCGCTACCGCGTGCGCCGCTGAGAGACAGCAGCGACCGCCGCGTGCCTGCCGCGTCAGAAGTCGGGGTCGGGCCAGCCGTTGTTGGGGCGTGGCGCGGCGGCGGGCGGCGGCTGGGGTGCGGGTTCTGGCAGCTCGAGGTCGGCGTTGCGGTCCTCGAGCAGGAGGCCGTGCAGTGCGAGGTCGAGCTGGTCGTCGTCGGGTGGGCCGGTGTCGTGGAGCTCGGGTGGTCGGGGTGGTTGGAGTCGGGCGTCGGCCGGCAGAGGCGGTGGTGGTTCGTGCTGTGGGGGTGAGAGGTACTGGCGGCCGGAGGGTGATCGCCACAGGGTGCTGCCGTCGGGCAGCGGGGACGGGGTCCAGCCGTTCTGCTTGAGCTGGTG
>JBKHYE010000166.1:0-6061 GCA_046565705.1 Actinomycetes bacterium
GCGCAGCGACGGTCAGGACGACTCGGCCGCTCATGCGGCCCCCTGCCCGGCGCGGTCGGCCGCGCCGGCGCGCAGGATGCCGAGCAGCCGTTCCTCCAGGCTCATCCTGGCCGGCTCGACCGCGTGCACCCGGACGCCGAGCGCCACCAGGTCCGCGACGAGCGCGGGGACCGTGCCCGGGTCGTCGTCGACGGGCAGCACGACCGTGTACGTCCCTGCCTCGCGGCTCACGTCACCTGCTTGCGCCATCCGCGCCTCAGCGGCGGGCGTGACGCCGTCGAGCCGCAGCCGCACCTCGCGCCGGCCGAGCAGCTCCGCCAGCGTCCCCGACGCCGCGACCCTGCCCTTGTCGAGGACGACGACGCGGTCGCACACGCGCTCCACCTCGCCGATGAGGTGGGAGTTGAGGATGACGGCGACGCCGCGCGACCGCAGGTCGAGCAGCAGGTCGCGCACGTCGGCGCGCCCGACCGGGTCGAGCGCGCTCGTCGGCTCGTCGAGCACGACGAGCTCGGGGCGCGCCACGAGCGCCACGGCCAGGCCGAGCCGCTGCTGCATCCCCTTGGAGAACCCGCCGACCCGGTCCCCGGCCCGGTGCCCCAGGCCCACGACGCGGAGGCACTCCCGCTGCTCGTCGCCCGGCACGCCGGCGCCGGACAGCCGCACGTGCAGCGCCAGCACCTCGCGCGCCGTCAGCCACGGCTGATAGCGGAACAGCTCGGGGAGGTAGCCGACGCGGGCGCGCGCCTGCGGGTCGCCGCCGGGCCGGCCGAGCAGCAGCACGTCACCGGCGTCGGGCCGTACCAGCCCGAGCAGCATCTTGATGACGCTGCTCTTGCCGGCGCCGTTCGGGCCGAGCAGCCCGAGCACCTCGCCGCGCTCGACGGTGAACGAGACGCCGTCGACGGCGGTCTGCCGGCCGTAGCGCTTGTGCAGGCCCGAGCACCAGACCGCCGGCGACGGCGGCAGCCGCTCGAGCAGCTGCCGCGCGTCGGCCGTCGGCGCTGCCGTCACTCGAGTCCTCGCGCGACCGAGAGCACCTCGTCGTCGCTCATCGACCCGGCCACCGCGTTCACCACTCCGTCGTCGACCCACACCACGGCTGCCAGCGTGCCGTCCTGGGCCGCGAGCACCGTGGCGGGCACGCCGTCGACGTCGGCGGTCCTGGTCGTGGCGAGGTCCTCCGGCACCGGGAGCGGGAGCGCGTCGCCCTCGCCGGAGATGCTGCGCAGCTGCTCCGCGAGGTCGTCGGGCAGGCCGGGCAGTGAGAGCAGGTAGTCGCGCGCGGTCTCGAACGGCACCCCGGACGACGACACCGTCGGTGCGGCGGCGCGCCCGACGAGAAGCGCCGGAGCGCCGCTGCCGCTCGACCAGACGGCGGCGACCCCGGGGCCGGCCTCGAGCAGGAAGCGACTGCCGTCGAGCCCGGGCGGCGGAGCGGGCAGGTCGGCGCCGAGCGTCTCGACGGCCTCCTCGGCCGAGAAGGTGAAGACGGCGGACGCCTCACCGCCGACCTGGTACACCGGCTCGCCCGTCACCCCCTGCGGCAGCTCGCTGACCCGCGGGACGTCGAGCCCGCTGGCCTCCTCGGCCGCCGCGGCGTCGTCGACCCGGCGGACGTCGGGCTGCTCGAGGACCATCACCTGCCCGTAGTCCGAGAGGTCGGGCAGCGCGATGAGGTCGGCCTGCGTGATCGTCACCGGCGCCACCCGCTCGGCCCGGAAGATCTCCAGCCAGTCGGCAGCGGCCGCCGCGCTCGCGCCCGTCAGCAGCGCGAGCACGCCGACGCCGGCGACCGCGGGGCTGCGCAGAGCGGCTCGCCACCGGGAGGGGCCGGGTGGCGCCGGCGCGGCACGACGCTCGTCCGCTGTCATCGCGTGCGACAGACGCAGCCAGGCGGCGTCGACGTCGACGGCGGCGTCGGCGCCGAGCGCGGTGCTCGCCGCGGCGGCGTCCTCCCGCGCCGTGGTCAGAGCCGCCAGGCAGGTCGAGCACGAGGCGACGTGCCGGCGGTCGGCGTCGGCGACTCCCGCCGGCTCGTCGACGAGCCGGCGCAGGATGCCGTCAGTGGGATGACGCATGACGGGTCAGCTCCTCGCGTAGCGCGTTCTCGGCGCGTCGCACCGTGGTGCCGACGCTGCCGGGGGACAGGTCGAGAGCGGCCGCGACCTCGGCGTACGACAGGCCGCTGTGCCGCAGGACGAGCGCGACCGCCTGCTTGCGGGGCAGCCGCGCCAGCGCATCGCGCACTCGTCGGCGGTCGTCCAGCGCGAGCGCTTCGTCGGCGGCGTCCGGCGCCGTCGGCGTGGCGTCGGCGACTGCCTCCTCACGGGCCGAGCGCCGACGTCCGCTGCGCAGGTGGTTCAGGGCGGTGTGCGCCGCCGCCACCGACAGCCAGCCGGGCGCCTCGCCGACCGGCACGGTCGAGCGGGCGAACGACAGGAAGACCTCCTGCGCGACGTCCTCGGCTTCGTCGCGCGACCCGAGCACGCGCGCCGCCACGCCGACCACCCGCGGGTAGGTCGAGCGGAACACCTGCTCGAGGTCGGCCCGCACGCCGCCCCGGGTCGACGGAACCGCCACGGTGAGGTGCTCCCCCCGTCGAGGTCGCGCGTCTGCGAGGGCGACCGGTGCGCCGCCACCGTGCCCGACCGGGCGCAGATCGTCGTCCATGCAGAGGAAGCACCGCCGACGGCGGGGATGTGACACGGCCGCTCGGAACAGGGGTCGGCCGGCGCGCAAACGCCGGACCGAGCCAGCGCGGTCGCGGGCGCAGATCGAGGTGTCACAGCAGAGGCGGCTCCCGGAGCCGGCTCCACGTCGTCTTGCCTCGTCAGCCCTGCTCGACTGGCTCGAAGTGCAAGATGTCCTCCAGGGTCCCGCGGCAGTCCGCCTCGTCCTTCCACACCGCCCGGACTGCCATCCCGATCGACAGCCGCTCGCGCGCGGCGGTCACGTCGAAGCCTGCGACGGTGTGGATGAGCCTGGTCGCCGACCCGTCGAGCACGATCTCCGCGTAGACGTACGGCGGCTTGCGGGTCTGCCCGACGAACTCCATGTGGATGATCGAGAAGGCCTGGAGCACGCCGGTGTCGGCGACGTCGACGTGCTGCGCTGTGCGTACGAAGCAGAGGTCGCAGAGCTCGCGCGGCGGCACGAGCACGTTGCGGCAGCTCGGGCACAGCGAGCCGAGGATCCGCCGTTGCGTGGCCATCTCGTCGAAGAGACGACCATAGTGCGGGCCGTAGGCGTGCCGGTACTCGAGGTGCAGCGAGTAGGGCACCTCGACGACGCGCTGCACGTCGCCCGCCTCGGTGGGTGAGCCCTGCGGCGGCGCGTCTTCGGCCAACACGAAGCCGTCGAGGTCGAGCACGGAGTACTGCGGCTCCGCCGACCAGGACGTGCGTACCCGCGCCCCCGTGGTCGCGGCGCTGCTGTCGCCGACGAGCCTGTGCAGCAGATCGGTGCCGGAGCCGTCGAGCCGGACGAGAGCGAGAGTCGCGGTGGCCGTCCTCGTCATGGCGGTCACCGTTCCGGTCTCCGGCAGCTGCACGAGCGCACCGGGTGGCGCACCGCAGCGCGGGCAGTGATCACGCGCCGGCGCGCTGACCTGGGAGCAGTCCGCGCAGCGCGAGCCGAGGATGCGTCGCTTGCCGAGCTCGGCGAGGAACGCGCCCGCCGCCTGGCCGGTGGTCAGCGTGTAGGGCAGCGTGAGGGTCGCGTGCAGCGCCTGCTCCGCGTCGATCCCGGTCAGCAGGTCGGCGGTGCGCGGGTGCCCCGTCGGTGAGGGTGCGGTCAACGCAGCTCAGCCCTTCGTGTCGGCGACGACGGCCACGCCGCGAAGGTTCGCCCAACCCCCGCCGGCCTGCATGAGCCCGACGCGCGCGCCGGGCACCTGGTGGTCCCCCGCTCGTCCACGCACCTGCTGCGCCACCTCAGCCAGCCGGATAAGCGCCGTCGCCCCGATCGGGTTGGCGCCCATGCAGCCGCCGGACGGGTTGACGGGGATGTCACCGCCGATGTCCGTGGCGCCCGAGGCGACCAGGTCGGCTGCCCCGCCGGGTGCGCAGAGCCCGAGTCCCTCGTAGTAGCTCAGCTCGAAGCAGGTGTACGGCTCCTGCACCTCGACGACGTCGCACTGCCTCCGCGGGTTGGTGATCCCGGCCTGCCGGTAGACCCGCTGCGCTGCCAGCATCAGCGGCTCCGACTGCACCATCGAGCGGTGCGGGGCGTTCTCCGCCTCGCAGTAGTAGGACATCCCCCTGACCCAGGCGGGGTCGGTCGAGGTGGCGGCCGCGCTCTCGCTCGCCAGCACGACGGCGCAGGCGCCGTCGGAGATCGGCGGGACGTCGAGGAGCTTGATCGGCCAGCACAGCGGCCGGGAGGCGAGCACCTCCTCGACCGTGACCTCCTTCTTCACGTGCGCGCAGGGGTTGAGCAGCGCGTTCCGGTGGTTCTTCACGCTGACGAGGGCGGCGGCCTCCTCGGTGTGGCCGAGCTCGTCCATGCGCGCCCGCCAGTAGGCGGCGGCGAAGCCCATGATCCCCACCGCGAACTCGCGCCCCCAGAACGGGTCGTAGAGGGTGGAGATGGAGTACTGCAGCGCGCCTTCGGAGAGCTTGTCGTAGGCGATGACCAGCACGCGGTCGGCGAACCCCCCGCGGATCTGGTTCACGCCCGCCAGCGCCCCGGCGAGCCCGGTCCCGCCGCCGCTGGTCACCCGGACGACCGGCTTGAGCCGCGCGCCGATCGCGTCGACGAGCCACTTCTCCGGCTGGTTGACCGCGGCGAACAGCACCGGTCCGGTGCAGACCACGACGCTGTCGATATCGGCCATCGTCAGCTCGGCGTCCTCGAGTGCGCGGGTCACCGCCTCCCGGGCCAGGCCCACCTGGGTGACGTCCCTGCGGCGGCGGGCGTGGTGGGTCTGCCCGGCTCCGACGACGGCGACTGCGGGCACGTCAGACCTCCAGCGTGAAGACGCAGTGGTTCTGCATCCCGAGACCACCGGCGCCGTGGGCCAGCGCCCGCGTCCCGGCGTCACCGTCGCCGAGCCGTCCGGCCAGGCGGGAGGCGGCCTCGTGCAGCCGCACCAGGCCGGTGGCCATGACCACGTCCGCGGGCAGGGCCCCGCCGGACGGGTTGACCGACGTCGGCGCCTCGTCGTCGTAGCAGTCGACGGCGTGCCCGCGCGGAGCCAGCCCGAGCGCCTCGACGACCATCGCCTCCGTCGCGGCGGAGGAGGCGCTGACCTCGACGAGGTCCAGCGTGGACACGTCGGTGATGCCGGCCCGGCGCGTGGCCATGGTGGTGGCGGCCTGGCACGCCTCGAGCTGCCCGGGCGCGCGGTCGGCCAGGAAGTGGCCGTCCATGGCGCTCCCCAACCCGGTCACCCAGACCGGCCGATCGGTGACCCGGTGGGCGACCTGCTCGGAGGTGAGCAGCACGGCGACCGCGCCGTCGAGCGGGCGGGCGACCTGGAGCTCCCGCAGCGGCTCGGCGACGACGGCTGAGGCGGTGACGTCGGCCCGGCTGTACCCGCACTCGGCCTCGAGCCAGCGGTTGCCGGCTGCCCGGCTCCAGGCCGTCGCCGCGACCTGCAGCAGGTCGTCCTCGGTGGCATCCGTGGTGGTGAGGTACTGGTCGGCCATGAGCCCGGTCGCGCCGAACTGGTCCAGGCCGAGGGCCCGCTGGTAGAAGGGCTCGGTGAGCGTCGACCAGTAGGCCGCCGGGTCGGACTCCGAGGACTTGGAGTAGGCCACGACCAGCGCCACGGACGCCGACCCCGACGCCACCTTCATGGCGGCGTAGACGGCGGCGAACAGCCCGTCCTCCTCGACCCGAGACTCCTCCTTGTGGTGCGCGCCCATGGCCCCGAGGAACCCGCAGTTGGAGATGCTGCGCCCGTCGAGGACGTCGCTCCCGCTGTCGATGACGACGTCGACGTCGCGCATGGTCAGGCCGGTCCCGCGCAGGGCCGCCTCGACGGCGTTGCCGATGAGGTCGACGTGCTGCGCCCCCGACCACGCCGCCCGGAACGCCGTCTGCGCGCTCGAGACCA
>JBKHYE010000167.1:0-7766 GCA_046565705.1 Actinomycetes bacterium
TGTTCTCCCTCAAGAGCCGGACGGCCGCCGTCGCGCTGAGCGCCGGCCTGGCGCTGTCGCTCGCCGCGTGCGGCAGCGACGACTCCGACAACGCCGCTGCCGAGACCGAGGCGTCGGCCAGCCCGACGCCGGTCGCGGCGATCGACTCGCTGACCGGCGAGCAGACCGCCGTCACGCTCGACCCCGCCTTCCTGGAGGGCCTGACCACGCTGCAGCTGACGCCGGGCTTCCTCGGCGGCGCCGAGTTCGACGCGGACGCCGGCAAGGTCGCCTTCCCGATCACCGGCGGCGACGTCACGTACTTCGACCCGAGCTCGGGCGTCGAGCCGTACGTGCAGGGCGAGATCCTGCACGAGGGCTCCGGCCTCTCGCTCACCGGTGGCGACACGACCGTCGAGCTGACCGACTTCGTCGTCGACCCGGCCAACAGCGTCCTGACCGGCAAGGTCACCGCGAACGGCGAGGTGGCGGCCGAGTCGGCGCCGCTGTTCTTCCTGGACGGCCGCACGCTGAACCCGCTCGAGGTCGACGAGGCCTCCGGCACCGCGGTGCTCGAGGGCACGACCGTCTCGCTCACCCAGGAGGCGGCCGACCTGCTCAACGCGACGTTCGGCACCGACGCCCTCACCGAGTTCTTCCCGGTGGGCGTGGCCGAGATCACCGTGAAGCTGCCCGCCTAGTCCCCGCCCTGCCGCCTGAGGCCCGGTCCGCGTCCGCGTGGGCCGGGCCTCGGTGTCGGTGCCCGTCCGTCCGTCCGCCCGTGCGAGGAGCGCGCCATGACCGCCGCCCGCTCCGCCGCGGCGCTCCTCTCGCTCGGCCTGCTCCTGGGCGGCTGCAGCGAGGGGCGCGAGCCGGCGGCCGCCTCACGCATGTCGTCGGCCCCGCACAGGGACGGCGACCGGCTCGGCGGACGCGCCACCGCCGTCACGCTCGACGCCGCCTTCCTGCGCGCGCTGGCCGCGCTGCGCGTGGCGCCGTCCGCGGCGGGTTCTGCGAGCCTGCGCGACGGCGTCCTGGTGCTGCCGGTGACCGGTGGCGAGCTCAGGTTCGCCGACCCGCGCGCCGCGTCGCCACGGCAGGTGCTGGGCCGCGTGCTTCACGGCGGCGGACTGCAGCTGACCGGGCCGAACGACACCGTGGTCCGGCTGGACGACCTCGAGCTCGACCCCGACCAGTCGCGCGTCTACGGCGCGTTGGTCGTCGACGACGTCGTCGTGGCCGAGCGGATCGACGCCTTCGCCGTCGACGTGCGCGACATGCTGCCCGTGCGCCCCGGCGAGGCCGCCGGGCTCGTCGTGCTGCAGGGCAGCCGGTGGGCGCTCACGGAGGCGGTGGCGGACGCCCTCACGACCGCGCTGGACGTGGAGGGCTTCCAGCCGGGTCTGGCGCTGGGCGTGGCGGAGACGACGGTTCAGCTCGACCGCTGACCCGACGCCGCACCTCGGCCGCCACGACCACGACCAGAGCCGCTGCGTAGCAGGCAGTTCCGGTCCACGCGGCGGCGTCGGACGGTCCGGCCGGCACGACCGCGAAGAACACCGGGTAGCCCAGCGCGGGCACCGCGAACCAGGCGGGGCGACCGGCGAGGGCGGCGAGCGCCGCGAGCGGCAGGCCGTACCAGGGCTGCACCGGCGTCGCGAGCAGCAGCGCGGCGCCGAGCAGGACGCACGCTCCCGCGGCCACCCGGTCCTCACCCCCTCCCGAGGGAGCCACGAGCGGGGCGAGGGACCGGGCGCGGCGCCAGACGGCCACCGCGACGGCGAGCCCGAGCACCGCCACGACGACCGAGACGACCGGACCGGGCAGCCAGAGCGGCCGCAGCAGCAGGTAGCGGTCGCCCGCGTCGTAGTCCTCCTCGGCGAGGTAGCCGGGCACGAAGCCGACGACGTCGGAGCCGGCGGCGAGCACGTGCGGCAGGTAGCCCACGGCCATGACGGCGACGAACGCCGTGACGACGCGCACCGGCCGACGCACGAGCAGGGCCGGCAGCAGCAGCGCCGGGTACAGCTTCACCAGCGCCGCGGCGGCGAGCGCCGCCCCCGACGCGGCCGGGCGCCGGCCGGCCAACGCGACGGCGAGCACGACGAGCAGCGTGGCCAGCCCGTCGACGTGCGCGTTCTGCACGCCCTCGAGCACCGCGACCGGGCTCCACGCGAACGCGGCCGCCCACCGCGGATCCCGGCCGCTGCGCACCAGCACCAGCCACAGCAGCACGCACGTCGCGACGTCGGGCAGGAGCGCGACGACCTGCCAGCCCAGGTCGCGCAGCTGCGAGGCGCCGGCCAGGTGGCCGCCGAGGAACCACACCTGCGCGAGCGGGGGGTAGACCGTGCGGACGGAGGGGCGGTTGATGCGCGAGCACCCGTCGTCGCGGCCGATCTCGGCGCAGGTGTCACCGCCCTCGACGGCGTCGGGGAAGAGCCAGTCGGTGCGGCGCTCGGCCAGCGCCTCCACCTCGCCGGCCTCGTCGGGCGCATAGCGGTAGGGGCTGACGCCGGCCGCCTGCACCGAGCCGTCCCAGGCGTAGCGGTAGACGTCGTCCGACAGCGGCACGACGACCGTCATCGCGGCCAGGCGCAGCGCCGTCGCGCCGAGCACCAGGAGCAGCAGCAGCCGGCGCCGGCTCAGCCGGGCGCGCAGCAGGCAGCCGAGCGCCACCGCCCACAGCACCCAGAAGCCCATGATGTCGGCGAGCAGCTGGTCGTGGTCGCCGAGGATGCTGCCCTCGCGCGTGGTGCGGAAGGCCAGGTACGTCGCGCCGGCGAGCGCCACGACGACGCCGACCGGCCACCACGGGCTCGGCCGGTCGGCGTGTGGCTCGGGCGGCACCGGCGCAGTCTCCCGGTGCGAGCCCGCGGGCGCGACCTGGCAGGGCCGGTGAACCGCCCCGGCCGCCGGTCCGAACGACAGGTGGGTCCTTCCCGGCCCCGACCCCGCCGAGGAGGGATCTCCGCATGCTCCGGACCGGCCCCCACGCCGGCGCGGGCGCCCCCGAGCCCGGACGGGCGGGCGGGGGCGGCGGCGGCTCGACCGCCTCCGTCCGACCCGCCCGCGTGCTGAGCGACTGGATGGTCCGCGCCCTGCGCGAGGACACCCGGCTGCAGCCGCGGCTGCTCCGGCTGGCCGACGGCGGCCTGCTCGCGCTCGACGTCGACCGGTGGGCCGGCCCGGTGAGCACCGCCGACCGCTCGCTGCTGGCGCGGGTGCGAGGGTCGGTGCTCGACGTCGGCTGCGGCCCGGGGCGGCTGACGGCGGAGCTGCACGCCCACGGAGTGCCGGTGCTCGGCGTCGACGTGCTGCCCGCCGTGCCGGTGCTCGCGCGGCGGGTCGGCGCGGCGGTGCACGTCGGCGACGTCTTCGCGCCGCTGCCGGCCGAGGGCCGCTGGGGCAGCGTGCTGCTCGCCGACGGCAACGTCGGGATCGGCGGCTCGCCGGTGCGGCTGCTGCGCCGCTGCGCCGAGGTCCTGCGCCCCGACGGCGTCGTGCTCGTCGAGCTGCAGCCCATCGCCGGCGAGCGGCCGGTGACCGCGCGGCTCGAGGCGCTGGGCACCACCAGCGACTGGTTCCCGTGGGCGCTGGTCGGCGCCGACGCCGTCGACGGCGTGGCGGCGCGCGCGGGGATGCGCGTCGTCGAGCAGTGGTCGGTCGAGGGCCGCGACTTCGCCGCCCTCACCGCCGCGTGACCCCGACCCGCCCGGAGCCCTCCCCCGACCCGCCCGGAGCCCTCCCGACGGTTTTGCAGCCCTCGGCAACCGCCGCAGCCCCTCCACCCGCCGCCGCCGGAGCCCTCCCGACGGCTTCCAGCCACGTGGGAACCGTCGGGAGGGCTCCGGACGGGAAGCTCAGCCGCGCAGCTCCTTCTTCAGGATCTTGCCGGTTGGGCCCTTGGGCAGCTCGTCGACGATGCGTACCTCGCGCGGGTACTTGTAGGCCGCCATCCGCTCCTTGCACCAGGCGATGAGGTCGTCCGGGTCGAGGTCGGCGCCGGGCCTCGGCGCGACGACGGCGACCACCTCCTCGCCGAGCTTGTCGTCCGGCTTGCCGATGACCGCGGCCTCCGCGATCGCCTCGTGCCCGTAGAGGACCTCCTCGATCTCGCGCGGGTAGACGTTGTAGCCGCCGCGGATGATGAGGTCCTTCTTGCGGTCGACGATGAGCAGGTAGCCGTCCTCGTCGGCGTAGGCGAGATCGCCGGTGTGGAACCAGCCGGTCCTGAACGCCTCAGCGGTCGCCTCGGGCTTCTTGTAGTAGCCCTTCATGATGTTGTGCCCGCGGATGACGATCTCGCCGACGTGCTCCTCGCCCGGGGGCAGCTCCTTGTCGTTCTCGTCGACGACCTTCACCTCGACGCCCCAGATCGGCTTGCCGATGCTGAGCACCTTGCGCTGCTCGGCGTTGATGTTGAACGTCGTGGTGCTGGCGCTCTCCGACAGCCCGTAGCCCTCGAGGATGACGCAGCCGGGGAACTTCTCCTCGAACGCGCGGATGACCTCGCCGGGAATGGCAGCCCCGCCGGAGACGCCGACTCGCAGGCTCGACAGGTCGCGGCCGGACAGGTCCATCTGCAGCAGGCCGAAGTACATCGTCGGGACGCCGCTGAAGATCGTGCACCGGTGCTTCTCGATCGCGTCGACCACCGGCTCGAGCTCGAACCGCGGGACAAGGACGATCGTGCCGCCGTACCGGACGCTGGTGTTCAGCACGCTGCTCAGCCCGAACACGTGGAACAGCGGCAGCACCGCGACGCCGATGTCGTCGTCCTCGAAGCCGAACAGCTCGCCGGCGATGGTGCAGTTCATGTAGAGCTGGAAGTGGGTCAGCTCGGCGCCCTTGGGCTTGCCGGTGGTGCCGCTCGTGTAGAGCAGCACGGCGGTGTCGTCGGACGACGTCGGCACGATGTCGCGGGTGTCGTCGGCGAAGTAGAGCTCGTCGTAGTGCTTGGTGCCCTCGGGCCGCGAGTCGTTGCCCGGCAGGTTGACGACGTAGGTCGTGATGTCGCGGCCCTCGACCTGCTGGACGCCCTTGACGGCCTCCTCTGCGAACATCTCGAAGGTCACGAGGATCTTCGCGTCGCTGTCCGCGAGGTGGTAGGCCACCTCGGGTGCGCGCAGCAGCGGGTTGAGCGGGACCATGACCAGCCCGGCCTTGAGGATCCCGAAGTAGGTGAACAGGAACTGCGGCAAGTTTGGCAGCTGCACCGCGACCTTGTCGTCGCGCTCGAGGCCCAGGCCGAGCAGGCTGGTCGCGATGCGCCCGGAGATCTCGTCGACCTGGGCGTAGGTGAAGCTCAGCTCGTTGATGTGGACGAGCGGCTTGTCGGGGTTCGCCTTCGCCGACTCGCGCAGCATGGTCGCCAGGTTGAAGCTCATGGCAGGACTGTAGGTGAGCCGTGTCACGTCGCTCACGGGCGGGCGGCGTGACGTCGGCGCGCTGGTCGTTGGGCGGTCCGGCGGGTCTCGCGCTCGTCGTCGTCGCGCTCGTGGTGTGCGCCGCGGGGCTGGTGCTGGGGGTGGCGAGCGGGCCGCTGTGGCTCGACGAGGCGCTCTCGGTGGAGATCGCCTCGCGGTCGCCGTCGGGCCTGGTCGACGCGCTGCGGCAGGACGGCGCTCCGCCGCTGTACTACGCGCTGCTGGCGGTGTGGACGAGCGTGCTCGGGGACGGCACGGTGGCGGTGCGGCTGCTCACCGTGGTGCTCGTGCCGGTGGCGCTGTGGCTGGCCTGGCTGCTCGGCCGGCGCATCGGCGGGACGGCCGGCGGGCGCGCGGGTGTGGTCGTGCTCGCGGCGCTGCCGTGGACGACGCGGTACGGGTCCGAGACCCGCATGTACCTGCTCGTCGTCGTGCTCGTGCTGGCCGGGTCGCTGGCGCTGCTCGCGGTGCGGCGGACGGCGTCGCGCCGAGCCGTCGTGGCGCTCGCGGCGTGCGCCGGCGCGCTGCTGCTCACGCACTACTGGTCGCTGTTCCTGCTGGCGGCCGTGGGGCTGTGGCACCTGCCGGCACTCCTGCGGCGCGACGCCAGCGGGGCGCGTGTGGTCGTCGGGCTGCTGCTCGGCGCGGTGCTCTTCGTGCCCTGGCTCCCGGTGTTCCTGTTCCAGGCGCAGCACACCGGGGCGCCGTGGGCCGACCCGGTGCGCTTCGCCGACCTGGTACGGACGCCGACGTACTGGGGCGGCGGGCCGCGGGTCGGCCGCGAGTGGCTGGCGGCGCTGCTGGTGCCGCTCGTCGTCGTCGCGGCGGTGCGCCTGCGGGCGGGGCGGGTGCTGGCGGGCGTCGCGGTGGCGACGCTCGTGCTCGCCTTCACGGCGGCGGCCGTCGGGAGCGGCGCGTACACCGGGCGGTACACGGCCGTCGTCGTGCCGCTCGTCGCGGTGGCGGCCGGGCTCGGGGCGGCGGCGCTGCCGCACGTCGTCGGGGCGGCGTGGCTTGCGGTGCTCGTCGTCGTCGGCTCGACGACGGGGCTGCCGGCCGCGGCCGCGCCGCGGACGTCGGCGGGCGACATCGCCGACGCCGTCCGCGCGGCCGGCGAGAACCACGTCGTCCTGTACTGCCCCGACCAGCTCGGGCCGCCGGTGGCCCGCGAGCTCGGGCCGGGTTACGAGCAGCGCGTGTACCCGACGCTCGCCGGACCGGAGCTCGTCGACTGGGTCGACTACGCCGACCGGCACGACGCCGCCGACCCTGCCGACGTCGCCCGTCGCGCCTCAACGCTGGCCGGCGAGCGCGCGCTGCTGGTGGTCAAGGCGTCGGGCTACCGGACGCTCGAGGCCGACGACGGGTCCTCCGACAGCGGCGACGACTGCGACGCGCTGCTCGACGCCGTCGCCGAGCTTCGCGGGCCGGGCGCGCACCTGTTCGGCGAGCTCGGGACGACCGGTCAGCAGCTGTTCCGCTTCGACTGACACCGGACGCGTCCACCCCCGCACGCGCGGGGCGGGAGTGACGGCAGGTGTCCCAGCAGTCGCAGTGGTGCGGGGGTGGACGCGCCCGGTGCCGCCGGAGGCGCACGGGCGACGGCCCAGTGCGGACGCGGACGCGCAACGGCCCGGCTCCCTCGCGGGAACCGGGCCGTCGGCGACGACCGGGCGCGACTACGTGGCGGGGACGACCTGCACCGTGACGGTCGCCTCGACCTCGGGGTGCACCTTCACGGTGGCCGTGTGGTTCCCGGTGGCCTTGATCGGCGCCGGCAGGCTGATCATGCGGCGGTCGAGCTTGGGCCCGCCGGCCGCCGCCACGGCCTCGACGACGTCGGACGTCGTCACCGAGCCGAACAGCCGGCCGCCCTCGCCGGCGCGGGCCGGGAGCTTGACCTGCAGGTCGGCGAGCCGGGCCTTGATCTCCTGCGCCGAGCCGAGGTCGCGGACCTCACGGACCTCACGGGCCCGCTTGATCGTGGCGACCTGCTTCTCGGCACCCTTGGTGGCGACGATCGCGAGGCCCTGCGGCACGAGGTAGTTGCGGCCGTAGCCGTCCTTGACCTCGACGACGTCGCCGGGCGCGCCGAGGTTGGGCACGTCCTGGGTGAGGATGAGCTTCACGTCAGCCTCCTCAGCGCGCCGTGCTCGTGTACGGCAGCAGCGCCATCTCGCGGCTGTTCTTGACCGCGACGGCGACGTCGCGCTGGTGCTGCGAGCAGTTGCCGCTCACCCGACGGGCGCGGATCTTGCCGCGGTCGGAGATGTACTTGCGCAGCAGCGCGGTGTCCTTGTAGTCGACGTAGGTCACCTTGTCCTTGCAGAACTGGCAGACCTTCTTCTTGGGCTTGCG
>JBKHYE010000168.1:0-4521 GCA_046565705.1 Actinomycetes bacterium
GGCTCGTCGGCATGCTCGCCCGCAAGGGCTACTCGGCCGGGCTCGCCTACCGGGTCGTCAAGGAGGCGCTTGCCGAGGAGGGCGAGGAGACCAGCACGCCCGACACCGACGACCTCGCCTGGCTCGAGGACTGACGGCGGGTGGCAGGCTGGCGGGGCACCCGACGAGAGGACCGCGACCCGTGCTGCCCCAGGTCGACCCCACCCTGCCGCGCCTGACGCTGGCCGGGCGCTCGCTGTCGGTCGTCGGCCGCGCCCGCATCTACGTCTGCGGGGTCACGCCCTACGACGTCACGCACCTCGGCCACGCCGCGACGTTCGTCTGGGTCGACGCCGTCGACCGGGTCCTGCGCCGGCTCGGCGTGCACGTCGACCTCTGCCGCAACGTCACCGACGTCGACGACGTGCTCACCGACGCCGCGCGGCGGGCCGGCCAGCCGTACGAGCGCTTCGCCGCCGTGCAGGCGTTCCACTTCGAGCGCGACATGGCCGCGCTCGGCGTCCGCCGCCCGACGCACGAGCCGCGCGCCCACACCTTCGTGCCGCAGGTCGTCGACCTCGCCGCTGCTCTCGTCGAGAGCGGCGCCGCGTACGCCGAGGCCGGCAGCGTCTACGTGCACGGCGAGCCGGTCGCCGAGCGCGCCGGCCTGTCCCGCAAGGAAGCGCTGCTCATGCTGGAGCAGAACCACGGCCGCACCGACGACCCGGCCAAGCGCGACCCGCTCGACCAGGCGGTCTGGCAGGCGAGCAGCGGTGACGAGCCGGCCTGGCCGAGCCCGTGGGGCCCCGGCCGCCCCGGCTGGCACGCCGAGTGCACCGCGATGGCGCTGACCACCTACGGCGCCGCGGTCGACCTGCACGCCGGCGGCGCCGACCTGCGCTACCCCCACCACGCGTTCGAGTCCGCGCAGGCCGAGGCGGTCACCGGCGTCGTGCCGTTCGCCCGGTCATGGCTGCACGTCGGCACGGTGCTCATCGACGGCCAGAAGATGGCCAAGTCCACCGGCAACCTCGTCTTCGCCGCCGACCTCGTCGGCCGGACGAGCGGCGCGGTCGTGCGGACGATGCTCCTGGACCGGCCGGTCCGCGAGGCGTGGGAGTACAGCGACGCCGAGCTCGAGCGGGCCGGCACGCGGCTCGACGCGCTGCACGCCGCGGCCGGTCGCCCCGGCGGGTCGGAGGCCACCGAGCGGGCGGTCCTCGCCGCGCTCGCGCAGGACCTCGACGTTCCCCGTGCCCTCGACGTCGCCACCGAGTCCGGTGGCCGCGCCGCCCGGGACCTGGTCGCGGTCCTCGCGCTCTGAGGCCTTGCAGCCGGCCCGGCACGGATGGACGGTGCTCCTCGAGAGAGAGGAGGACGCCATGACCACGACAGAGGACAGCAGCACCACCGACGTCGGCACCGCCGACAGTGTCGAGCAGCAGGTGGAGCAGCTCGCCCAGCGCCTGCTCGACGCGACGCTGGGCGCCATGGACCTGATCGCCATCTACCTGGGCGACCGCCTCGGGTGGTACCGGAGCCTCGCCGACGACGGGCCCGCCACCCCCGACGAGCTCGCAGCCCGCACCGGCACGCATCCGCGGTACGCGCGGGAGTGGCTCGAGCAGCAGGCGGTGTCCGGGCTGCTCGCCGTGCAGGTGCCCGAGCAGCGGACCGCCGCCGACGACGACGAGGGAGCCCGCCGCCGCTACGCACTGCCCGCCGCTGCGGCCGAGGTGCTGACGAACCCGGACAGCCTGGCCTACCTCGCCCCGCTCGGACGGATGCTCGCGGCGACGGCGGCGCACCTGCCGCAGCTGTTGACCGTGTACCGCACCGGCGGCGGCGTCCCCTGGGCCGAGCTGGGCGCCGACGCGCGCGAGGCGCAGGCCGACATGAACCGGCCCTGGTTCGAGCACCAGCTCGCACCGGCACTGGCCGGCGTCCCCGACCTGGACGCGCTGCTGCGCCGGCCGGGGGCGCGGATCGCCGACATCGGCTGCGGTGGTGCGTGGTCCAGCATCGCGCTCGCCCGCGCCTACCCGGACGCCGTCGTCGACGCGTACGACGTCGACGGGCCGACGGTGGAGATGGCTCGGGCCAACGTCGCGGCGGCCGGCCTCGACGACCGGGTCACGGTGCACCACGTCGGCGGCGACAGCCTGCCGGCAGGCACGTTCGACGCCGTCTTCGCCTTCGAGTGCATCCACGACATGCCGCGGCCCGTCGAGGTCCTGGCCGCTGCGCGCGACGCACTGGTCGAGGGCGGAGTGGTGGTCGTCATGGACGAGGCGGTCGCCGACTCCTTCACCGCACCCGGCGACGAGATCGAGCGGCTGATGTACGGGTTCAGCCTGACGGTGTGCCTGCCCGACGGGATGGCGCACCCGGACAGCGTCGGCACCGGCACGGTGATGCGCGCGTCGACGCTGACGCGATACGCGGTGCAGGCCGGCTTCCGGGCCGTCGACCGGCTGCCCATCGAGGACTTCGGCTTCTGGCGGTTCTACCGCCTGGTGCCCTGACCGCAGCAGCACCGGCAGCCCGCCGGCTGTTGCAGGCTGCGGCGAGACTCGTCGGGTGCGTCGCGCAGCCGTTCTGATGGCCGGTGTCCTGCTGCTGGCCGGCTGCGCGCTGCCCGAGGCGCCGCCGGTGCGGCCGGCGCCGGTCGACCTGTCCGAGCCGCTGCCGGTGCCCCACGGCGCGCAGGGGGCGGTCGTCGTCAGCGTCACCGACGGCGACACCGTGCGCCTGCGCGGTCGTGGCGTCGGCCCGGTGCCCGGCGAGCCGACCCGCGTGCGGCTCCTCCTCGTCGACACGCCGGAGGTCGCCGACGGCGGCGAGTGCTTCGGCGGGCAGGCCGCTGACCGCACGGAGCAGCTGCTTCCGCGGGGCGCCGAGGTCCGCGTCGAGGCCGACCGCGACCTCGAGGACCGATTCGGCCGGCTGCTGTTGCACGTGTGGACCGACGACGGCGTCAACGTGGGGGAGACGCTCGTCGCCGAGGGCTACGCGACGGTGCTGCAGCTCGACCCGAACCGCCGCTACCTCGAGCGCTTCGAGGCGCGCGAGCAGCAGGCGCGCGACGCCCGCCGCGGGCTGTGGTCGGCCTGCTGAGCGGCTACGACCAGGACGACGCGCGCGCGCCGCCGAGCGACCAGGACGACGCCTTCTTGCCGTCGCCGGCTGCGGCGGACGCGGCGGCTCCGACACCGGCGGCGGTGAGGGCGGCAAGGACGAGAGCGATCAGTGCACGGCGCACGGGGACCTCCGGGGAGTTCGCGGGCGGGCAGATCGTGACAGATCGGCAGAGATCCGTCGCCTGTCCATCGGCAGCCGCCGACCTACTCTGGAGGCCGTGACGACGTCGGCCGCCCCGCGCACCTACGAGGTGCGCACGTACGGCTGCCAGATGAACGTCCACGACTCCGAGCGCATCAGCGGCCTGCTCGACGCCGCGGGCTACGTCCCGGCAGACGCCGGTGCGACGCCCGACGTCGTCGTCTTCAACACCTGCGCCGTCCGCGAGAACGCCGACAACCGGCTGTACGGCAACCTCGGCCACCTCAAGCCGGTGAAGGACCGCACGCCCGGCATGCAGATCGCCGTCGGCGGCTGCCTCGCGCAGAAGGACCGGTCGACCATCATCGACCGCGCGCCCTGGGTCGACGTCGTCTTCGGCACGCACAACGTCGGGGCGCTGCCGGTGCTGCTGGAGCGGGCGCGGGTCGAGCAGGCCAGCCAGGTCGAGCTGCTCGAGGCGCTCGAGACCTTCCCGAGCGCGCTTCCGGCTCGGCGCGCGTCGACGGCCACGGCGTGGGTCAGCATCAGCGTCGGCTGCGACAACACGTGCACGTTCTGCATCGTCCCGAGCCTGCGCGGCAAGGAGGAGGACCGCCGTCCCGGCGACGTCCTCCGCGAGGTCGAGGTGCTCGCCGAGCAGGGCGTGCTCGAGGTGACGCTGCTGGGCCAGAACGTCAACAGCTACGGGCGTTCCTTCGGCGACCGGCACGCGTTCGGCAAGCTGCTGCGCGCCGTCGGCGCCGTCGACGGCATCGACCGGGTGCGCTTCACCAGCCCGCACCCGCGCGACTTCACCGACGACGTCGTCGCCGCGATGGCCGAGACGCCCGCGGTGTGCCACAGCCTGCACATGCCGCTGCAGTCGGGGTCCGACGCCGTGCTGAAGGCGATGCGCCGGTCGTACCGCAGCGAGCGCTTCCTCGGCATCCTCGAGCGCGTCCGCGCCGCGATGCCCGACGCCGCCATCACCACCGACGTCATCGTCGGGTTCCCGGGCGAGACCGAGGCCGACTTCCGGGAGACGCTGCGCGTCGTCGAGGCCAGCCGGTTCTCCGGGGCGTTCACCTTCCAGTATTCGCCGCGGCCGGGCACGCCGGCGGCGTCGTACGACGAGCAGGTGCCCAAGGCCGTCGTGCAGGAGCGGTACGAGCGGCTCGTCGCGCTGCAGGAGCGGCTGACCCACGAGGGCATGCAGGAGCAGGTCGGTCGCACCGTCGAGGTGCTGCTGTCCGAGGGCGA
>JBKHYE010000169.1:0-11401 GCA_046565705.1 Actinomycetes bacterium
CCGGGCGGCAGGTCCTCACGGCAGACGTGCCCGACGACGTGCTCCATCACGTAGAACGGCTGACCCAGCACCTCGGCGTCGGTGCACAGGTGCAGCGTGCGCGGCACCGGCACCGCGGTGCCGCCGAGCGCTGTCAGGACGGTGTGCTCACGCACCATGTCGTGCGCCGTCGGCAGCACCTGCCCCAGCGGCGGCCGGCGCAGCACGACCGCGCCGGCCGGGCTGTCGACGCGGTAGGTCAGGTTGCTCTTGCCGCCGGCGATGAGGGTGACCGTGGGCTCGGTCCACCGGTCGTCGTCGAGCGCCCGTGCCAGGTACGGGCCCACGACTGCCGGGTCGGCGCCCGGGACCTGCTCCGCCATGGCCGGAACCCTACGGCGGCGTGCGTCCGACGCTCCGACGGCGGGTAGGAGACCCGACATGAGCAGCCCCGACCCTGACCTCAGCGGCGCCGGCCTGTCGGCGACCGGCAGGACCGCCGACCAGCTCGAGCCCGGCGACGACAGCCCCGGAACGACGTACGGCTCGCCGACCGGCACCGGCGGTGCGGCCCGCGAGGTCGCCGACAGTGACGCCGACACCGCGGAGACCGAGGGCGCCACCGCCGAGGGCGACGTCGAGGGGAACTAGCCGACCGCCCAGCGGCCGAACAGGAACCCGTCCTGCTCGAGCAGTGACACCAGCGAGACCGGCACGGTGGCCGGCCACGGTGCGCCCTCGAGCAGGCCGAGCGAGCCGGGTCCGGTGAGCAACGGGCTGATCGTGAGGCACAGCTCGTCGAGCCGGCCGGCGGACGCGACGGCGGCCAGCAGCGTCGGACCGCCCTCGCAGAGCACCCGCGTCAGCCCCCGTCGGGACAGCTCGTCGAGCGCCTCGTCCGGCGTGCCGTCGAGCACGAGCACGTCGCCCTCGGTGTCATCGCTGGGCACCGAGCCACTGCGGCTGGCGACGGCGTACACCGGCACCTCGGGCATGCCGCGCTGCGCTCGCCAGGCCCGTCGCGCCGGCGACGGCCGCGGCGGGTGCCAGCCCTCCGCGCGCACGGTGCCGGCACCGCAGAGCACGACGTCGCACGTGCCGCGCAGCAGCGACAGGACGCGCCGGTCGGCGCGCCCGGACAGCGGCTCGCTCGCGCCGTTGACGGTCGTGCGGCCGTCGACGCTTGCGACCATGAGCCCGCGCACGCACCGGTCCGGCCAGGCGTAGACCTCGTCGAGGTCCACGTCATGGCCCGGCTCCTCGGTGGGCGACGGGGGCAGCAGGCGGCGCACCCGGCGGACTCTAGGCTCGCATCCCGTGCCCGCGCTGCGCCTGGTCGACCGGTCGCCGACCGTGCCGCCCGACACCCTCGTCGCCGGGCTCGTCCCGCCGCCGCAGTTCGCCGACGTCCGGTTCGAGACCTACCGGCCCGACCCGGCCCAGCCCTCGCAGAGGCGCGCTCTCGAGGCGCTGCAGCAGTTCGCGGCGCGGCTGCGGCCGACGCCGCGCTCGTGGGGCAGCCGGCTGCTCGGCCGCGAGCGGGCGGACGACGGCCCGGCCGGCGTCTACCTCGACGGCGGCTTCGGTGTCGGCAAGACCCACCTGCTCGCCTCGCTCTGGCACGCCGCCCCCGAGCCGCGCGCGTTCTGCACCTTCGTCGAGCTCACCCATCTGGTCGGCGCACTGGGCTTCGGTCGCACCGTCGACGAGCTGTCCGGCCACCGGCTGCTCGCCGTCGACGAGTTCGAGCTCGACGACCCGGGTGACACGGTGCTCGTGTCGTCGCTGCTCGGTCGGCTCGTCGACGCCGGCGTGCGGCTCGCGGCGACGTCGAACACGCTGCCGGACGCGCTGGGTGAGGGGCGGTTCGCCGCCTCGGACTTCCTGCGTGAGATCCAAGGGCTCGCGGCGCAGTTCACGACCGTGCGCGTGGACGGCGAGGACTACCGGCACCGCGGCCTGCCGGCGGCTCCGGCCCCGCTCTCCGACGATGACGTGCGCGCCCGCACCGACGGCGTCGACGGCGCCACGCTCGACCGCTTCTCCGACCTCCTGCAGCACCTCGCGCGGCTGCACCCCAGCCGGTACGGCGCGCTGGTCGACGACGTCCCGCTCGTCGGGCTGTCGCAGGTGGAGCCGGTGAGCGACCAGGCCGCGGCGCTTCGGCTCGTCGTGCTCGTCGACCGGCTCTACGACCGCGGCGTGCCGGTGGTGTCGAGCGGGACGTCGCTCGACGCCGTCTTTCCGGACGAGCTGCTCGCCGGCGGCTACCGCAAGAAGTACCTGCGGGCGCTCAGCCGCCTCACCTCCCTCGCCCGCGCCGCAGGCTGACGAGCCACGCGGGTGTGACCCAGCCCGCGCCGGGCCCGGTGAACCGCTGGGGCGGACTCGGCCGAACGGACAAGCGTGAGCCGGTCCGGGTGGGGGAGGTCGTGGCCGCCTGTCCTGTTGAGTCCCGAAGGAGCCCGCGTGCCGCATCCTGCCCCTCCTCGCCCGGGCGCTGTCGATCGGCAGGTGGTCGTCATCGGCGCCGGGCCCGCCGGGCTGACCGCGGCCTACTCGCTCGGGAAGGCCGGCGTGCCGTCGACCGTGCTCGAGAGCAGCGACGCCATCGGCGGCATCAGCCGCACCGTCGAGCGCGACGGCTGGCGGTTCGACATCGGCGGCCACCGCTTCTTCACCAAGGTGCCCGAGGTCGAGGCGCTGTGGCACGAGATCCTGCCGGACGAGGAGTTCCTCCTCCGCCCGCGGATGAGCCGCATCTACTACCGCGGCAAGCTGTTCGACTACCCGCTGAAGGCCGCCAACGCGCTGGGCAACCTCGGTGTGCTCGAGGCCGTCCGCTGCGTGCTGTCGTACGCGCTGGTGCGGGTGCGCCCGCCGAAGGACCAGAGCAACTTCGAGGGGTGGGTCGCGGCGCGCTTCGGCTGGCGGCTCTACCGGATCTTCTTCAAGACCTACACCGAGAAGGTGTGGGGCGTCGACGCCACCGAGATCCAGGCGGACTGGGCCGCGCAGCGCATCAAGAACCTCTCGCTCCTGTCGGCCGTCAAGAACGCGCTGCTGCCGAAGCGGAACCAGAAGGAGATCGCCAGCCTCATCGAGGAGTTCCAGTACCCGCGACTCGGTCCGGGCCTGATGTGGGAGCGGTGCGCCGAGCACGTGCGCGGCCTCGGCGGGGAGGTGCTGCTCCACCGGCCGGTCGAACGCATCGAGCGCGACGCGCGCGGCGCCACCGCCGTCGTCACCGCCACGCCGATGGGTGAGCTTCGCCAGCAGACCTCCGACCTCATCTCGTCGATGCCGATCTCCGACCTCGCGCGCGCCTTCGACCCCCCGGCCCCGCCGGAGGTGCTCGCGGCCGCCGACGACCTGCGGTACCGCGACTTCCTCACCGTCGCGCTGGTCGTGCCGGAGGAGTTCAGCTTCCCGGACAACTGGATCTACATCCACTCGCCCGGCGTCAAGGTGGGCCGGGTGCAGAACTTCGGGTCCTGGTCGCCGTTCCTCGTCAAGGACGGGCGCACCTGCCTCGGCCTCGAGTACTTCGTCGACGAGGGCGACGAGACCTGGACCTCCGACGACGACGAGCTGATCGCGCTCGCGACCAAGGAGATCCGCGAGCTCGGCCTGGTCACCGGCGACGTCGTGGAAGCCGGCTACGTCGTCCGCCAGCCGAAGGCGTACCCGGTCTACGACGAGCACTACAAGCGCAACGTCGAGACGATCCGGGCGTGGCTCGACACCGCTGTGCCGAACGTGCACCCGGTGGGCCGCAACGGCATGCACCGCTACAACAACGCCGACCACAGCATGCTCACCGCGATGCTCGCCGCCGAGAACGTGCTCGCGGGCGAGCGCCTCCACGACGTCTGGGAGGTCAACGTCGAGGAGGACTACCACGAGGAGCAGCGCACGCCGCTCCAGCCGTACGACGGCCAGGAGACGGGCGCCGAGCGCGGCACCGGCCGCGACGCCCCGGTCATCCCCCGGGGCGCCCGCCGCCGCGCCGCCTGACCCGTCTCAGCGCAGGCCCGGCACCACCCCGCGCACGACCTCGCCGAGCCGGGCGAGCCCGCCGGCCCGCGGGCGCAGCACCGGTGTCGGTGCCCCGGCGCCCTTCGCCATCGCGTCGACGGTCGCTGCGAGCGCGCTCGCCGCGTCGTGCCGCGGCTCCCAGCCCAGCACGGTGCGGGCGCGGGTGCAGTCCATCAGCGGCGTGAGCAGGGCGATGTCGATCCAGCCCGGGTCGGTCGGCTGCAGGTGCAGTCGCCACGACGACGCGACGGCGCCGCGCAGCACCGCCGCGGGCACCCGCAGCTGCCGTGCGCCGAGGGTGCGCGCGAGCACGGGCGGGTCCAGCACCGGCTCGGCCGCGAGGTTGAACGCGCCGACGACGGGCCGCACGCACGCCTCGACGTAGGCCGAGGCGGCGTCGTCGGCGTGCAGCGCCTGGATCGCCAGCCGCTCGACCGCCGGCACCACCGGCACGAGCGAGCGGCGCACGAGCGACTGCGGCACGTACGGGCCGAGGAAGTAGCGGGCGAGCGCGCTGGCGGCGGCCGGGTGCAGCACGATGCCCTTGCGCATCCGGACGACGCGGCGCTCGGGGTGCTCGGCCTCGAGTCGGTCGAGCATCCGCTCCGCCTCGGCCTTGTGCCGGCTGTAGGTGCTCGTCGCGATGCCGTGCGTCGGGTGTGTCTCGTCGACGCGGCGGTCCTTCGGGCCGGGGGAGTACGCGCCGATCGACGACGCGTGCACGAGCGCCGGCACGCCGGCTGTGACGAAGGCGTCGAGCACGCGCCGGGTGCCGCCGAGGTTGACCCGGCGCATCTCGTCCGGGTCGTGGCTCGGCTGCAGCAGCCACGCCAGGTGCACGACGACGTCGGCGCCCGAGAACGCCGCGACCAGGTCGGCCGCCGGGTCGGCGACGTCGACGCTGTGCCACTCCACCCGCGGGTCAGGCCGCTCGGGCAGCCGACGGGCGAGCCCGACGACGGCGTCGACGTCGGGGCGCTCGAGCAGCGAGGTCAGCAGGGCGGAGCCCACGTTGCCGGTGGCCCCCGTGACGGCGATGCGCATGGGGTCCGGATTCCCGCGCGACGTGCTGCCGAAGCGGTCAGCCCGGCCCTACCGGCGCGCGAGGTGACGGAGCCCGCACAGTGGGCAGAAAGCGACGCAGGGACGTCAACGACCACGACCAGCGCGCACCGAGCGCGCTCGGAAGGAGACGCATGACCACCGCACGCGACATCATGACCCCCGGTGCCGACGTCCTGTCCCCGGACACGACCGTCATCGAGGCCGCCAAGAAGCTCGCCAGCGAGGACTACGGGTCGATCCCGATCTGCGACGGCGACCGCCTGCAGGGCATCGTCACCGACCGCGACATCGTCGTGAAGGTGCTGGCGGCCGGCAAGGACCCGGCGACCACGAAGGTCATCGACCTCACCCAGGACCAGGGCGAGCTCGTGACCATCGGCGCCGACGACCCGATCGAGGAGATCACGCGCACGATGTCGGAGCACCAGGTGCGCCGGCTGCCGGTCATCGACGGCAAGAAGCTGGTCGGCATGGTGGCGCAGGCCGACCTCGCCCGCACCGGCAAGGACGCGAAGACGGGCGACACCGTCGAGGCGATCAGCCAGTAGGAACCCGCTCGTGACGACCGGCCCGGTGACAGAGTCACCGGGCCGTCGTCGTGCCAGCGGTCGCCGGAGGCGACGACGGGACGTCAGGCAGTGGGCCGCGCGGGATCGAGCAGCTCGAGGACGACGACGCTCTCGCCGTCGGTCTCGACGCAGCCGGGGGTGAACACGTAGCCCGGTGCGCTGTGCGCCAGCACGGCCACCGGCGCGGCGGTCAGCGGCACCGCCTGCCGCTCGGCGGCCAGGTTGCAGGCCACCGCGACGGCGCCGCGCTGCACCACGACCCAGCGCGCGTCGGCGTCGTGCGTCACGCGCACCCGGTCACGCCGGCCGTCGGTGAGCTCGGGCCGCGACCGGCGCAGCGCGATCAGCGAGCGGTACCACTCCAGCAGCGCCGCGCTGCGCGGGTCGTCGCGCTCGCTCCAGTCGAGTTTGCTCCGCAGGAACGTCTGCTCGTCCTGCGGGTCGGGCACGTCCGAGGTGTCCCACCCGTGGCTCGCGAACTCCTCGCGACGGCCGGTGCGAACAGCCTCGCCGAGCTCGCCCTCGTGGTCGCTGAAGAACTGCCACGGCGTGCGCGCGCCCCACTCCTCGCCCATCCAGAGCATCGGGGTGAACGGTGAGGTGAGCAGCAGGGCCGCGCCGACCTTCAGCAGTCCGTCCGACAGGCTCGCCGACAGCCGGTCGCCGGTCGCCCGGTTGCCCACCTGGTCGTGGTCCTGCAGGTAGGTCACGAACCGGTGCCCCGGTACCGTGGGAGGCACCGGCCGGCCGTGGCTTCGACCGCGGAACGACGACCACCGCCCGTCGTGGAGGAACACGTCGCGCAGGACCTTCGCGAGCACGTCGAGGCCGGCGAAGTCGGCGTAGTAGCCGCTGGTCTCGCCGGTGAGCGTCACGTGCAGCGAGTGGTGGACGTCGTCGGCCCACTGGCCATGCAGCCCGCGGCCGCCCGCCTCGCGCGACATGACCATCCGCGCGTCGTTCAGGTCGCTCTCGGCGATGAGGAACAGCGGCTTGTGCAGCTGCGCGCCGAGCGCCTCGACCTCGACCGACATCTCCTCGAGCAGGTGCGTGGCCCGCTCGTCGACCAGGGCGTGCACGGCGTCGAGCCGCAGCCCGTCGACGTGGTAGTCGCGCAACCACATCCGGACGTTGTCGAGCACGTAGCGGCGCACCTCGTCCGAGCCGGGCATGTCGAGATTGACCGCCGGGCCCCACGGTGTCGTGTGGGCCTCGGTGAGGTACGGGCCGAACTCGGGCAGGTAGTTCCCGGCCGGGCCGAGGTGGTTGTAGACGACGTCCATGACGACGCCGAGCCCTCGGGCGTGGCAGGCGTCGACGAAGCGCTTGAGGCCCTCCGGCCCGCCGTACGGCTCGTGCACCGCGAACCACGCGACGCCGTCGTAGCCCCAGCCGTGGCGGCCGGCGAACGCGTGGCACGGCAGCTGCTCGACGGCGTCGACGCCGAGGTCGACGAGGTGGTCGAGCCGGCCGATGGCAGCGTCGAACGTGCCGTCCACGGTGAACGTGCCGACGTGCAGCTCGTAGAGCACCGCGCCGGCCAGCGGCAGCCCGCGCCAGGTGCCATCGGTCCACTCGAACGCGCCGTGGTCGACGAGCCGGGATGGCCCGTGGACGCCGTGCGGCTGCCACATCGACCGGGGGTCGGGTCGCGGCGGCCCGCCGTCGAGCACGAACGCGTAGTCGCCGGGCTCCTCCGACGGCGCGATGTCGACCGACCACCAGCCGCCGCTGTGCTGCTCCATCGGGTGCCGCTCGTCGCCGAGCTGCAGCTCGACACGACGCGGGCGCGGCGCCCACACGCTGACCGTCGTCATGCGCGCTCCCTGCCCGGTGCCGCCTCTCCTACTCCGGGCGCCGGGTGGCGCGGCCGGTGTGGCATGGGCCACTCCGCATGGTCATTGCGGGCCACTTTCCGCCCGAGCGCTTGAGAAGAAGAGGAAACGGGGCCGAAGAGGATGGAACAGAACCAGGAGGCGGTCATGGCAGAGACCGTGCATCGGACCCACCGCCGGCGCGGGCTGCGCCGACACCTGGGTCTCGTCGTGTCCGGCACGCTCGTCGCCGCACTCGGCGCGCTCGGCCTCGTCGCCGGCGCGGCTGCCGGCGACCAGGCGCGCGACGTGCACCGCCAGGACCGGCTCGCGCTGCAGGAGACGCTCGCCGGCCTCACCCACCAGTACGTGCTCCTCAACGGCCGCGAGGTCCGCGACGAGCTCCAGACGATGGGCCCGTGGAGCGCCGCCCCCGGCGACCCGGCCACGACCGCCCGCCTCCAGGGCCTGGTCAGCAGGACCACCGCCGTCGACGCGGGCGCCCTGCTGACGGCGCCCGACGGCACGCCGCTGGGCGGGTGGGCTGCTGAAGGGGAGCTGCCTGCGGCGGACGACCCCGGCTGGGAACCGCTGCGCGCGACGGCTCGTTCGCGCTCCGGCGAGCTGCCGGTCTCCGGCGTCCTGTCGAGCGACGGCGGCCCCCGGCTGGCGCTCGGGTTGCCGGTGCCGCTGACCGACGGCTCGCGCGGCCTGCTCGTCGGGCTGTGGGACCCGCGCGCCAGCGGCCTGCAGCAGTACGTCTCCGAGCTGGTGTACGGGCAGACCGGCCACGGCTACGTCATCGATGCGGCCGGCCTGGTCGTCGCGGGGCCGGAGCGCACGGCCGTCGGCAGGCCACTGCCGGGCGAGCAGCTGCGCGCAGCGGTCCTCGACCGCGGCAGCGGCATCGCCGACACCGAGGACGGCGGTCGCGCGCTGGTGACCTCGTACGCCCCCGCCGGCACGTCGGGCTGGACGGCGCTGACGCCGCAGGAGCGCCACGAGTTCGAGGGCGCTCTCGTCGCGGCCGGCAACCGGGTCCAGTACGCGGTCGTGGCGCTGCTGCTGATCGCCGGCGCATCGCTGGTCGTGCTCCACCGCAAGCGCGAGTCGGCGCTCGAGGACCTCGCGCTCCGTGATGAGCTGACCGGCCTCTACAACCGCCGAGGCTGGTTCGCGGTGGCCGAGCACGAGCTCGAGCGGGCCCGCCGGCAGGGGACGCCGCGGGTGCTGCTGTTCGTCGACCTCGACGGGCTGAAGCGGGTCAACGACGCGCTCGGACACCGCGAGGGCGACCGCGCGATCGCCGACGCCTCGGCCGTGCTGCAGGCGTCGTCCCGGTCGTCCGACGTCGTCGGTCGGCTGGGCGGCGACGAGTTCGTCCTGCTGCTCGGTGACGACGGCAAGGCCGACGTCGGCCGCCACCGCGTGCTCGAGGCGCTGCGCCGCCACAACGAGCGCTCCGCCGCCGCGTTCGAGCTGCGGCTGTCCGTCGGCGCCGAGGTCTGGTTCCCCGACGAGGCGTGCACCCTGGACGAGCTGGTGCGCCGCGCCGACGCGGAGATGTACGCCGAGAAGTCGGCCCGCCCGCACCGCGCGGACGGCGTACTGCGCTCGCCGGCGCCGCCCGGCGAGGAGCCGGCGGCGGCGTCGGCCTCCCGCTGATTCCTCAGGCGCGGACCAGCACGGCGACCGGGAAGCCGTCGAGCAGCTCGGCCAGCGGCGCCCTGCCGCCGTCACGGGCGGCGCCGGTCAGGACGTCGCGCCAGCGACCGGCCGGCAGCTCGACGGCGTCGTCGCGCCAGCCGTTGCGCTCGACCGCGACCGCGCGCACCGGCGCCACGGTGACGACGGCGTCGCCGCGGACGAAGGCGACCGCCCGGCTCCCCGCGTCGAGCGGCGCGTAGCTGCTGTCCGCCAGGAAGTGCTCGGGTCGCTCGCGCCGCAGGCGCAGCAGCCGGGAGACCAGGTGCAGCTTCGCCACGCCCGAGTCGTCGACGGCCGGGGGGCCGTCGAGCGACGCGAGCAGCGAGCGGCGTGCGGAGAAGTCGACCGGTCGGCGGTTGTCGGGGTCGACGAGCGACAGGTCCGGCAGCTCGGTGCCCTGGTAGACGTCGGCGACGCCGGGCATCGTGAGCTGCACGGCCTTCTGCGCGAGCACGGTCGTGCGCCACGCCGGTGCCAGCCGCTCGACGAACGCGGCGATCTCGGCGACGAGCTCGTCGTCGGCCAGCACCGCGCGCACGAAGGCGGCGAGCGCCTCGTCGAAGGCGGGGTCGGGCTCGGTCCACGACGTGCGGGCCTTCGCCTCGCGGGTCGCCTTCTCGCAGTACGCCACGGCGCGGTCGGCGGACACCGGCCAGGCGCCGACGAGCGTCTGGAAGACGAGCTGCTCGGTGGCGACGTCGGGACCGGCGGGGAAGCGGTGCCGGGCCGCGAGCGCAGCCCAGCGGGTGACCGCCTCTCCCCACTCGACGGCGCACTCGGACAGCAGCACCAGCCGGGCGCGCACGTCCTCGGACCGCTTCGTGTCGTGCGTCGACAGGGCCGTCATCGACAGCGGCCAGTCGCGCTGCGCGACGGTGGAGGCGGCGTGGAAGTCGGCCGTCGAGGTGCCGAAGCGGCCCGGGTCGCCGCCCACCTCGTTGAGCGCCGTCAGCCGCAGGTAGCGGTAGAACGCGGTGTCCTCGACGCCCTTGGCCATGACGGGGCCGCAGGTCTGCTGGAACCGCGTCACGAACTCCTCCGCCGCCGACCCGGACGGGCCCTCGGCGAGCGCCAGCCGGCCGACGAGTGCGATCTCGGCCGCCCGCCGCGGCAGCGACTGCTGGGCGGCGCGCACCGCGTGCTCGACGTGCGCGCGGGCGGTCGCGTCGGCGGGACCGGCCGGCGGCAGGTACGCGCGGTACACGCCGAAGGAGGCGAGGACCTCGACCAGGGCCTCCCGCAGGGCCCGGCGCGTCGTGTCGCGAAGCGCGGGGTCGGTGCGGCACACGCGCAGGCCGAGCGCCGTCAGCCGGTTCACCTCGGCGGCGAGCACGTCGCTCAGCACCAGCCGCTTGGTCTGGGCGACCACCTGCTCGTACGACGCCTCGTCGCCGGTCACCGACGCCCACAGGTGGGTGAGGGCCTGCTCGCCGGCCGGGTCGACGAACAGCCCGGTGACCCGGTTCATCGCGTCGTAGCCGGTGGTGCCGACGGTCTTCCACTGCTCGGGCAGCTGCTCTCCCGGCTCGAGGATCTTCTCGACCGCCACCCAGGCACCCCCGGTCGCCTCGGCGAGCATGTCGAGGTACCCCTCGGGGTCGGCCAGGCCGTCCGGGTGGTCGATGCGCAGCCCGTCGAGCACGCCGTCGCAGACCTGCTGAAGCACGACGCGGTGCGTCGCCTCGAACACCGCCGGGTCCTCGACGCGGACGCCGGCGAGCGTCGTGACGTCGAAGAAGCGGCGGTAGTTGAGCTCCTCCCCGGCCACCCGCCAGTGGCACAGCCGGTAGTGCTGGCGCTCGAGCGTCGCGAGCACGTCGCCGTCGACGCGGGTGCCGGGCGCGACGGGCACCTCGTGGTCGTAGTAGCGGATGCGGTCGTCGAGCAGCTCCAGCTCGTCGAGCACCTCGCCGAGCGGTCCGCCCAGCACCGGGACGAGCACCTTCCCGGGGTTGTCCGGGTCGTCCCAGTCGACGTCGAACCACGCGGCGTACGGCGACCCGCGACCCTCGCGCAGCAGCGACCACCAGGCGGCGTTCTGCGACTCCGGCTCGCTCACGGCCATGTGGTTGGGGACGACGTCGAGCACGATGCCGAGACCGGCGTCGTGGCACGCGCGCACCATCCGCCCGAACGCCGGTTCGCCGCCCAGCTCCTCGTTGAGCCGGCCGTGGTCGACGACGTCGTACCCGTGCGCCGAGCCGGGCGCCGCCTGCAGGTAGGGCGAGC
>JBKHYE010000170.1:0-5020 GCA_046565705.1 Actinomycetes bacterium
GCACGTCGACACGCCCGCTCCCGGCATGACGCACCTGCAGCACGCGCAGCCGGTGCTGTTCGCGCACCAGCTGATGGCGCACGTGCAGGCCTTCGCGCGAGACGTCGACCGGCTCGTCGACTGGGACGACAGGGCGGCGGTCTCGCCGCTCGGCTCGGGCGCGCTGGCCGGCTCGTCGCTGCCGCTCGACCCGGTCGGCGTGGCGGCCGAGCTCGGCTTCCGCGCGGCCGCCGCGAACTCGATGGACGCGGTCTCCGACCGCGACTTCGTCGCCGAGTTCCTCTTCGCCGCCGCGCTGCTCGGCGTTCACCTGTCGCGGCTGGGCGAGGAGGTCGTGCTCTGGAACTCCACCGAGTTCGGCTGGGTGACGCTCGACGACGCCTACTCCACCGGCTCGTCGATCATGCCGCAGAAGAAGAACCCCGACATCGCCGAGCTCGCCCGGGGCAAGTCCGGCCGGCTGATCGGGCACGTCACCGGGTCGCTGGCCATGCTCAAGGGCCTGCCGCTCACCTACGACCGGGACATGCAGGAGGCGCAGGAGCCCTGCTTCGACGCCGTCGAGACGCTCCTGCTCGTGCTGCCGGCGATGGCGGGCATGGTCGCGACGATGACGGTGCACGCCGACGTCCTCGAGGCGTCCGCACCCACCGGCTTCGCGCTGGCCACCGACGTCGCCGAGCTGCTCGTCCGCCGCGGCGTGCCGTTCCGCGAGGCGCACGAGGCGGTCGGGCACCTCGTCGTCTGGTGCACCGTGAACGGCAAGGCGATGCACGAGGCCACCGACGACGAGCTAGCCCACGTCTCGCCGCACCTGACGCCCGACGTGCGCTCGGTGCTCGACGTCCGCGGCGCGCTGGCGGCGCGCTCGGCGCACGGCGGCACCGCGCCCGACCGGGTGCGCGAGCAGCTCGCGACGCTGACCGCCGAGGTCGCGTCGCACCGCGGCTGGGCGGATGCCTGAGCTCGACCGCGCGACTCTCAGCCGGCCGGTGCTGGAGGTGGCGCCGCTGCTGCTCGGTGCCGAGCTGCGCGCCGGCGGCGTCACGGTCCGACTGACCGAGGTCGAGGCCTACGCCGGCGAGGCCGACCCGGGCTCGCACGCCTACCGCGGCCGGACGTCGCGCACCGCGGTGATGTTCGGACCGGCGGGTCACGCCTACGTCTACTTCACCTACGGGATGCACTGGTGCATGAACGTCGTGGCGGGGGAGGACGGCGTCGCGAGCGCCGTGCTGCTGCGCGCCGGCGAGGTGGTCGACGGGCTCGACGCCGCCCGGGAGCGGCGGCCGGGCGTGCTCGACCGCGACCTGTGCCGCGGGCCCGCCCGCCTCACCAGGACCCTCGGCGTGACCGGCGCGGAGGACGGCGTCGACCTGCTCGCCGACGGCTCACCGGTGCGGCTGCTCGCGGGCACACCGGCCGACCCCGCCGCCGTGCGGAGCGGGCCGCGCGTCGGCGTCGCGGGTGCAGGGGCGCCGACGCCGTGGCGGTTCTGGGTCGCGGGCGAGCCCAGCGTCTCGCCGTACCGGGCCGCCGTGCCGCGCCGGCGGGGCAGCCGCGCGTCGTGACCGCGCCCTAGCCTGCGCCGCATGAGCGGCAGCGGGCGCCTGCGCGGGCGCGTCGGCGTGGTCACCGGCGCCGGCCGTGGGATCGGCCGCGAGGTCGCTCGGGCGCTCGCCGCGGAGGGGATGCACCTCGCCGTCGTCGCCCGCACCGGCGCGCAGGTGCGCAGCCTCGCCGAGGAGCTCGAGGCCTTCGCCGTGCCGGTCTTCCCAGCCGGGGTCGACGTGCGCGACGCGTCGGCCGTCGACCGGCTGGTCGCTCACGTTGAGCAGCAGCTGGGGCCGGTCGACCTGCTCGTGAACAACGCCGGCCGGATCGAGTCGGCTCCGCGCCCGTTCTGGGAGGTCGACGCCGCCGAGTCGTGGGACGTCGTCGAGACCAACCTGCGCGGGCCGTTCCTGCTGTGCCGGGCGCTCCTGCCGGCCATGGTGCAGCGCGGGCACGGCCACGTCGTCAACGTCACCAGCCGGGCCCGCGCCGCCTCCGAGACCGGCACGTACACCGCGTACGCCGTCAGCAAGCGGGCGCTGTCCGCCTTCACCGCGGCGCTCGCGGTGCCGCTCGCCGGCACCGGTGTCGTCGTCGTCGACGTGCTGCCCGGGCTCGTGCGCACGCCGATGACGGCGTCGATGCCGGTCTGGCAGGACGTGCCCGAGGACGGCTGGACGCCGCCCGAGGCGACCGCGCGGCTGGTCGTCGACGTGGCGCTCGGGCGGCACGACGGGCGGGCCGGCCAGGTGCTCGACGCCGCGGCGCCGCCGCCGGTGTGACCGGTCGTCTGCGGTCGGGTCGACGCCACAGCGCATCCCGGCGAAGCAGCGCCCCGGAACCCGGTCGACGCCGTGCGGCACGATCGGGGCATGACTGCTCCGCCCGGACCCGCGCTGCTGCCGGACGCCGCTTCGCTGCCGACCATCGCGCCCGTCGACGACGTGCTCGCCGACCTCGGGTGGCGCGGCCTCATCGCGCAGAGCACCGATCGCGACGCCCTCGCGCGCGACCTGGCCGACGCGCCGCTGACCGTCTACGCGGGGTTCGACCCCACCGCCGACAGCCTGCACGTGGGCAGCCTCGTCCCGCTCCTGGCGCTCCGCCGCTTCCAGCTGGCAGGTCACCGCCCGATCGCGCTCGCCGGCGGGGCCACCGGGTTCGTCGGCGACCCCACCGGGCGGAAGGCCGAGCGCACCCTCATGAGCGTCGACGAGGTCGCCCGGCGCACCGCGCTGCTGGCCGCGCAGATGCGCCGGTTCCTCGACTTCGACGAGGGGCCGACGGGCGCGCTGCTCGTCGACAACCTCGACTGGACGCGCGACCTGCCCGTGCTGACCTTCCTGCGCGACATCGGCGTACACTTCCCGGTCAACGTGATGCTCAGCCGCGAGTCGGTCAGCGCGCGGCTGGAGAGCGGCGGCCTGTCCTTCACCGAGTTCAGCTACCAGCTGCTGCAGTCGCTCGACTACCTCGAGCTGTACCGGCGGTACGGCTGTCGGCTGCAGATCGGCGGGAACGACCAGTGGGGCAACATCACCGCCGGGCTCGACCTGGTCCGCCGGGTCGAGCGCGGGTCGGCCCACGCGCTGACCTTCCCGCTGGTCACCGACTCGGCCGGGGAGAAGATCGGCAAGAGCACCGGCGGTGGCAACGTCTGGCTCGACCCCGACATGACGACGCCGTACGCGCTGTACCAGTTCGCGCTCAACGTCGACGACCGGGACGCCGGCACCTACCTGCGGCTGCTCACCTTCGTCGGCCGCGAAGAGGTCGAGGCGCTCGACGCCGCGACCGCCGAGCGCCCGCAGGCGCGCGCCGCGCAGCGCCGACTCGCCGCCGAGCTCGTCGCCCTCGTCCATGGCCCGGAGGAGGTGCGGCGGGTGCAGGCGGCCAGCGCGGCGCTGTTCGGCTCCGGCGACCTGCGCAGCCTCGACGAGGCCACCCTGCGCGCGGCGGTCGCGGAGGCACCGTCGGTGCGGGCTGCCGACGACGCCCCGCCGGTGGTCGACCTGCTGGCCGCGGCGCTCCTGCTCTCCAAGTCGGAGGTGCGGCGGGCGGTCAAGGACGGTGGCGTGTACCTCAACAACGAGCGGGTGGACGACGAGTCGGCCGTCGTGTCGAGGGAGGACTGGCTGCACGGCCGGTTCGCCGTCCTGCGCCGCGGCAAGAAGGCGATGGCGGTCGCCGAGCGGGTCTGAGAGCGCCCGAGCTCGTCGGCGACTGCACGCCGCCCGGGGGATGCCACCGCGGGACGGGTGCGCCCTCGTGCTCGGCGCGTACGCACCGAGGCGGCCACGCTCGTCAGGAGGCGGCCCGCCTCGTCACGAGGCGGCCAGCCTCGCCACGAGGCGGCATCCCGCGCGCTCACGCGCGAGTCGACCGCGGTCCGCGGCAGCTCCGCAACCCGCCTCCCGCGCCTCGACCCGGCACCCGGCCCGTCCACCCGCGCACCTGGGCGCCTCATGGGCCGCGGGTGGTCGCGGAGGTCCCAGAGGCCGCCGGGTGGACGGGTCCGGTGCCCGGCGGGTCCGGTGCCGGACGGCGGAACAACCCGGCCTGCCGGCGACTTGTGCCTTCCAGGAGCAGGGGCGTGACCGCCTCGACCGGCACCGCGGCAGGCACTCGGCACACGTGCAGGAGTGCTTGCAGCACAAGCGATTTGACGCCGACCGTGCAGCCTCGTACCTTCTCCTCTCGCCCCCGGAGCACCGGACGGCGGACGGGTTCGACCCCTCCGCAGCACGGTCCGCGGGCCTCCTCGACCGGAACCGCGCGGCTGTGCCGAGCGCCGGAGCGAGGAAGAGGACCCCGCAGGTCCGCCCGGCACGACGCCGGGTTTGACAGGCGGAAGAGGTCCTCACTAACCTACGAGGGTTGCCCCGCGGCGAGCCGACAGGCTCCGAACGGTGAGCGTCCGTTCCTTGAGAACTCAACAGCGTGCCGAAAGTCAGTGCCATAGAACAACCCCGGGCACGGCTCTGAAGCGGTCCATCCGGACCGCGGACGACGTCGTGCTCAGGTTCCTTTGGTGAACGAAACGATCAGCAGATCGCTTCTGTCGCCAGAATCTGTCGTCCCGCCTCGCCAGGCGGACGGCGCTCTTCAGTCATTGACGGAGAGTTTGATCCTGGCTCAGGACGAACGCTGGCGGCGTGCTTAACACATGCAAGTCGAGCGGAAAGGCCCCTTCGGGGGTACTCGAGCGGCGAACGGGTGAGTAACACGTGGGCAACCTGCCCCTAGCTCTGGGATAACCCCGGGAAACCGGGGCTAATACCGGATACGACCTCCTGCGGCATCACAGGAGGTGGAAAGTTTTTCGGCTAGGGATGGGCCCGCGGCCTATCAGCTTGTTGGTGGGGTAACGGCCCACCAAGGCGACGACGGGTAGCCGGCCTGAGAGGGCGACCGGCCACACTGGGACTGAGACACGGCCCAGACTCCTACGGGAGGCAGCAGTGGG
>JBKHYE010000171.1:0-9195 GCA_046565705.1 Actinomycetes bacterium
CAGTGCGCGCACGACAGCATCCCCGGCCCGCCCCAGCCGCCACGCCGGTCGAACTCCGCGATCCACCGCAGCAGCTCGGCCTCAGCCGCCGCGATCCGGCCCGCCCGCAGGCAGATCCCGTCCGCCAACTCATCGATCGTCAGACTCGAAAGACTCGTCATTGCAGCAACTTACGAGCCACCACTGACAAGAACAGGAGCCGTCAGGGGACCCTCTCAGAGACCGCGCAGGAACGCCTCCGCGACCGGGACGGCGACCGCACCACCGCTCGAGCCCTCCTCGACGAGCACGGCGAACGCCAGGTCGCCGCGGAAGCCGATGACCCAGGCGTGCGTGCGCGGCGGCGACTCGGTGCCGTACTCGGCCGTCCCGGTCTTCGCGTGGACCGGCGGGCCGGGCACGTCGGCGAGCGCGCTCGCCGTCCCGCGCTCGACGACGCCGCGCATCAGCTCCCGCACGGTCGCGAGCCTCGCGGCGTCGGGCTCGGCCGAGGGCGGCGTGCCGGCCGGCTCCGTCTGCAGCACGAGCCGCGGCGGCGACCACGACCCGCGCGCGACCGTCGCGGCGACCTGCGCCATCGCGGCCGGGCTGGCCAGCACCCGGCCCTGCCCGATCGTCGCCGCGGCCTGGTCGACCGGTGACGTCGTCGCGGGCACCTCGCCCGCGAACACGTCGACCCCGACGTCCCACGCAGCGCCGAGGCCGAACGCGGTGCCGGCCGAGGCCAGCGCGTCGGCCTCGAGCCGCTGCGACAGCTCGACGAACGCGGTGTTGCACGACTGCGCGAACGCCATCCGGAACGGCACGTCGCCGAGCTGACCGCCCTCGAAGTTGCGGAACGACCGGCCGTCGACCGTCGCCGTCTCCGGGCACGGCACCGACTCGTCGGGTGTCAGGCCGGCGCCGAGCAGCGCGTAGGTGCTGACCGCCTTGAACGTGGAGCCCGGCGGGTAGCGCCCGGTGAGTGCGCGGTCCGCTCCGCTGACCGGCGTGTTCGCCACGGCGACGACGTCGCCGGTCGGCACGTCGACGGCGACCAGCGAGGCGTTGCCGTTCCCGCCGGACGCCGTCGCGAGAGCCGCGTCGGCCGCCCGCTGCACGGCCGCGTCGAGGGAGACCTGCACCGGCTCGCCGGCGACCGCGTCGACCGCGAACAGCTCCTCGCGCTCGTCGTCGCGGACGAGGTCGACCCGCACGCCGGCCGATCCCGCCAGCCGCTCGTCGTACGAGCGCTGCAGGCCCGACAGCCCGCCGACGTCGCCGGCGACCAGCCGACCGTCCGATTGCTCGACGAGCTCTGCCGTCACCGGCCCGACCGCTCCGAGCAGCGCGCGGGCGAACTCGCGCGTCGGCGCCAGCGGCAGCGTGCCCTCGCGGAAGACGGTGCCCGGCAGTGGCTGCAGCTGCGCGCGCAGCGGCTCGTAGTCGCTGCGGCGCAGCGTGATGACGTGCACGAAGGAATCCGGTGCAGCGCTCGCGATCCGCTGTGCCAGCGCGGCCGCGTCGACGTCGAGCAGCTCGCCCAGCGTGCGCGCCAGGCCGGCCGGGTCGGTGGTGCGCGACGGCTGCACGCCGACGTCGACGACGGGCGTCGCGGTGACCAGCGGCGTGCCGTCGCGGCCGAGCACCGGTGCGCGCTCCGGCTGCACGCGCTCGGCGTCGAGCGTCGCGCCGTCGGCGAGCTGCGGGTGGACGGCGGTCAGCTCGGGCTCCGCCACCCAGTCGTCGCCGTCCGCGGCGACCGGCAGCGTCGTCTCGTACGTCCACCCGTCGGGTCCGAACGGCCACGTCCACTGCAGCCGCGCGGTGCCGGAGTCGCCGTCGCGCTCGACGCCGAGCACGTGGACCTCGGGCAGCGCCTCGCCGAGCCCGGCGACCGCGGCGCTGTACGCCTGCTGCGCCGCGGCGGGGTCGGTGCTGAGCCGTGCCGCCGTGAGGTCGCGCTGCTCCGCGGCGTCGGCGTACTGCTGCGCCGCCGCCCGCGCGGCGTCGTCGAGCGCCTGGGCGCGGCGGACCTGCACGAGGACGACGGCGGCAGCGACGAGCGCGACCACCACGGCGACGGCGACGACCGCCGTGGTGCGACGTCGGCCTGACCAGGACGAAGCGGGCACGCGGCACTGTAGGTCGACGTCGTCAGCCGCCGCGAGGGAGCGCGTCGCGCTAGCTGGCCCGCCGCTGCGGCGTCCGCGCCGTCCCGCGCAGCTCCTGCACCGTGCCGCCGTGCTCGGACGCCGTCTCCGGTGCCGCGTCCGCGGTGGCCTTCAGGAAAAGGTCGGGCAGCGACAGCTTCCAGAGGGTGCGCAGCGTCTGCAGGTACTGGTGGGTGAGCGTGCCGGTCGTGTACGGCAGGTCGTACTTCTCGCACAGTGCCTGCACCCGCACGCTCATCTCGGCGTACCGGTTGCTCGGCAGGTCGGGGAACAGGTGGTGCTCGATCTGGTAGCAGAGGTTGCCGGACATGAAGGCCATGACCGGGCCGGCCCGGAAGTTCGCCGAGCCGAGCATCTGCCGCAGGTACCACTCGTGCGGCGTCTCGTTCTCGAGCTCCTCGACCGTGAACTTCTCCGCGCCGTCGGCGAAGTGCCCGCAGAAGATGACCGTGTACGCCCACAGGTTGCGCATCAGGTTGGCGGTGGCGTTCGCCGTCAGCGTCGTCACGAACTGCGGGCCGGTCAGCAGCGGGAACAGCAGGTAGTCCTTGACCGTCTGCCGCCCGACCTTGCGGCCGATCTGCTTGAGCTGCCGCAGCGTGGTGCGCGGGTCCTTGCGGCCCTTGCGGATCGACTGAATGTTGAGGTCGTGCAGCGCGACGGCGTACTGGAAGAAGGTCGCGAGCATGGCGTTGGTCAGCGGCTGGGCGAGGAACACCGGGTGCCACCGCTGGTCGCGGGTGACCCGCAGGATCCCGTAGCCGACGTCGTCGTCCTTGCCGACGACGTTCGTGTACTTGTGGTGCACGAAGTTGTGGCTGTGCTTCCACTGCTCGCTCGGGCAGGCGGTGTCCCACTCCCAGGCGCTGGAGTGCACCTCGGGGTCGTTCATCCAGTCCCACTGGCCGTGGATGACGTTGTGCCCGAGCTCCATGTTCTCGATGATCTTGGCGAGCCCGAGCATCGTCGTGCCGGCGACCCACGCCGGCGGGAAGGCGCTGGCGAACAGCACCACGCGCCCGCCCGCGGCCAGGCCGCGCTGGAGCTTGATGGCGTTCTTGACGTAGGCGGCGTCGGAGGCGCCGCGCGCCTCCTCGACGTCGCGGCGCAGCTGGTCGAGCTCACGCCCGATCGCCTCCACGTCGGCCTCGGTGAGGTGGGCGAACTCCTTGATGTCGGTGACGGCCACGCAGGGCCTCCGTTCCGGTAGGGGGTCGGTCGGTCGGTCGCGTGCGGGGTCAGACGCCGAGGACGCAGTCGCCCGCGGCAGCGCTGATGCAGGTCTGGACGCGGTCGCCCTCGACCTTGACGTCGCCGTTGCGCAGGTCGCGCACGGAGCCGGCCACGAGGGGGACGACGCAGGACTGGCAGATTCCCATGCGGCAGCCGAACGGCATCTGCACGCCGACCTGCTCGCCGGCCTCGAGCAGGGTGGTCGCGCCGTCGACCTCAGCGGTGCGGCCGCCGGCGCCGAAGGTGACCGTGCCGCCCTCGCCGCCGGCGCCGTCGAGCGAGATGGAGAACCGCTCGACGTGCAGCTTGCCGGTGAGGTGCTGCGCAGCCCAGGCCTTCTCGGCCGCGTCCAGCATCGGTGGCGGCCCGCAGGCCCACGTCTCGCGCTCGACCCAGTCGGGCACGACGTCGTCGAGGTTCTCGAGCGCGAGCATGCCCATGGTGTCGGTGAACTGCTCGTGCAGGCGCAGGCCGTCGTGCTCCTCGGCGAGCCGGTGCAGCTCATCGCGGAACAGCACGTCACGCTCGCTCGGCGCGGAGTGCACGAGGTGGACGTCGGGCATGGTGCCGCGGCGGTGCAGCATGCGCAGCATCCCCATGACCGGCGTGAGACCGGCGCCGCCGGTGAGGAACAGGATCTTCTGCGGCGGCGGCTCGGGCAGCACGAAGTCGCCCTTCGGCGCGGCCAGCCGCACGACGGTTCCGGGTTCGAGGCCGCCGACGAGGTGGTTGGACAGGAACCCCTCCGGCATCGCCTTGACCGTGATGCTGATCGTGCTGCTCCTCTCGGTCGGCACCGACGTCAGCGAGTACGACCGCCAGTGCCAGCGGCCCTCCATCTGCACGCCGATGCCGATGTACTGGCCGGCGGAGTAGCGCGGCGACCAGCCCCAGCCCGGCTTGATGACCAGCGTGGCGGCGTGCTCGGTCTCGGGCACGACCTCGACGACGACGCCGCGCAGCTCGCGGGCGCTCCACAGCGGGTTGAGCAGCTGGAGGTAGTCGTCGGGCAGGAGGGGCGTCGTCAGGCGGCTGGCGATGCCGCGCAGCAGCCCGGCGTCACGCGGCGGCGGGGCGTCCGGGTCGGTCGCGCTCTGCTGCTCGGCCTCGCGGACGGGGGCGGGCAGCGCCTCGGACGCCGGGGTCGCGAGCCGGCGGCGCAGCGACGCGACGGCGTGGCGCACCGCTGCGGCAGGACGTGCGGCTGGACGTGCGGGGACGTGCAGGGTCACGGCCGCTCCGGGAAAAGTGTGTGTAACTCCGATTCGCAGTAGTGTGTCACCGCGATGGCTGATCCCCAAACGCCCGAGGAGCGACCGGTCCGTCGGGACGGCCGCCGCGAGCGCTGGGCGGCGCACCGTGCGGCGCGGCGGGCCGAGCTCATCGCTGCCGTGCTCATGGCCGTCCGCGAGCACGGCCCGGGCATCGACATGGACGACGTCGCGGCGACGTCGGGCGTCTCGAAGACGGTGTTCTACCGCTACTTCGAGGACAAGGCCGACCTGTTCCTCGCGGTGGGCAGGGCGGTCGGCGAGCAGCTGGTCGAGGACGTCGTCGCCGCGGTGGAGGGCACCCGGCACCCCCGCGACATGATCGCCGGCGGCGTCGACACCTTCCTGCGCGCCGTCGAGGAGGACCCGCACGTCTACCGGTTCGTGCTGCAGCGTCCGGCGAACGCGGCCGCCGCCAGCGACTACAGCGCGGTCATCAGCAAGCACGTGAGCCGCGTCATCGGCGACCTGCTGCGCGCCGCCGGACGCGACGCCGGCGTCGCCGAGCCGTGGGGCTTCGCCATGGTGGGCGCCGTGCGGTCGGCCGCCGAGCGCTGGCTCGACGAGCCCACGATGAGCCGCGAGGCGCTCGCCGGCTACCTCACCGACCTGCTGTGGGCGGGTGGTCGCGCGGCTCCGACCGCCGCCACCCGCGGTGCCCCGGGCGAGGCGGTTCCGCTGCGGTCCGCCCGCCGTCGAAGCGGGTCGGCGTAGCTGTCGCTGGGCACACCCAGCGGGCGTCGGCTGTGGCGCGCACCACACCCCGTGCCGGGCGTTCCTGCAGGAGGCAACCGCCGTGACACCGAACTCCACAGGCATGACCCGCCGTCCCGCTCTCGCCGCTCTCGCCGCTCTCGCCGCTCTCGCCGCCACCTCGATCGGTCTCGCGCCGCCGGCCGCTGCGGCAGCGCCCACGGCGACCGACGGCTGCCTGACGAGCGTCCCGGACGCAGGCGGCACCGAGCCGGTCGAGATCTGCTACACGGTGTTTCAGCCGGGGTCGGCGTCGGCGGCGTCGCCCGTGCCGATGCTGCTCGAGGGCCACGGATGGGGCGGCAGCCGGCAGACCGACCCGGCGGCCTTCGAGCCGTTCCTGTCCGCGGGCTACGGGGTCCTGTCCTTCGACCAGCGCGGCTTCGGCGAGTCCGGCGGCAAGGCGCACGTCATGGACCCGGCGGTCGAGGGCGTCGACGTCCGCAAGCTGGTCGACGTCGTCGCCGGGCTCGACTGGGTGCGCCAGGACGGGCCGGACGACCCGCGCATCGGCGCCATCGGCGGCTCCTACGGCGGCGGCTACCAGTACGTCGGTGCCCTCAGCGAGATCGCCGTGACCGGCGACACCCGCTTCGACGCGCTCGCGCCCGAGTACACCTGGTGGGACATCAACGACGCCCTCGCCCCGTCGGGCGTCGCCCGCAGCGAGTGGTTGTCAGTGCTCTGGACGATCGGCAACGCCTCCGACGCGCACACCGAGCCGGCCAAGACGGGCTTCGTCGAGGGCTCGGCCACCGGCAACTACCCGGACTACCTGCGCGACTTCTGGGCCGACAACGGCCCGGCCTTCCACATCGCCGCGGGCCGAGAGCTCGACGTCCCGGTGCTGGTCCGGCAGGGCATCAGCGACAACCTGTTCAACCTCAACCAGGCCCTGAAGAACCTCGAGGTGCTCAGCGACGAGGCCCGCAAGCGCAGCGTCTTCGTCGGCTTCCACGGCGGGCACGCGCTCCCGGCGGTGCTGCCGCCGGGCTCGCAGGCCGGCGATCCCGTGGCCCTCGGGGCCATGGGCTCGGACCCCTGCTCACCCGCGCTCCAGGGCGGCGAGGGGGACTTCACCTCGCTGCAGCTCCGCTTCTTCGACGTCCACCTCAAGGACGCACCCGGCACCGTCCCGGGCGAGGGCGAGTTCGCGCTGGTCAACCCCGACGGCACGTGCCTGCTCACACCGACGCTCGGCACGGAGCGGGCGTTCGACGCCGGCACCGTCATCACGCCGGTCGCCGCGGCCGGGGCGCCGCAGTACGTGCCGCTCGGCAGCGGTCCGCTGACCGTCGCCGGCACGCCGTACCTCGACGCGACGGTGACGACGACCTCTCCGGACGCCCGCGCGTTCTTCGCGCTGGCGGTCGGCACCAGCCCGGCCGACGCGAAGGTCGTGCACAGCAACCTGCTGCCGCACCGCGAGGTCGAGCCGGTCGACGGCGTCGAGCGCACCGTCGAGCTGCCGGCGGTCTCGGTGGACGTCGCGGAGGGGCAGCAGCTGTTCCTCGTCGTCACGCCGTACGTCGAGATGTACGGCGCCCACGCCAGCCGGGTGCCCGGCCTGATGACGCTGGACGCCGCCTCGGTGCGCGTGCCGCTGCTCGCCGACGCCGGGACGACCCCGCAGGCGGCCACCGACACCGAGAGCGACGGCTCGTCCGGCTCGCCCGACGGCTCGCAGGTCCGTGCGGCCGCGACCCGAACGCTGCCGGCCACCGGCCTCGACGCCGTGCCCGCCGCCGGCGCGCTCCTGGTGACCGCCGCCGTCGGGGCGGCGCTCCTCCGGCGCCGCGGCTCGCCGGACAGTGACGACTGACGGCGCCGGGGCAGGCTCCGGCTCTCAGCCGTCCCCACCCCGCATCCGCCAGGCGTCGGTGACCAGCTCCTCGAGCCGGGCCCGGCCGACGGCGTCGAGGCGCAGCAGGACGAGCGGCCAGGGCTGGTAGCCGGCGGCGGTGAAGAACAGGTCCGGCTCCCCCTTCAGCAGCGCCTGCTTCTCCGCCTCGTCCCCGACGAACAGCACGGCGACGTCGGTGCGGATGACGCGTGGACCGGCCGGCTGCCGCTCCGGGTAGGACCACACGAGCCCCTTGCCGGCGACGCGGAAGTCGAAGCCCTCGCTCGGGATCTCCACGACACCCGGCAGCGACAGCGCGATCTCGCGCACGTCGTCTGCGTCGGCCACGCGGCTCCCGTCCCCCGCCCTTCGCGCGCGACGGTATCGGGCGGCTCCCGCGTCGCCGGGCGGTGCCGTAGGGTCCGGCCGCTCGTGCGCCCCAGGGAGGTGACGACGTGTCCGGTCCCCGACATCCGGGACGCCCGGCCGGATGCGATCGGCACATGACGACTCAGCCAGCGCTGACGCTCCCGTTCGGCGACGCCGGCCGCCCTCGCGCGCCGCAGCACCCCGACGCGCCGGTCACGCCGACGGGCCGGGTCGGCCAGCAGGCCCTGCGCGGGATCCACGACCACCTGCGGCACGAGATGCGCCAGGTCGTGCGCGCCGTGGAGGCGGCGGTCACCGACGCCCGCCGCGCCGCGGACGCGCGGGCACTGGTCAACGACCTGAGCATGGGCGTGAACTACCGCGCGCTCGGCTCGTTCTGCGGCCGCTACTGCCAGGTGGTCGACGTGCACCACCGCATCGAGGACGCCGCCATGTTCCCGGACCTCGCCGCAGCCGACGCCGCGCTGCTGCCGGTGCTCGAGCGGCTGTCGGCCGAGCACGTCGCCATCCACGCCGCGCTCGTCGAGCTCGACGCCGCGCTCGTGCAGATGCTGGCCGACGAGGCGGCCGCCCTGCCGCGCGTGCAGGCGGCCGCGGCGGCGCTCAGCGAGGGCCTGCTCGACCACCTCGACTACGAGGAGCGAGAGCTGCTGCCGGCGATCGGGCGGCTCGGCGTGCCGGTCTGATCGGAGCTCAGCCAGACACGGCCGCGACCGGCACCGGTCCAGCGCCGCGTGTGACGGGTTCGCCGTCGACCGTGACGCGGGGCAGGACCCGGTCGAGCCAGCTCGATCGCGACGGCGAGCCCGAGGCCCATCATCTTCACGAACGGGGTCGGCGCCACCACGAAGGACGAGAGGCGAAGAAGATTGCCGGCAGCGGCGAGGCGATGAGGTAGGTGCCGTCCAGGCCGATCAACTCGCCGAGCCAGCCCCACTGGAACACCGCGACCACGACGCCGTAGGCCGCCCCGACCGACAGCAGGTTCATCCCCGTCGCCTTGACCGCCACGGTGACCGACCGGAACACCACCACCAGCAGCAGGAAGGACGCCACGAGCACCGCGGCGAGCAGCAGCGGCAGCGTGTCGACGAGCTGGGCGACGCCGTCCGCGTGCTGACCGTCACCACCTTTCGAGCCGGACGAGTACGTCTACCGGACTCTGCGCGGCAGGGGCGGAGCAACGCCGAGATCGCGCAGCAGCTGTTCATCGGTCCGGCGACGGTGAAGTCGCACGTGTCGAGCGTGCTCACCAAGCTCGGGCTGCGGGACCGGGCGCAGGTGGTGGTGTTCACCTACGAGGCGGGGCTGGTCGAGCCGGGGGGCTGAGCGGCCGAGTCGCCGCGCCGGCTGAGGGCCACGGCGGCCGCGGCCAGCCACAGCGGCACCACGTAGAGCACCGCCCAGGCGACCGGCGGCAGCAGCAGGAGCATCGCGAACACCCACCCGGTGACACGCAGCCACGTCGGCACCGGCACGGACACCGCGACTGCGGCCAGGAAACCGGCGGCGACGAGCCCGGCGAGCGGCATCAGCGCGTTCATGACGACGA
>JBKHYE010000172.1:0-11704 GCA_046565705.1 Actinomycetes bacterium
GAGGCGCGCCGCCGTCGGGTGCTGTGGGCGCTGGTGGCCATGACCGCCGTGCTGCTGAGCCTGTCGGCGTGGGGGTTCAGCCGGCTGGCCGCCGAGTTCGGCGGGCTGACCAGCGGCGAGGCGACCATCGCGACGTCGCAGGTGCTCAACCTGGTCATGTTCGGGCTGAGCCTCATCGCCGCGCTCGGCACCGCGTTCCTCGCCGGACCGACGCTGTCGGGCGAGGTCGAGTCGGGCATCTCGCTCGCGGTCCTCGCCCGGCCGGTGCACCGTTCGGCGGTGCTCGTCGGCAAGTGGCTGGGGCTGGCGGTGTTCGGCAGCGGCTACGTCGTCCTCGCCGGCCTGGTGCAGTTCCTCATCGTGCAGACGACGATGGGGTACTGGCCGCCGCACCCCGCGGTCGGCCTCGGCCTGCTCGCCGCCCAGACCACGGTGCTCCTGACGCTCGCGCTGCTGCTGTCGACGGCCATCTCGCCGATGGCGTCCGGCGTCGTCGCGGTGGGCCTGTTCGGCGCGACGTGGATCGCCGGCGTCGTCGGCGGCGTCGGGCAGGCGCTCGGCAACGAGGGCGTCGCGCAGGTCGGCACCGTGTCGCGGATGGTGCTGCCGACCGACGGGCTGTGGCGCGGCGCCATGCACGGGTTCCAGTCGAACGACCTGCTCGCGCAGCTGGGCCCGGGCTGGGAGGGCTTCCCGTTCTTCGCCGACGCTCCGCTGACGACGGCCTACCTGCTGTGGGCCGCGCTCTGGGTCGTGCTCGTGCTGGGCCTGTCGGCACTGTCGTTCTCGCGCCGGGACCTCTGAGCCGCTCTCAGCCGGCCGGGCGCAGGTGCCGGCGCAGGAAGTGCACCTGGTGCTCCACCGCGGGCTCGAACCACTCGTGGCCGGGCCACACGTCGAAGTGGTCGCACGGGTAGTGCCGCACCTCGCCGCGGGCCTTGAAAGCCGCCTTCGCGGCGGCGTGTGGAGGGGCGCTGCGGTCGAAGTCCGCGATCTGCACGAGCAGCGGGCAGCGCAGGTCGGCGGCGTGCTTCACCGGCCGGAACGAGCCCATCTCGAGCGCGATCGAGGCGTCGACCTCGTTGCGCCAGGTCGGCCCGGCGATCGACAGGTAGTCGTCGTACGCGCCGTCGAGGGTGAGGGCGCCGACCTCGCCCGGACGCGCGACCAGCGGCACCATCACCGGCCCGCCGCCGCGCGCAGCGGCGACCTTGCTCCGCACCCCGTTGAAGGTCGAGCGCAGCAGCGTCGACGGCGCGTGGTGCGAGAGCGCCAGCCGACCCGCCGCGCGCCCGTCGACCAGCGGTGCGAGGGCGACGACTGCCGCGACGTCGCCGCGGCCGGCCGCCGCGGTCAGCACGTGGCCGCCCGAGAGGGACGCGCCCCACAGCACGAGCCGCCGCGGGTCGACGTCGGGCAGCGCCGCGGCGGCCCTCGTCGCCGCGCGGTAGTCCTCGAGCTGCCGCTCCACGGACACGGTCTGTCGTGGCGTGCCCTCGCTCGTGCCGAACCCGCGGAAGTCGAACGCCAGCACGTCGAGGCCCGCGGCCGCCAGTCGCTCGGCGAAGGGCTGCAGCCCGGAGTCCTTCGTGCCGCCGAACCCGTGCGCCATGACGACGACCGGGCGTCCGGACTCGGTCGCCAGCTCGTCGGAGCCGGCCGGGAAGTGCCACGCCCGGCAGCGGGCACCACCGCTGTCGAAGGCGACGTCGGAGAACCCGGTCGCCGGGCGGGTGGACAGGTCGGAGGTCATGTCGGGTCTCCCAGCGGACGGCCGTAGACGGTGCGCAGCCACACGTCGACGACGGCCGACTGCAGCTGCTCGTGGTCGAGGTCGGTGCCGAGCGCCAGGCGCTCGAGCATGCGCTCGTTGACGTCGAGCAGGACGGTCGCGACCGCCCGCGCGTCCGCACCCGCCGGCGCGCGTCCGGCGGCGCGCTCGGCCTGCACCATCGCGGCCACCGGCTCGACGAACAGCGCCGAGTCGGCGCGCCACATCTCCCGCACGGCGGGCGAGGCGGCACGCGCGTCGAGCAGCGCGCGGAACAGGTGCTCGTGCCGGCGCCACGCGTCGTACAGCGCGCGCACCGTGCCGCGCACGCGCGTCACCGGGTCACCGTCGCCGACGAGCAGCTCGGCGGCGTCGAGCACCTCGCGGAACATGTCCTCGCCGGCGGCCGCGACGGCCGCGGCCTTGTTCTCGAAGTAGAAGTAGAACGCCGACCGGGTGACGCCGGCGCGGCCGGTGATGTCGGCGACGCTGATGGTCTCGAGCCCGTCACCGGTCTCGAGCAGCCCGTCCAGCGCGGCCAGCAGCGACTCGCGGCGACGGTCGCCGCGGTTGACCGGACGCCGGTCGAGCAGCGCGCTCATGCGCTGCGGCCGGCGAGCGACGGAGCACCGTGCTCGCGTGCCCGCGCGACGCCGGCGGGGAGCTCGCGGGTGCGCACGTCGTGCTCGAAGAGGAAGTAGTCGACCTGCTGCGTGTGGCGCGCGCTCGGCACCATGTTCGCGAGGTACTTCGCCTCGTCGGCGTCGATGACGCGCTCCATCTCCGCGACCGGCGGGAGGCGGTAGCGCCCCGCGGCGTAGGCGGCGAGCAGCCGCGCCTGGCACTCGACGAACGGGAACAGCGTGGGCGTCGCCTGCGCGAAGCCGACGAAGACGACGTCGTCCATGCCCGGCTTGAACATGCGCTTGTACAGCCGGATGCGGTTGCCGGGCGCGCGAATGAGGTCGGCGTCGAAGAACGGGAAGGTGATGTTGTAGCCGGTGCAGTAGACGATGACGTCGAAGTCCTTGCTCGACCCGTCCGCGAAGTGCACGGTCGAGCCGTCGAGCAGCGTGATGTCGGGCTTCGCCGTGACGTCGCCCGACCCGAGCCGCAGCGGCAGCTCGACCGACTGGGTCGGGTGCGCCTCGAAGAACTTGTGGTTCGGCGTCGGCAGCCCGTACTTCTCGGGCCGGCCGGCGATCCACGGCGTCGTCAGCTGGCTCATCTTGCGCTGCCACTTCAGCGGGATGTACGGCGACGTGACGTAGAACTTGTCCGCCGGCGTGCCGGCGAGGTACTTCGGCACCACCCACGCGCTCGACCGCGTCGACAGCCAGACCTCGTTGTCCAGGGCGCGCGACGACAGCTCGACGGTGATGTCGGCAGCACTGTTGCCGAGGCCGACGACGAGGATCCGCTTGCCGGTCAGCTCGAGCGGGGTGCTCGGGTCGATGTAGCTGTGCGAGTGGATCGCGGTGCCGGTGAACTCGCCCGGGAAGTCGGGCCAGCGCGGGTCCCAGTGGTGCCCGTTCGCGACGACGAGCAGGTCGGCGCGGCGCGTCGTGCCGTCCTGGACATCGAGCTCCCACCCGCCGCCGTCGAGCCGGCGGGCGTGCACGACGCCGTTCCGGAACTCGATGCGGTCGTGCAGCCCGAACGCGTCGGCGTAGCCGTCGAGGTAGGCCTTGATCTCGGTGTGGTGCGGGAAGTCCGGGTAGTCCGCCGGCATCGGGTAGTCGCGGAACGACAGCTGGTACTTCGAGGTGTCGATGTGCAGCGACCGGTAGGCGCTGCTGTGGCCGTTCGGGTTGCCGAACGCCCAGTTGCCGCCGATGCGGTCGGAGGACTCGAAGCAGGTGTACGGGATGCCGTAGTCGCCGAGCATCTTGCCGGCGGTCAGGCCGCTGATGCCGGCGCCGATGACGGCCGTGGTGGGTCGCGACATCCTGCGCACGCTGCTGCAGCTGTTGACGCGCGTCAAGACAGGTCGACGCGCGTCAGGTAGGGGCCCGGCGACCGCCGACCAGCAGCGTGACGACGCCGGCGACCGGGAGCGCCGCGAGCACGAGCAGGCTCGGGGCGATGCCGACGACCTCGCCGAGGCCGCCGACGACGGCGGACCCGACACCACCGCCGACGAGGAACACGAGCGTCGCGAGCCCCAACGCGACGCCGCGGACGGCCGGCTCGACGGCCGCGCCGACCGCCTCCATGAGCGCTGGCTGCCCGAGCCCGAACGCCGCGGTGACCGCGACGACGGCGAGCACCAGCACCGGTGCCGACGCCCATGCCGCGCCGGCCGACGCGACGGCGAGCGCCGCGGCAGCGCCGGCGCCTGACACCGCGAGCGCCCGGCGCGGCCCGAGCCGGCCGAGCAGCGGGGCCGCGAGCCGCGGTGCGAGCAGGCCGGTGACCGCGCTCGGCACCAGCGCGAGCCCCACGCTGAGCGTCGACCACCCCGCGCCGACGAGCACGGCCGGCACCGCGATGAGCAGGGCGAACCACGCCGCCGGCACCGCGGCCGCCGCGAGCGCGCTGCGCACGACGGTGCCGTTCGTGATGACCTCGACGGGCAGGAAGCCCTCCGGCCGTCGCCGCACCTGCGCGGTCACGGCCGGGGTGCCGAGCGCCAGCAGCAGCGCACCCGCGGTCGCGACGGCGACGCCCGACGACGGCGACTGCACGAGCAGCACGAGCCCGGCCGCCGTGAGCGCGACCAGTACGGCGCCGACCAGGTCGAGCCGCGCCCCCGTGCCGGTCGTCGGGACCGCACGCCACAGCGCCGGGAAGACGAGGACGCCGAGCACGGGCAGCGCGACGGCCGCCCGCCACCCGAGCAGGTCCGTCACGACGCCGCCGGCGAGCGGGCCGAGGCAGCTCACCGCCGCGGCCACGCCGGCCACCCGGCCGAGCGCGACGGTGCGCACCGCGCCCTCGTAGCGGGCGCTGACGATGGCCATGCCGAGCACCGGGACGGCCGCGGCGCCGGCGCCCTGCAGCAGCCGGGCCGACAGCAGCACCTCGAAGGTCGGCGCGAGCGCCCCCACGGTCGCGCCGGTCGCCATCAGCGCGACGCCGACGGTCAGCGGCAGCCGGATGCCGGCGAGGTCGGCCGCCCGGCCGTACACGGCGGTGGCGACGGCGAGCATGAGGGCATACAGGCTGATCGCCCAGGTGCTGCCGCCGGTCGACAGCCCCAGGTCGCGCGCCAGCGCCGGCAGGGCGATCGCGACGGCGGCGCTGCCCATGCCGGCGAGCCCGAACAGCAGCCCGACGAGCAGCGCCACCCGGCCGGCGTCGGCGTCACCGGTCGGCCCGACGGGCGGGTCGGCGGCGCGCTCGACGGTGGTCACCTGGGCCACAACCGCGCGCAGGCCGCGCTCCATCCCACCCGACCGGATGACAAGACCGGGAGCCGCGACCGTCGACGCACACCGGGACGCCCACGAGAGGAGCCGCGGTGCAGCTCGTCAGCACGTCCACCCTGGAGTTCCGCATCGCCTCGACGCTGCCGGACCTGCGCCTGCCTGCGGTGCTCCTGCAGCGCCTCGACGAAGCGCTCGGGGCGGAGCAGGTGCAGCTGGTGTGCGGCGACGTCCGGCCGCTGGGCTTCGGCGCCTACGACGGCCAGCTGTGCGTCGTCACGCCGACCCGCGTGCTGCTCGCCACGGCGACGCGCGCCTCGGGGGCCGAGGGCTCGTTCGGCCTCGAGCACTGGGACCGCGAGGTCGCCGCGCTGCCCCGGTTCGTGCCCGTCCGTCCGCGCGACCCGGAGCCGGACGCGAGCTGACGCACGGGTCGTACGGTGCGCGGGTGACCGACTCCGACAACCGCTCCGAGACGGACCTGCGCGCCCGTCTCGCCGCCGCCCTGCCGTCGGCACGCGCCGACCTCGAGGACCTCGTCCGGCTGCCCACGGTCTCGGCCGACCCGGCACACGCCGACGACGTCGAGCAGGCGGCGGCCCGCGTGGCCGAGCTGGCCCGCGACGCCGGAGCGGCGCAGGTCGACGTCGTCCGCGCAGGCGGCGCTCCCGCCGTCATCGCGTCGTGGCCGGCCCCGGACGGCGCGCCGACCGTGCTGCTGTACGCGCACGCGGACGTGCAGCCGACCGGCCCGGTCCAGGAGTGGACCAGCCCGCCGTTCACGCCGACCGAGCGCGACGGCCGCCTCTACGGCCGCGGCGCGGCCGACGACAAGGCCGGCGTCGCCATGCACCTCGCGGTCCTGCGCGCCTTCGACGGCCGGCCGCCGGTCGGCGTCGTGCTGTTCGTCGAGGGCGAGGAGGAGATCGGCTCGCCCACGCTGCCCGCGCTGCTCGCCGAGCACGGCGACCGGCTGCGCGCCGACGTCGTCGTCATCGCCGACTCGGCCAACGCGGCGGTCGACGTGCCGGCCTTCACCACGAGCCTGCGCGGCCTGGCGGCCGCCGTCGTCGAGGTCGCGGTCCTCGAGCGGCCGGTGCACTCGGGCCTCTACGGCGGCGCGGCGCCGGACGCGCTGACGGTGCTGTGCCGGCTGCTCGCGACGTTGCACGACGACACCGGCGACGTCGCCGTCGCCGGTCTGCACACGGGTCGGTCGGAGGCTCCGGACGTCGACGAGGGCGTGTGGCGCTCGGACGCCGGCGTGCTGCCCGGGGTGGCGCTCATCGGGACCGGCTCGGTGCCCGACCGGACGCACCACCGCCCCGCCGCGACGGTGCTCGCCGTCGACGCGCCGCGGGTCGAGGACGCCTCGAACGTGCTGCTCCCCCGCGCCCGCGCCGTCGTGAGCCTGCGGCTCGCCCCGGGCGACGAGGCGCACCGCGCGATGGCCGCGCTGACCGACCACCTCGAGCGCTCGGCGCCGTGGGGCGCGCAGGTCACCGTGACGCCGACGGCGACGGCCGACCCGTTCGCCATCGACGCGGTCGGCAGCACCTACGACCTCGCCCGGCGCGCGTTCGCCGACGCCTACGGCAACGAGGTCGTCTCCGCCGGTATCGGCGGGTCGATCCCGTTCATCGCCGAGCTGGCCCGAGCGAACCCGGGCTCGACCGTGCTCGTCACCGGCGTCGGCGACCCCGCGTCGCGGTGGCACGGGATCGACGAGAGCCTCCACCTGCAGATGTGGGAGACAGCGTGCCTCGCCGAGGCGCTGCTGCTGCAGCGGCTCGCCGACCAGGCCGACTAGGAGCCGGCGACCACGCGGCCGCGCAGCACCACGCACCGCGGCCGCTGCACCGCCCGCACGTCCTTCCGCGGGTCGGCGTCGAGCACGACGAGGTCGGCCTGCGCGCCCTCGCTCAGCCCCTCGCGGCCGAGCCACGTCCGCGCCGACCACGTGGCGGCGTCGAGCGCGTCGAGCGGCGGCAGTCCGGCGGCGACCAGCTCGGAGACCTCGTCGCCCACCCGGCCGTGCGCGAGCGAGCCGCCGGCGTCGGTGCCGGTGTAGACCGGGATGCCGGCGTCGAACGCCGCGCGGACGGTTTCGTAGCGGCGGGCGTGCAGCGCGCGCATGTGCGCCGCGTACGTCGGGAACTTGGCCTGGGCGGCCGCCGCGATGTCGGGGAACGTCTCGATGTTGATGAGCGTCGGCACGATGGCCACGCCGCGCTCGGCGAACAGCGGCAGCGTGTCGTCGGTGAGCCCGGTGGCGTGCTCGACGCAGTCGATGCCCGCCTCGACGAGGTCGCGCAGCGAGTCCTCGCTGAAGCAGTGCGCGGTCACGCGGGCGCCCGCCTGGTGCGCCGCGGCCATCGCGGCCTCGAGCGCGTCGCGCGGCCAGCACGGCGCGAGGTCCCCGGTGTCGCGGTCGATCCAGTCGCCGACCAGCTTCACCCAGCCGTCGCTGCGGCCGGCCTGCACCCGCACGGCGTCGGCGAGCTGCTCGGGCTCGACCTCCTCGGCGTAGTTGCGGATGTACCGGCGGGTGCGCGCGATGTGCCGGCCGGCGCGGACGATGACCGGCAGGTCCTCGCGGTCGTCGATCCAGCGGGTGTCGGCGGCACTGCCGGCGTCGCGCAGCAGCAGCGCGCCGGCGTCGCGGTCGGTGCGCGCCTGGTCCTCCGCCGTGGCGTCGTCGACGGCACCGTGCCGCCCCAGCCCGACGTGGCAGTGCGCGTCGACCATGCCCGGCAGCACCCAGCCCTCGACGTCGTAGACGACGTGCACGCCGACCGGCTGCGAGAACGTGAGCCGGCCGCCGACGACCCACGCCTCGTCGACGACGTCGTCGCGACCGACGAGCACGGGCCCACGCAGGTGCAGGACGGTCGGATCGGCCATGCCTTGTTCCTACAGGTACTCGAGCCGCACCTCGTCGGTGGTGGGGTGCGACTGGCAGGTGAGCACGATCCCGGCCTCGAGCTCGTCCGGCTCGAGCGCGTAGTTGACGTCCATCTCGACGATCCCCTGCACGCAGCGCGCGCGGCACGTCCCGCAGACGCCGCCCTTGCACGCGTACGGCGCGTCGGCGCGCGCGGCGAGCACGGCATCGAGCACGCTGCCGCCGTCCTTCTCGACCGGCACCGTCGTCGTGCGGCCGTGCAGCAGCACGGTGACGATGGCGACGTCGCCGGGCTTCGCGGAGTGCCGGCGCTCGCGCACCGGCGGCGGGTCGGCGTGGAAGAGCTCGATGTGCACGCGGGCGGGGTCGACGCCCTCGTCGAGCAGCGTCTGCCGCCCCTCGGTGACCATCCCGAACGGCCCGCACAGGTACCACTCGTTGACGGTGTCGACCGGCAGCAGCGCACCGAAGATGCGGCGCAGGCGGGCTGGGTCCAGCCGACCCGACAGCAGCTCGGACTCCTGCTCCTCGCGCGACAGCACGTGCAGGACCTGCAGCCGCTCGGGGTAGCGGTCCTTCAGGTCCGCCAGCTCCTCGAGGAACATGATGTCGGCGCTCGTGCGGTTGCCGTACAGCAGCACCACCGAGCTGGCCGGCTCGACGTCGAGCACCGTCCACGCGATCGACAGGACCGGTGTGATGCCGCTGCCCGCGGCGATGAGCCCGTAGTGCTTGGCGTTCGCCGGGTCGACGGCCGGCCCGAAGCGGCCGGCGGGCGGCAGCACCTCGAGCTCGTCGCCGGGCTGCAGCCCCTCGAGCGCCCACGTCGAGAAGGCGCCGCCCTCCATGAGCTTCACCGCGACGCGCAGCGGACCGCCGGCCGCGCTGCTGCAGACCGAGTACGTGCGGCGCAGGTCGACGCCGTCGACGACGCGGCGCAGCGTGAGGTGCTGCCCGGCGCGGAACCGGAACCGGTCCGCGAGCTCGTCCGGCACGTCGAAGGTGACGGCGACGGCGTCGCGCGTCAGCCGGTCGACCTGTGCGACGCGCAGCCGGCAGAAGCCGGCCTCGGCGCCGACGTCGACGGTCGCCGTCGAGACCTCGCCCACCTCAGTGCGCCTTGAAGTGGTCGAACGGCTCCCGGCAGGCGCAGCACCGCCACATCGACTTGCACGACGTCGACGCGAAGCGGCTGAGCTCCTCGGTGTCGGCCGAGCCGCACTGCGGGCACTCGACCGACGGTCGGCGGCCGAGCGGCACGAGCACCGGCCCGGGCGCACGCGGTCCAGGCGGCGCGATGCCGAACTCGCGCAGCTTGCGGCGGCCGTCGTCGCTCATCCAGTCGGTGGTCCACGCGGGCGACAGCGCGGTCCGCACCTCGACCTCGCGCCAGCCGTCGCGTCGCAGCGCCGAGTCGACGTCGGCGCAGATCTCGTCCATGGCGGGGCAGCCGGAGTACGTCGGCGTCACCGTGACGACGACGCGGTCGCCGTCGACGCGCACGTCGCGCAGCACGCCGAGGTCCTCGATCGTGAGCACCGGGATCTCCGGGTCGGTCACCTGCGCGAGCACGCGGCGGGCGTCGGCTTCGGTGCGGGCGGTCTGCACGATCACCACCGCGCTCCGGGGTGCGAGCGGTGCAGGTGCTGCATCTCGGCGACCAGGTAGCCGAGCGCCTCGGTGTGCTGACCGCGCCGCCCCCCGGTCGGCCGCCACGTCGTGTCGGGGACGGTCAGCGTCGCCTCGGCGAGAGCGGCCTCGACGGTGGCCCGCCACTGCGGCTCCAGCGCCGCGGGGTCGGCCGCGACACCGCGGTCGACGAGGCGCTGCAGCACGTCGTCGGTCTCGAACAGCTCGTAGGTGTAGGGCCACACCTCGTCGAGCCCCTGCTGCACGCGCCGGTGCGACTCGTCGGTGCCGTCGCCCAGCCGCACGACCCAGCTCCGGGCGTGGTCGAGGTGGTACTCGACCTCCTTCACCGCCTTGCCGGCGATGCCCGCGAGGTCGGCGTCGGCCGACGACGTCAGCGCCTGCCACAGCGGCAGCTGGTAGGCGGCGACGAGCAGCTGGCGCGCCATCGTGCGGCCGAAGTCGCCGTTCTCGAGCTCCATCAGCTGCGCGTTGAGGAGGTCGGTCTCCTCACGGAGCATCGCGAGGTCGTCCTCGCTGCGGCCACGGCCCTCGCGGTCGCCGGCGAGCGTGAGCAGGTTGCGGGCCTGGCCGAGCAGGTCGAGCGCGACGTTCATGAGCGCGACGTCCTCCTCGAGCTGCGGCGAGCGCGCCGACCACTCGCACAGCCGCTGCGACAGCACGAGGGCGTCGTCGCCGAGCCGCAGGCAGTACGTGGCGGTGTCGGCGTCGGGTGTCGCCTCGGCGCGGGCGCTCAGAGGTTCTTCACCCCTTCGGGCACCTCGTAGAACGTCGGGTGCCGGTAGGGCTTGTCGCCGGCCGGGTCGAAGAAGGCGTCCTTCTCGTCGGGGCTGCTGGCGACGACGTCGGACGCCTTGACCACCCAGATGCTCACGCCCTCCTGGCGTCGGGTGTAGACGTCGCGCGCGGTGCGCAGCGCCATGTGCGCGTCGGGCGCGTGCAGGCTGCCGACGTGGGTGTGCGACAGACCGCGCGTGCTGCGGACGAACACCGCCCAGAGCGGCTGCGAGCCCGCGCGGCCCCCCTCGTCCGTGGGCACGCCGCTGACGGGCACGGCGCCGTGCCCGCCCTCGGAGCGGAACTCGCTCACGCCGCCGCCTCGCGCGCGGAGTGCTTCGCCGCGTACGCAGCAGCGGCCTCGCGCACCCACGCGCCGTCCGCGTGCGCCTGCACCCTGCGCTGCAGGCGCTGCCGGTTGCAGGGGCCGTCGCCGCGCATGACGGTGAAGAACTCGTCCCAGTCGATCTCGCCGAACGCGTAGTGCCCGGTCTCCTCGTCCCAGCGCAGGTCCGGGTCGGGGACCGTCAGGCCGAGGAACTCGGCCTGCGGCACGGTGGTGTCGACGAACCGCTGCCGCAGCTCGTCGTTGCTGAACCGCTTGATGCCCCACTGCATCGACTGCGCGCTGTTCGGCGAGGCGTCGTCGTTCGGGCCGAACATCATGAGGGACGGCCACCACCACCGGTCGAGCGCGTCCTGCGCCATCCGCTTCTGCGCCGGCGTGCCGTTGGCGAGCACCGTCATGGCCTCGAAGCCCTGCCGCTGGTGGAAGCTCTCCTCCTTGCAGACGCGGATCATCGCCCGGGCGTACGGCCCGTAGGAGCAGCGCGTCAGCGGGACCTGGTTCATGATCGCCGCGCCGTCGACCAGCCAGCCGATGGCGGCGACGTCGGCCCACGTGACGGTCGGGTAGTTGAAGATCGTCGAGTACTTCTGCCGGCCGGTGTGCAGCAGGTCGAGCAGCTCGTCCCGGTCGACGCCGAGGGTCTCCGCGGCGCTGTAGAGGTACAGGCCGTGGCCCGCCTCGTCCTGCACCTTGGCGACCAGGATCGCCTTGCGGCGCAGCGACGGCGCGCGCGTGATCCAGTTCCCCTCGGGCTGCATGCCGATGATCTCGGAGTGCGCGTGCTGGGCGATCTGGCGGACCAGCGTCCTGCGGTAGCCCTCGGGCATCTCGTCGCGCGGCTCGATGCGCCCGTCGGCGTCGACGATCTGCTGGAACTGCGACAC
>JBKHYE010000173.1:0-20680 GCA_046565705.1 Actinomycetes bacterium
TCGAGCCTGCCGTCCAGCCTGCACGAGTCCCCGTCCTCCGCCCGTCCCGCACCGGCGCCGCACGCCGCGGACCGGCCGGACCGCGCGCGCTCGTTACGCTAGCCGCCGGCCCCCTTCCACAACGACGCTACGGAGCGCGACGTGCCCGAGTCCCGCAAGCGCAAGAAGGCGGTGTACACCCCTCCGCCGAACGCCGCGGGAGGCCCGAAGAAGAAGGGGCCGAGCCCGCGCTGGCTCGCCCCGCTCATGCTCGTGCTGTTCGGCATCGGCGTGCTGTGGCTGGTCGTCTTCTACATCAGCCAGGGCGACATGTTCGGCCTGCCGTACGCCGAGGACCTCGGGAACTGGAACCTGCCGGTCGGCTTCGGGTTCATCATCGCGGGCTTCGGCCTGTCGACCCAGTGGCGCTGACGACGCGCTGATCTCGCGCGCCGGCTGCCGCCGGCCGGCTGCGCTGCTCCTGTGCCCCCCACACCACGGTGATCGTGAGCGGCAGGCGACCGCAACCGTGCCCGGTCGAGGTCGTCTCGCGCTCAGACGGCCGCGGGACGTGCCGGCCGGCGTGCGCCCGACGGGTGCGTCGGTCAACTCCGGATGACGCCCGCCGGGCGGCCGAGGCGCGTCGTCCACAGTGTGGACAACCCCTGGGGAGAAATCACACCGGTGTCATCCGCCCGCCGCGAGCGGCGGATGGGGCGACCAGTGCCGGCCTACGTGATGGGCGCTGTCCAGGCCGCTGCCCAGGTGGCCGGCCCGATGAGGCCGTCCACGACCAGGCCCTTCTCGGCCTGGAAGGCGGCGGCGATGCGGGCGGTCTGCGGGCCGTAGATGCCGTCGACCTGGATGTCCCAGCCTCGCTCGGCCATCCGCGCCTGCCAGACGCGGATGTCGTCGGCGACCTGTCCGGGCCCGAAGACGGTGACGGCCGGGTTGCTGAAGGGAGGCGGCGAGCCGGCGGCCGGCGGCGCGGGGGCCGGGGCGGCCGGAGCCGGCTCCTCGGCGGCGGGCGCCTCAGCCGGTGCGGGGGCCGGCGGCGTGGTCTCGGGAGCGGTCGTCTCGGGTGCGGTCGTCTCAGGCGCGGTCGTCTCGGGAGCGGTCGTCTCGGGAGCGGTCGTCTCGGGCGCCGTCGTCTCAGGCGCGGTCGTCTCGGGCGCCGTCGTCTCCTGCTGAGCGGTCGCCTCCGGTGCCGTCGTCTCGGCGGTCGCGGTGTCCTCGGTCTCAGGGACGGTGGGGCCCGCGACCGGCGTCTCGTCGTCCGCCGGGCCGGTGGTGCGCTCGGCCTGGCTGGCGGTGTCGAGCGCGCCCTCGTCGTCGCCGTCGAGGAGCTGGCCGCCGAGCAGGAAGCCCGCCACCAGGAGCACCGGCAGCAGCACGAGCGCCAGCGCCGCCTCGCGGCTCATCCGGCGGGAACCGGCCGCCGCCCCGCCGCTGCTCGCGCCGGCCTTGGCGTCGGCCTTGCCGGCGCCCTTGCCGGCTCCGGCGCGGTCGGGGCGGCCAGCTGGCTTGTCGCTCGGGCTCACGGGCGCATCCTGGCATGCCGGACACGGCTCTCGCCAGCGACCCGGCCGATAGGGAGGAGTCCGTCCGGCCCGGCCCGGGTCAGAGCAGCTCGAGGATGGTCGCGTTGGCCTGGCCGCCACCCTCGCACATCGTCTGCAGGCCGTACCGGATGCCGTTGTCGCGCATGTGGTGGACGAGCGTCGTCATGATGCGCGCGCCGGAGCCGCCGAGCGGGTGCCCGAGGGCGATCGCGCCGCCGTTGGGGTTGACGGCCTTGTCGTCGGCGCCGATCTCGGCCAGCCACGCCAGCGGCACGCTCGCGAACGCCTCGTTGCACTCGAAGGCGCCGATCTCGTCCACGCGCAGGCCGCTCCTGGCCAGCGCCTTCTGGGTCGCCGGGATGGGGGCGGTCAGCATCGGCATGGGCGGCGCGCCGGCGAGCACGGCGGTGTGGACCCGGGCGATCGGGGTGAGGCCGAGCTCGCGGGCCTTCTCGCTCGTCATGAGCAGCAGGGCGGCGGAGCCGTCCGAGATCTGCGAGGAGTTGCCGGCCGTGATCTTGCCGTCCTCCTTGAACGCGGGCTTGAGCCCGGCGAGCTTGTCGAGCGTGCCGCCGCGGCGGACGCCCTCGTCGGCGTCGACGACGGTGCCGTCGGGCAGCGTCACGGGCGCGATCTGGCCGGCGAACCGGCCCTCGTCCTGCGCCGCGGCCGCTCGCTCGTGCGACTGCAGCGCGAACTCGTCGAGCTGGGTGCGCGAGAAGCCCCACTGGTCGGCGATCATCTCGGCGCCGACGCCCTGGTTCGGCAGGTCGCTGCCGTAGCGGGCCTGATACCTCTCACCGAGCGGGTTGGCGGTGAACGTGGAGCCCATCGGGGTGCGCGACATGACCTCGACGCCGCCGGCGACCGCGATGTCGTACTGCCCCGAGACGACCCCCGCGGCGGCGAAGTGGACCGCCTGCTGCGACGACCCGCACTGCCGGTCGACCGTGGTGCCCGGCACCGACTCCGGCCAGCCGGCCGACAGCACGGCGGTGCGGGCGATGTCGAAGGTCTGCTCGCCGATCTGGCTCACACAGCCCCAGACGACGTCGTCGACGAGCGCCGGGTCGATGCCGGCCCGCTCGACGAGCGCCTGCAGCACGTGGGCCGACAGGTCGGCGGAGTGGACGCCGGACAGGCCTCCTCCGCGCTTGCCGGTGGGCGTGCGGACGGCTTCGACGATGACGGCGTCGCGCATGGCGAGAGGTCCTCTCGGACGGGCGCGCGGGCACACCGCGCGGGCGGCAGGAGGGCTGGAGTGTACGGCGGGTTCTTCGGGCTGGCGTAGGACGCTCGTCACGCCCGGGACGACGCCGTCAGCCGGTGAGCGCGGCCTCGCGGAGCAGCACCAGAACGACGAGCGCGACGGCGACCGCGCCGCACGCACCCGCCTGCAGCGTCGTGCGGGAGGGACCGCGCGGTGCGTGGACCAGCGCTGCGGCGACAAGGGTGCCCACGAGCAGGCCGCCGAGGTGCGCGCGCCAGTCGATGAACGGCACCGCGAAGGTGACGACCAGGTTGACCGCCAGCAGGCCCACGATGGCGCCGGTCTCGCCACCCAGCTTGCGCACGACGACGTAGTAGGCACCGAAGAGCCCGAAGATCGCGCCGGAGGCGCCCACGCCGAGCGTGTTCGGCGGAGCCAGCAGGAACGCGGCCACCGACCCGCCGAGCGCCGAGAGCAGGTACAGCGCGAGGAACCGGCCGCGGCCCAGCGCCGACTCGAGCGGCGGCCCGAGGAACACCAGCGCCATCATGTTGAGGCCGAGGTGCAGCACGCCGGCGTGCAGGAACGCGGCGGTGACGAGGCGGTAGTACTCACCCATCGCGACCCCGGCCAGCGGCCCGCCGGGCGTGAGCAGCGCAGGGCCGGCGACGTTCCCGAAGTCGCGCCGCAGCGTGTCGGCGCCGACGACCAGCCCGACCGCGAAGACCAGCACGTTGAGCGCGACCAGGGTCATGGTCACGCGGCTGGTGTCGTCGGTGACGCGGCCGCCGAACGCCGTCCGCGGCGCCCGCACGGTGCCGGCGCCCTCGCTCACGCACGACGGGCACTGGAAGCCGACCGAGGCGGCGCGCATGCAGTCGGGGCAGATCGGCCGCTCGCAGCGGGCGCAGCGCACCCAGGTCTCTCGTTCGCCGTGCCGGTAGCAGACGGGCGGGCTCTCGACCGGCTCGGGGACGCGCTCGGTCAGGACTCGACCCGTTCGACGGTGACCTTCTCGACCACCACGTCGGTGGTGGGCCGGTCCATCCGGCCGGTCGGCGTGGTGGCGATCGCGTCGACGACGTGGCGCGAGGCCTGGTCGGCGACCTCGCCGAAGATCGTGTGCTTGCGGTTCAGATGCGGCGTCGGGCCGACCGTGATGAAGAACTGGCTGCCGTTGGTGCCCGGCCCGGCGTTGGCCATGGCGAGCAGGTAGGGCCGGTCGAACTGCAGCTCCGGGTGGAACTCGTCCTGGAACCGGTACCCGGGGCCGCCGGTGCCGGTGCCGAGCGGGTCGCCACCCTGGATCATGAAGCCCGAGATGACGCGGTGGAAGACCGTGCCGTCGTACAGCGGCGTGCTGGCCTTGCGACCCGTGCGGGGGTCGGTCCACTCCGTCGTGCCCTCCGCCAGACCGACGAAGTTCTTGACCGTCTTGGGGGCGTGGTCGGGGAACAGCTTGAGCCGCACCGGGCCCTTGGTGGTGGTCAGGGTGGCGAACAGCTCGGTGGCCACTGGGGCTCCTTCGGGGCAGGTGGGAGTGCAGAGCAGGTGGGCGTGCAGAGCGCGGACAAGTCTGGCACGACCGGCGCCGGGGCCGCGCGTCGTGGGCCGCCGCACGGCGGGAGGTGCGCAGCGGGCCCGAGAGGGGGTAGGCAGGTCCCTGTCGGGCGGTGTGCGCCGAGCAGACGGCGGCGCGTGCGGGACCCGGCTCCGGACGGTGGAGGAGGACCGGTGACGCGGCGAGCGAGAGTCAGCACAGGGTCGGCGACCGAGCGTGCGGTGGCCCGCGGCGGCACGACGGCCGGGACGGCGGCGCAGCGGGCGGGCACGGCGCTCGCCCGGGCCGGCGAGGTGATCGAGGAGCGCAGCGCGGCGGTCGCCCCCGTGGTCGGCACCGCGGTCGGCGGGGCGCTCGAGACGGCGGCCGAGACCGTCTCCGGGCTGGCCTCGGCAGTCGGCGAGTTCCTCGACGAGCCGGCCGTGCGCGGCAGCGCGGCGCTCGACGCCCTGCGTGGCGTGCCGGTGGGCCCGCCGGCGGCGGTGCGCCGCTGGCCCTGGGCGGTCGGTGCCGCGGTCGTCGGCGCCCTGGCCGGCGCCGGTGTCGCGCTGCTGGTGCACCGGCTCGGCGGCAGCGACGCGCCCGGCGCGCAGGAACCGCACGAGCTGCGCGCCGTCGTCGACGTGCCCGGCGAGGGCACGACCGGCACCACCGCGACGACCGGCAGCACGACCGGCAGCACGACCGGCACCGCGGGGACGACCGGCACCGCGGGCACGGCGCCGGCGTCGGCGCGCTCGACCGGGTCCGCGCCGGGCTGAGGCCGCACACCGGTCTGCGGGCCGGCCGGCCGCCAGGAGCGGATCAGTCCAGGCCGCTCGGTGCGGTGGGCCGCGGCTGCAGCGGGACGACGTCGGCCGAGGCCTGCCCGCCGGTGGAGCCGGCGCGGCCGAGCCGCTGGCTGACGGCGCGCCGCAGCAGGGCGTCGACCTGCGCCTCGGGCGGGACCCCGGCGGACTGCGTCGTGCGGTTGCGGCCGGCGTTCTTGGACTCGTAGAGCGCCTCGTCGGCCGCGCGCACGAGGGTGTCGGCGTCGCCGGCGTGCGAGGGGTAGGTGGCCACGCCGGCGCTGGCGGTGATCGGCACGACCGACGGCGCCGCGGCGACCGCCCGGCGCAGGCGCTCGGCGATCGAGATGGCCTCCTCGGGACCGCAGCCCGGGAGCACGACGGCGAACTCCTCCCCGCCGTAGCGGGCGGGGGTGTCGAAGTCGCGGCACTCGATGGTCAGCGCGGCGGCCACGTTGCGCAGCACCTCGTCACCGGCCTGGTGGCCGTGCGTGTCGTTGAGCTGCTTGAAGTGGTCGATGTCGACCATGACGAGGCTGACGTGCTCGGCGCTGCGGGTCGCACGGGCGACCTCGCGCTCCAGCGTCGCCTCGAAGGTGCGCCGGTTGGCGATCTTGGTCAGGCCGTCGGTGGCGGCCAGGCGCTGCACCTGCTCGAGCAACCAGGCGTTGCGCAGCGCGAGTGCGGCGTAGGACGCCGACCGCTCGAGCGCGGTGACGACGCGCCGCGAGATGCGGCCGCCGGACCCGGCCGGCTGCTCCAGCACGAGCGCGCCGAGCGGCTTGCCCTCGGCGACGAGCGGGACGATGACGAGGTCCTCGGCGTCGGGCAGCAGGCGGGCCAGCCACGGGTCCTGCTGCGCGTCGAGCCCGCGCACCAGCTGGGTGGCGTGCGCCTCGTGCGCGACGGTCACGACGGCGCTGCCGCCGGGCTTGCCGGGGCGGCGGGCCGTCGACTCGGGCAACCCGTAGGACGCCAGCAGCGGCAGCTGTCCCTCGGGACCCGCCAGCACGAGGCCGCGGGTGAACTCGAAGGTCTCGACGACGGAGTCGAGCAGCAGGCGCGAGATGTTCTTGCTGTCGACCGCGCCCTCCACCCGCTCGGCGAAGGTGGTGAGCGCCTCGAGGTCGTGCCGGCGACGGCGCAGCTCGCGCTCGTTGACCGCGGACAGGCTCGACGTCGAGACGGTCACGAGCCACAGCACGACGACGAACACCGCGAGCTGCTGGCCGGCGGAGTCGCCGACCGTCTCGGGCGTCGTCATGACGAGGACGCCGGTCTGCTCGGCGTTGTGGACGGCGTACAGCAGCAGCGAGTGCCACAGCGCCAGCTTCAGGCCGGTCCGGTACGAGGCGAGCAGGGCGACGGCGCCGACGTGCAGCAGCACCAGGTAGCGGACCGGGCTGGCGAGGCTGCCCGACACGTACGCGGTCCACGCCAGCCAGATGCCGTCGATGATCAGCATCGTCGAGAACAGGACGACGGCGCGTCCCGAGGTGAGGCGGGCGCGGGCGAGCAGCTCGCCGAGCAGCACGACGACGGCGTAGACGAGCGTGCTGACGAGCACGGCGTCGGTGCCCGGCTCCAGCGTGCCGGGCACGAAGAACGCCGCGGTGAGCAGCAGCACGCTCGCCGCCAGCCGCAGGTACTGCGTCAGGCGCATGCGCTCCCGGAGCGGGACGGTGTCGCCGCTGGACAGGGAGGTGGCCGTGCCGACGGCCGGGCGGGCGCTCACGCGGGGGCACCTCCAGGCCGGTACGGACGGACCACCCGGTGCACCGGGCGGAACTCCAGCTCGGGCTCCTCGTCGACGTCGGCCCCGGCGAGCTTGGGGTCACGGCGGTCGATCCGGTTCTGCACGAGCAGGAAGAGTCCCACCACGAGGAGCAGGGCGATGGGGAGTGTCGGTCTACGGATCGTCTCCGCAGCCACGTCCTTGAGGGCTTCGGCGGCCCGAGCTCCGCTGATCGGTCCGCTGGGCAGGCCGAGCACCGGGTCGGACCGCTCCTCCGCGGCCTCACCCGGCGCCGGCGCCAGATCGACGACGGTGCCGGCGCGCGCCGTCGCGAGCGCCTCGTCACGAGCCCGGGCGGCCAGCGCGGCGCCCGGGGGCGCGGGCGCCTGCACCGGCGCCGGGGCAGCGTCTAGTCCGGTCGGCACCGGCCGCGCGAGTGTGGGCGCGGGCTCGCTGTCCACCGGCGCGGCGGACCGCGGCGGCGGCCGGGACGGCGGCGGGCTCGACGGCGGGGGCGGCGGCGGGGGGACGGCCACGAGCTCGTAGGAGGCGACCAGCTGGCGAACGTTGTCGGCGGCGTCGGTGAGCAGCACGACGAGGTCGTAGCGGCCGAGCGGCTGGCCCGAGAGGTCCATCGTGTGGCGCCCGCCCGCGCAGCCCACCGGGCCGCTGATGAGGACGCGGTCGCGGCGCACGGCGCACGTCACCGACACGGCGTCAGCGGAGTGCGTGAAGGACCACGACACGACCCTGGTCGTGCCGGACGCCCCGGCGCTGGAGACGGGGACCGTGCCGCTCGGCGGGGTGACGTCCCACCGGTAGCTGCCCCGCCCGACGGCACCGACGTTGCCGAGCTCGTCCGTGCCGCGCACCTCGAGCACGTAGGTGCCCTCGCCGTGGGTGGCGGCGTCCATGGTGAACGGCGTGCACGAGCGCCAGCCGAAGACCACGCGGCCGTCCTTGAGCAGGCGGCAGGTGTACTCGACCGCGGACGGGTCGCCGCTCCACGACCAGCGGATCGCGCGCTCCTGGCTCTACACGCCGTCCGGCTGGACCACGGGAGCGGTCGGACCGGTCGTGTCGAGCTCGTAGAGCACCTCGTTGACCCCCACGTTGCCGACGGAGTCGGTCACCGTGATGGTCAGGCGGTACACGCCGTCCCGGGCCAGCGGGGTGCTCGGCGTGAACGACCCGTCGCACACCACCTCCTCCAGCACCGACTCGTCGGGGTCGACCAGCCGGCAGCTCATCGTGGAGCCCTCGCCGGCGGTGAACGTCCACGTCGGCGACCGGTCCGTCGACGGCGAGGCGGGGACGCCCAGGTCGAGCAGGCCCGCCGGCGCCGCGGGGTCGTACTCGTAGGCGTAGGCGGCGACCGGGGAGACGTTGCCGGCCGCGTCGATCGCGCGGACCTCGAACGCGTAGTGGCCCGGGTCGGTGGTCATCCAGCTGGTCGGCGAGTTGCACACGGCCCAGCCGCTGATCGGTGACACGGCGTCGGCCGTGGCGCCGTAGGACATCCGGCACTCGGTGACGGCGCCGGCCTCGGCGGTGAAGCTGAACAGCGGCTCGGTCAGCGAGTTCGGCGAGCTCGGGCCGGCGACGCCCGGCGCCGCGGGCGCCGTCGTGTCGAGGACGTACGACGCCGACGTCGGCGCGGAGACGTTGCCCGCGGCGTCGACGAGCCGGACGGTGAGGACGTACGTGCCGTCCGCGCCGAGCAGCGGCGACCACGGCGTGGAGCAGCTGCCCGAGGACACCAGAACGCCGTCCCGGGTCAGCGTGCACCGGCTGGTGGCACCGGCCTCGCCGGTCCACGTCCACGTCGGCTGCACGTCGGACGACGGTCCGGCGGGTGCCGTCAGGACGGGTGCGGCGGGTGCGCGGGTGTCGAGCACGTACGCGCTGCGCGTGGCGACGCCGACGTTGCCGGCGAGGTCGATCGAGCGCACCCAGATCGCGTACTCGCCGTCGGGCGCGCCGGCGAGGTCGAGCACCAGGTCGTTGCCGCACGCCGTGAAGGCGCCGCTGTCGCCGACGCGGCACTCGAGGCGCGCCCCCGGCTCGGTGGCGAAGGACCAGGTCGGCGACCGGGTGTTGCCAGGGCTGGCAGGCGCGGTGATGGTGACGGCGGCCGGCGCGGTCGTGTCGTACACGTAGCCGGCGCCGGTGACCGGTCCGGCGTTCCCGGCGGCGTCGATCAGCCGGACCTCGAGCCGGTAGGTGCCGTCGGGCAGGCCGGTGAGGTCCATCGAGTACGGGGAGCCGGTGGTACTGGCCGTGCAGGTGGCCCAGTCGCGCACGAGGGTGCCGTCGCGCAGCACGCGGCAGCGCGCGGTGGTGCCGCTCTCGGTCGAGGTGACCGTCCAGGTGACCGACGGCGACGACGAGGGCGAGGCCGGCGCGGTCGCGAGCGGCGCCGGCGGCGCCGTCGTGTCCAGCAGGTAGCTGCTCGAGCTGGTCGGCGAGAGGTTGCCCGCCGCGTCCCGGGTGCGCACCTCGAGGGTGTACGTGCCGTCCGCGAGCGCGGACAGGTCTGCGGTGTAGGAGCCGGCGCAGGCCGTGAAGCCGTGCACCAGCACGCCGCCCGGGCCGGTGAGCCGACACTCGGGCGAGCCCTCGGCGCTGATGCCCCAGGTTGGCGTGCGGTCGTTGCCGGGCGTGGCGGGCGCCGTGAGCACCGGAGCCGTCGGCGCGGTGGTGTCGAGCACGTAGCTGCTCGTCACCGCGGACGAGACGTTGCCTGCGGCGTCCCGGACGCGGACCTCGAAGGTGTAGGTGCCGTCGGCCCGGCCGGCGAGGTCGGCCGTCCACGGGCTGGTGCACGTGCCGGTGAACACGACGACGCCGCCCGGGCCGGTGAGCCGGCACAGGAAGACGCCGCCGGTCTCGCCGGTGAACGACCAGCTGGGCGTCCGCGACGGGCTCGGCGTCGTCGGCAGAGCGGTCAGGACGGGCGTGCTCGGGGCGGTGGTGTCGAGCAGGTAGGAGACGGTGCGGGCGGCGCCGGTGTTGCCGGCGGTGTCGGTGAGCCTGACGTCGACGCTGTAGGTGCCGTCGGCGCCGGACAGGGTGAAGGTGTGGCCGGACAGGCAGCCGCTCACGGTCTCGACGACCGTCGTGCCGAGCCGCAGGACGCACGTGGCGGTCGTGCCGGCCTCCCCGGTCCACGTGATCGCCCACGAGCGGCTGTTGCTCGGGCCGGTCGGGGCGGAGACCACCGGCGCGACCGGCGCGGTCGTGTCGAGCAGGTAGGACGCCGTCGCGGTGTCGCTCGTGTTGCCGGCGACGTCGGTGAGAGTGACGTCGACGCCGTAGGTGCCGTCGGCGCCCTCGAGCGCGAAGGTGTGACCGGACGCGCAGCCGGCGACCGTCTCGAGCACGGTGGCCCCGTATCGCAGGACGCAGGTGGCCGTCGTGCCGGCCTCCCCGGTCCACGTGACCGTCCACGAGCGGCTGTTGCTCGGGCCGGTCGGCGCGCTGAGGACCGGCGCGACCGGTGCGGTCGTGTCGAGGACGTACGACGTCGTGCCGGCGCTGCTGGTGTTGCCGGCCGGGTCGGTGAGCGTCACGGAGGCGCTGTACGTGCCGTCGGCGCCGGACAGCGTGAACGTGTGCCCGGACAGGCAGCCGGTGACCGTCTCGACCAGGTTCGTCCCGAGGCGCAGCTCACAGGTCGCGCTCGTGCCGGCCTCGCCGGTCCAGGTGACCGTCCAGGAGCGGCCGCTGCTCGGCCCGGCCGGCGCTGTCACGACCGGCGCGACCGGAGCGGTCGTGTCGAGCTCGTAGGTGGCGGTGCCCGGCGCGCTGGTGTTGCCGCCGCTGTCCGTGAGCGTGACGGTGACGCTGTAGGTGCCGTCGGCCCCGGCCAGCGTGAAGGTGTGGCCGGACAGGCAGCCGCTGACGGTCTCGACGATCGTCGTCCCGAGCCGCAGCACGCAGGTGGCCGTCGTCCCGGTCTCGCCGGTCCACGTGACCGTCCACGTCCGCACGTTGCTCGGCCCGGCGGGCGCGCTGACGACCGGGGCGTCGGAAGCGGTGGTGTCGAGCAGGTACGACGCCGTGCCGGCGGTGCTGGTGTTGCCGGCGGGGTCGGTGAGCGTGACGTCGACGCCGTACGTGCCGTCCGGGCCGTCGAGCGTGAACGTGTGGCCGCTCAGGCAGCCGCTGACCGTCTCGACGACGGTGCTGCCGTAGCGCAGCACGCAGGTGGCGGTCGTGCCGCTCTCTCCGGTCCACGTGACGGTCCAGGAGCGCTGGTTGCTCGGGCCGGTCGGCGCGCTGACGGCCGGAGCGACGGGCGCGGTGGTGTCGAGCAGGTAGGAGGCCGTGCCGGCGCTGCTGGTGTTGCCCGCGGCGTCGGTGAGGGTGACGAGCACCGTGTACGTGCCGTCGGCGCCCGACAGCGTGAAGGTGTGGCCGGACAGGCATCCGCTCACGGTCTCGACCAGCGTCGTGCCCAGCCGCAGCCGGCAGGTCGCCGTCGTGCCCGGCTCACCGGTCCACGAGACCGTCCACGAGCGCTCGCTGCTCGGGCCTGCGGGCGCCGTCACGACCGGGGCGACCGGGGCGGTGGTGTCGAGGACGTATGTGCTGGTCACGGCGGCCGAGACGTTGCCGGCGGTGTCGACGGCGCGCACCTCGAGGGTGTACGTGCCGTCCGCCAGGCCGGTCAGCTCAGGCGGAAACGTCGTCGCGCAGGCGCCGTCGTGCACCAGGGAGCCGTCGGGGGCCGTGAGCCGGCACAGCAGGGTCGCGTCCGCGTCGCCGCTCAGCTCCCAGGTGGGCGTGCGGTCGGCGGACGGCGAGGGCGGTGCGCTCACGACGGTCGGCGTGGTCGGCGCGACGGTGTCGAGGACGTAGGTGCTGGTGGCCGGGTCGGAGACGTTGCCGACGGCGTCGCGGGCGCGGACCTCGAGCACGTAGAGGCCGTCGGGCCGGCTGCTGAGGTTCTGCGTGAGCGGGCTGGAGCAGACGCCGTCCATGAGCACGCCCTGGGGGCCGGTCAGCCGGCACAGCAGGGTGGCGCCGGCGTCGGACGAGAACTCCCACGTGGGCGTGCGGCTGTTCGACGTGCCCGGCTCGCTGGTGAAGACCGGGACCGCGGGCGGCGTGGTGTCGAGCTCGTACTCCGCGGTGCCGGCGGCGCTGGTGTTGCCGGCGGCGTCGGTGAGCGTGACGTCGACTCCGTACGTGCCGTCCGGGCCGTCGAGCGCGAAGGTGTGGCCGCTCAGGCAGCCGCTGACCGTCTCGACGACGGTGCTGCCGTGGCGCAGCACGCAGCTGGCGGTCGTGCCGCTCTCCCCGGTCCACGTGACCGTCCATGACCGGCTGTTGCTCGGACCGGTCGGGGCGCTCACGACAGGCGCTGAGGGGGCGGTGGTGTCGAGCAGGTACGACGCCGTGCCGGCCGAGCTGAGGTTGCCGGCGGCGTCGGTGAGGGTGACAGAGACGCTGTAGGTGCCGTCCGCGCCGGTCAGCGCGAAGGTGTGGCCGGACAGGCACCCGCTGACGGTCTGCACGACCGTGCTGCCGTAGCGCAGCACGCACGTCGCGGCTGTGCCGCTCTCCCCGGTCCACGTGACCGTCCACGACCGGACGTTGCTCGGCCCGGCCGTCGCGGTGAGCACCGGCGCCGCCGGCGCCGCCGTGTCCAGGACGTACGACGCGGTGTCGGCCGCGCTGGTGTTGCCGGCGGCGTCGGTCAGCGTGACGTCCACGCTGTAGGTGCCGTCGGTACCGCTGAGCGTGAAGATGTGCCCGGACAGGCAGCCCGCCACCGTCTCGACCACCGTGCCGCCGTAGCGCAGCACGCAGCTCGCGGTCGTGCCGCTCTCGCCGGACCAGGCGACGCTCCACGCGCGGTCGGACGACGGCCCCGCGGCGGCGGTGACCGCGGGTGCGGCCGGAGCGGTGGTGTCGAGCAGGTACGACGCCGTGCCGGCGGTGCTGGTGTTGCCGGCGGCGTCGGTCAGCGTCACGCGCACCGAGTACGTGCCGTCGGCGCCGGACAGGGTGAACGTGTGGCCGGACAGGCAGCCGCTCACCGTCTCGACGGTCGTCGTGCCGAGCCGTAGGGCGCAGGTCGCCGTCGGGCCGGCCTCGCCGGTCCACGTGACCGTCCACGACCGGTCGCTGCTCGGGCCGGCCGGCGCGCTGACGACCGGAGCCGCCGGAGCGGTGGTGTCGAGCAGGTACGACGCGGTGCCGGCCGCGCTGGTGTTCCCGGCGACGTCGGTGAGCGTGACGTCGACGCTGTACGTGCCGTCCGCGCCGGACAGCGTGAAGGTGTGCCCGGACAGGCAGCCCGCCACCGTCTCGACGACCGTGCTGCCGTGGCGCAGCACGCAGGTGGCGGTCGTGCCCGACTCACCCGACCACGTGACCGCCCACGACCGACTGCTGCTCGGGCCGGCCGGGGCGGAGACGACAGGCGGCGCGGGCACCGTCGTGTCGAGCAGGTACGACGCCGACCCGGAGGTGCTCGTGTTGCCGGCGGCGTCGGTCAGCGACACGTCGACGCTGTACGTCCCGTCCGCGCCGGACAGCGTGAAGGTGTGGCCCGACAGGCAACCGGACACGGTCTCGACGACCGTGCTGCCGACCCGCAGGACGCAGGTGGCCGTCGTGCCGCTCTCCCCGGTCCACGACACCGACCACGAGCGGTCGTTGCTGGGGCCGGTCGGCGCCGACACGACGGGCGCGGCCGGGTCCGCGGTGTCGAGCACGAACATGCTCGTCGCCGGGTCCGACAGGTTGCCCGCCGCGTCCACGGCGCGGACGACGAGCGTGTAGGTGCCGTCGGGAGCGGCGCCGAGGGACGGCGCGAACGGGCTCGTGCACGCGCCGTCGTGCAGCAGCGTGCCGTCGGGAGCCGTCAGCGTGCACGTCGTGCTGCCGTCTGCGGTGAACTCCCAGACGGGGGTGGCGCTCGAGGACGTCGCCGGCTCCGCGGTGAACACCGGGGCGCCGGGGGCGGTCGTGTCGTAGACGTAGCTGTCGGAGCCGGCAGCGCCGGTGTTGCCGGCGACGTCGGTGAGGACGACCTGGACGGTGTAGGTGCCGTCGGGACGGCTGGACAGGTCGAACGCGTGGCCGCTGAGGCACCCGGCGACCGTCTCGAGCACCGTCCCGTCGCGCAGCAGCGTGCACGTCGCGGTAGCACCGGTCTCGCCGGAGAACGTGACTGGCAGGGATGACGTTGACGACGGCCCGGCCGGCGTGCTCACCGACGGCGCCGCGGGAGCGGTCCGGTCGAGGGTCACCGCGCTGGTCGTGACGGCGCTCAGGTTGCCGAGGTCATCAGCGCTGCGCAGCTCGAGGGTGACGACGCCGTCGCTGAGCGCAGCGATGCCCACGGTCACCGTGCCGGTGCACAGCGCCCAGTCCTGGACGACCGCACCCCCGTGCAGGACCCGGCACGACGTAGTCGTTCCGGTCAGGGCGTGGTTCCACGTGAAACTGGCCGAGGCGCCGCCGTTGTTCGGCGACGCCGGCGCGCCCGTGACCGCCGGCGCGGCGGGGCCGGTCGTGTCGACCTCGACCGCGGCGCTGACGCCGTCGCCCGAGCGGTTGCCCGCGGCGTCGACCAGCACCACGAAGAGCCGGTAGGTGCCGTCGGCCACCGTGACGGTCCACGGCGAGGAGCACGGCCCCTCGGCGCCGACGACGCCGTCCTGCTCGAGCCGGCAGAGCGCGGTGGCTCCGGCGGCGTCGAAGGTCCACGTCGGCGTGGAGTCGTTCGTCCGGCCGCTCGGACCGTCGACCACGGGGGCGGTCGGGGCGGTGAGGTCAAGGACGTAGCTCGCGGTGCCGGGCGCCGACGAGCCGCCGGAGTCGGTGAGGACGACGGCGGCGGTGTACGTCCCCTCGCCGTCGGTGAGGCCGGTCGACCAGGGCGACGTGCACGCGGCGTCGGAGGCGACCGTCGTCCCCGTCGGCCCGGTCAGGGTGCAGGACGCGGTCGCGCCGGTCGGCACGGTGAAGGTCCAGCCGACCGTCGTCGCGGTGCCCGGGCTCGTCGGACCGGTCACCGTCGGGGTCGCCGGCGGCAGGACGAGGTCGTACCCGCTGCTGGTAGCGCCGCCGCTGTTGCCGGCGGCGTCGGTGGCCATCACGGTGAGGACGTAGCTGCCCTCCGAGCCGGACGACAGGTCAGCGGTGTAGGAGCCGGCGCAGCCGACGGCGCCGGAGTCGTAGCCCGGGCCGGTGACCCGGCAGGTCGCCGTGCCCTCGGACAGCGTGAAGGTCCACGTGGGCGAGGTGTCGGACGACGGGCTGGTCGGGGAGCCGGTGATGGTGACCGACGGCGCGGTCGTGTCCACGACGACGCTGTCGGTGGTCGGCGCTGACCGGACTGTCGCGCCGGTGAGCGCGTCGACCGTGACGGCGTAGACGTCGAGGGTCCACGTGCCGTCGACCGAGGCGGTGGTCGAGAACGTGAAGGTGCCGGCGGCACCGCACGCGGCCACCGACGTGCCGGAGGGTGAGGTGAGCTCGCAGTCGGCGGTGGCGTCCGCGGGCAGGGTGCCGCTCCAGCTCAGCGACGTGCTGGAGGTGACGTCCGGGGGCGTGGACGTGAACACCGGGCCGTCCGAGGCCGCCGCGGGGGTGGCGAGCAGGCCGAGGACCAGGCCGGTGAGCAGGACGCCGAGCGCCGTGAGCGCGAGGCGGGCGCCGCGCGCGCGGGGCGCGGTGCGGGCGCAGCGTGGAGCAGCGCCGCAGGCGGTCGACGACCACCGCTGCCGCTGCCGCATGCGCTGCCCCCTGCGCCCGAGGACCGGGCGAGTACCGCGAGCGGGCGTCCCCCGCCGCGGACGGCGGAGAGACCGCCATCACGACCTGTTCGGCAACGGGAGGGGGGGACTTGAGCGGTTTCCGGCCGGAGCGCGCGCGTGCGCGGCCCGGCTGCTCGCGCGCTGTGGAGACGGGGGGACTCGAACCCCCAACCCCCGCCTTGCAAAGGCGGTGCTCTGCCAGTTGAGCTACGTCCCCGGAGTGGTCAACGCCGGGTCAGCGCCGGGTCAGCGCAGGTCGGGTGTCGACGTCGCCTCGGTCCACAGGTCCCGCTCTTCACGCGCCGCGCGGCGTCGGCGCAGCACCGCGGTCACCAGCGCGACCACTCCGGCCAGGGCGATCGAGCGTCGCACGGGATCTCCTGTCGACGATGGCCGGCGGAGGAGCCGGTCCGGGAGCGGGGGTGGGCCTGGGAGGACTTGAACCTCCGGCCTCATCCTTATCAGGGATGCGCTCTAACCGTCTGAGCTACAGGCCCCCGCGTGCCGCGCCGTGACCCGGCGCGCACGGTCGGCGAGACTACACCACCGCCGCGGTCCGACTGCGCTCAGTCGCGCTCGCCCAGCACGACCTCGATGCCCCCGGTGAGCGACGCGCAGAGGTTGTAGAGCAGCGCGCTGAGCGTGGCGAGCACGGTGAGGAGGACGACGTCGACGGCCGCGAGCACGGCGGTCGCGCCGAGCACGCGTCCCGGCGTGAAGAACGGCTCGACGACGTCGTCGGCGTCTCCGCTGCCCAGGACCTCACCCAGCAGCGTGTTGACCGACGACAGCACCCCGAGGTTGGACAGCACGAGGTACAGCGTCGCCACCGCCACGAGCAGCACGATGCCCAGGCACACCGACGCGACCAGCGAGAACAGGAACACCGACCAGGCATCGACGCGCTGGACCACCAGGCGGGCGCGGCGCCCACGCCCGGCCGAGCGCGGCGCGGGACGTGCGGCCGGGCGGGCCGGCGCCGTCCGTGACTGGGTGCGGGGACGCTCAGGCGTCGTCGTGCGGGCGCCGGGCGTGGGCAGCACGCTCGTCGCGCCGGTCCCCGCCAGCGGCGGCGTGCCGGGCGCGGACCCGGCACCGGTGGTCTGCGCCGTGGCGGCGCTCGGTGCGGGCGCCGCGAGCGCCTGCGTGCGCTCGTCGTGCCGCGCAGCCGTGCCCCGCGCGGGCTCGTGCGCCAGGGGTGACGTCGACGGGGCGCCTGCGCCGCTGCGCTGCATGGCCTCGCGCCGCGCCGAGTCGTCGAGCGACCCGCGCGCGGGATCGGCGGACGGCCGTTCACCCCGGGGCGCGCTTCCACGGGCGGGCTCGCTGCGGCCCGAGCCGTCCGGCTCGGGGTCGACCGGGGGGTCGACGGGCTGGTCGAGCGCCTGCTCGCGCGCCTGCTCGCCGTGCTCCGGCGTCACTGGTCGTCCTCCGGGGTCGCGGTCGGGCCGTCGGCCTCGGCACCGGCCTCGGCACCGTCGTCCACGTCGCCGTCGCCGGGCGGCGGGGCGTCGGCCTGCTCGAGCGCAGCGGCGTCCGTACCGGCCTGGGCAAGCGTGCCACCGGCCTCCGGCGCGACGTCGACCGCCCCCTCGGCACCGGCGTCGACGGTGCCGTTCTCAACGGTGCCGTTCTCGGGGGCGTCGGCAGCGACGTCCTCGACCTCGGCCTCGCCGGCCGCCTCGCCGTTGTGCGCCACCGCCACGACGGTGTCCCCGGCCCCGAGCTGCACCAGCTTGACGCCGGCGGTCGGGCGCGAGAGGTAGCGCAGCGGCTCGACCGACATGCGGATGACGACGCCGGCCCCGGTGATGCAGAAGATCTCGTCCTGGTGGCTCACGACCATGGCGCCGACGAGCGTGCCGCGGCCCTCCGGCATCTTCGCGGTGAGCACGCCGTACCCACCGCGACCCTGCGCGCGGTACTCGCGCAGTGGCGTGCGCTTGCCGTAGCCGCCGTCGGAGACGACGAGCAGCGCGGTGGTGTCCTCGTCGCCGCCGGCGGGCGCGACCTGCATGGCGAGCAGCTCGTCGCCCTCGCCGAGCCGCATGCCGATGACGCCGGACGTCGCGCGCCCCATCGGTCGCAGCCGCTCGTCGTCGGCGTGGAAGCGGATCGACTGCGCCCCGCGGCTGACCAGCAGCAGGTCGTCGTCCGGTGAGACGAGCGCGGCGCCGATGAGCTCGTCGCCCTCTCGCAGGTTGATCGCGATGAGCCCGGCCGAGCGGCCGTTGTCGTACTCGCGCAGCGCCGTCTTCTTGACGATCCCGCCACGGGTGGCCAGGACGAGGTACGGCGCGACGCCGTAGTCCTTGAGCGCGATGACCTGCGCGATGCGCTCCTCCGGCTGGAAGGCGAGCAGGTTCGCGACGTGCTGGCCGCGAGCGTTCCGGTCCGCCTCTGGCAGCTCGTGCGCCTTGGCCCGGTACACGCGCCCCTGGTTGGTGAAGAACAGCAGCCAGTGGTGCGTCGTCGTCACGAAGAAGTGCTCGACGATGTCGTCCTGCTTCAGCCGGGCGCCCTGCACGCCCCGCCCGCCGCGCCGCTGCGAGCGGTAGAGGCCCGTCTTCGTGCGCTTGGCGTAGCCGCCGCGCGTCACGGTGACGACGACGTCCTCCTGGGCGATGAAGTCCTCGGCGCTCATGTCGCCCTCGTAGGCGACGATCCGGGTCCGGCGGTCGTCGCCGAACCGGCCGACGATCTCGGCCAGCTCCTCGCCGATGATCTCCCGCTGCCGGCTGGAGCTCTCCAGGATCGCGGTCAGCTGGGCGATCTCGGTCTCGCGCTCGACCAGCTCGTCGATGATGCGCTGCCGCTCGAGGGCGGCCAGCCGGCGCAGCTGCATGTCGAGGATCGCGGTGGCCTGCACCTCGTCGATGTCGAGCAGCCGCATCAGGCCCTCGCGGGCCGCCTCGGCGCTGTCCGCGCCGCGGATGAGCGCGATGACGGCGTCGAGCTGGTCGAGTGCCTTGGCCAGCGCGCGCAGGATGTGCGCGCGCTCCTCGGCCTTGCGCAGCCGGAACCGCGTCCGCCGCACGATGACCTCGACCTGGTGGGCCACGTAGTGGCGCACCATCTCGTCGAGCCGCAGCGTGCGCGGCACGCCGTCGACCAGCGCCAGCATGTTCACGCCGAAGGCGTCCTGCAGCTGGGTGTGCTTGTACAGGTTGTTGAGGACGACCTTCGGGATCGCGTCGCGGCGCAGCTCGACGACCAGGCGGGTGCCGGTCCGGTCGCTGGACTCGTCGATGACGTTCGAGATGCCGCGGACCTTGCCCTCGTCGGCCAGCTCGGCGATCTTCACGGCGAGCGCGTCGCGGTTCACCTGGTACGGGAGCTCGGTGGCGACGAGCTGCGTGCGGCCCTTGACCTCCTCGACCTCGACGACGGCGCGCATCCGCACGCTGCCGCGGCCGGTCCGGTAGGCCTCCTCGATGCCGTCGCGACCCACGATGAGCGCCCCGGTCGGGAAGTCGGGGCCCGAGACGCGCTCCATGCAGGCTGCGAGCGTCTCCTCGGGGGTCGCGTCGGGGTGCTGCAGCGCCCACTGCACCGCGGCTGCCACCTCGGTGAGGTTGTGCGGCGGGATGTTGGTCGCCATCCCGACCGCGATGCCGGCCGACCCGTTGACCAGCAGGTTCGGGATGCGGGCCGGCAGGATCGTCGGCTCCTGCGACCGCCCGTCGTAGTTCGGGACGAAGTCGACCGTGTCCTGGTCGATGTCGCGCAGCATCTCCATGGCCAGCGCCATGAGCCGGCACTCGGTGTAGCGCTGCGCCGCCGGGGGATCGTTGCCCGGGCTGCCGAAGTTGCCGTTGCCGTCGACGAGCGGGTAGCGCAGCGACCACGGCTGGGCCAGCCGCACGAGGGTGTCGTAGATCGGCGAGTCGCCGTGCGGGTGGTAGTTGCCCATGACGTCGCCGACGACGCGGGCGCACTTGAAGTAGCCGCGGTCGGGCCGGTAGCCGCCGTCGTACATGGCGTAGAGCACGCGGCGGTGCACGAGCTTGAGCCCGTCGCGGACGTCCGGCAGCGCGCGGCCGACGATGACGGACATCGCGTAGTCGAGGTAGGAGCGCTGCATCTCCACCTCGATGCCGACCGGCTCGACGCGGTCGCCGGGCGGCGGAGGGAGGACCTCGGTCACTCAGGAGCCCTTCTCAGGTGTTCCACGTGGAACAGCACGTGGTCGCAGCGTGACGCTGCGCAAACAGGTCAGATGTCGAGAAAGCGGATGTCCTTCGCGTTCCGGGTGATGAAGGACCGCCTCGACTCGACGTCCTCCCCCATGAGCACGCTGAACAGCTCGTCCGCCCCGGCGGCGTCGTCGACGGTGACCTGCAGGAGCACCCGGTTCTCGGGGTCCATGGTCGTGTCGCGCAGCTCGGAGGCGTTCATCTCGCCCAGGCCCTTGAAGCGCTGGACGGCGTCCTTCGGCAGCTTCTTGCCGGCCGCGAGCCCCTGCTCGATGAGCGCGTCGCGCTCGCGGTCGGAGTACACGTACTGGTGCTCGTCCCGGCTCCACTTGATCTTGTAGAGCGGCGGCTGCGCGAGGTAGACGTGGCCGGCCTCCACCAGCGGCCGCATGAAGCGGAACAGCAGCGTGAGCAGCAGCGTGCGGATGTGCTGGCCGTCGACGTCGGCGTCGGCCATGAGCACGATCTTGTGGTAGCGCAGCTTCTCGAGGTCGAACTCGTCGTGGATGCCGGTGCCCAGCGCGGTGATGAGCGCCTGCACCTCGGCGTTCTTGAGCACCCGGTCGATCCGGGCCTTCTCGACGTTGAGGATCTTCCCGCGGATCGGCAGGATCGCCTGGAAGCGCGGGTCGCGGCCCTGCTTGGCCGAGCCGCCGGCGGAGTCGCCCTCGACGATGAAGACCTCGGACTCGCTGGGGTCGCGCGACTGGCAGTCGGCCAGCTTGCCCGGCAGCCCGCTCGATCCCATCAGCCCCTTGCGGCGGGTGAGGTCGCGCGCCTGCCGGGCGGCGATCCGTGCGCGCGCCGCCTGGTGCGCCTTGAGGACGATCTCCTTGCCCTCGGTCGGGTGCTGGTCGAACCAGTCGCGCAGC
>JBKHYE010000174.1:0-8914 GCA_046565705.1 Actinomycetes bacterium
CGGCGGCGCGCCCGCCGCGCAGGCACTGCGCCAGCGCGCTGTGCTCGGAGTCGACCGGCACGAGCTGGTCGCGGTAGGGCGTGACGAGCGGGCCGCCCGCGACGAGCGACTCCTTGTTGGCGAGCGCGAGCGTGCACCCGGCCTCGAGGGCGGCCAGGGTCGGCGCGAGGCCGACCGAGCCGGTCATGCCGTTGAGGACGACGGTGCCGCGCCCCGGCGACCAGGCCGCGAGCTCGGCCAGCGCGGTCGGGCCGGCGAGGATCTTCGGCACGGCGAACTCGCCCGCGGAGAACCCGCGCCGCTGCGCCTCCGCGTAGAAGGCCAGCTGAAGGTCGGGCGCGGCGGTCGCCTGCGCGACGGCGACGACGTCGACGCCGAGCTCGAGCGCCTGGCGGGCCAGCAAGTCCACCTGCCCGCCGCCGGCGCCGAGCCCGACGACGCGCAGCCGGTCGGGGTGCCGGGCGACGACGTCGAGCGCCTGCGTGCCGATCGAGCCGGTCGACCCGAGCAGGACGACGTCGCGGGGCACCGGCACCCCACCAGTGTCACAGGTGCGGCGCTGCGGCACCCGCCGCACGCGCCCGACCGGCGGCGCGTCGTCGACCGAGCGCACGCCTGCCGGTCACGCGCCGTGTTCGTTCACCCGAAAGAGAACCGGACCAGATCCGGCATCTATGCACAGATCGGCCTTCAGGACGTCACCGAGCGTGCCGAGAGGGGAGCATGGCCTCGGACCCGGGCAGCGCCCTCGACGGGCGTCGCGGCTGGACCACGGTCGTCACGCTCGCCACCGTGCTGGTGACCGTCGTCGGCGGCCAGCTCTACATCCGCGACGCCGCGGCGAGCACGACGGCGGTTCCCGCCGTCCGCACCGCCGCGTCGGTCTCCGTCGACGCGCAGGCCGAGCGGTCCGCCGCCGACCGGGCCGCTGCTCAGCAGGCGGCAGAGCAGGCCGCGGAGCAGGCCGCCGCAGAGCAGGCGGCCGCCGAGGCTGCCGCGGCGAAGGCCGCCGCCGACCAGGCCGCCGCGCAGCAGGCCGCCGAGCAGGCCGACGCTGCGCAGGCCGCAGCAGAGCAGGCCGCAGCAGCGCAGGCCGCCGCGGCGAGCTCGTGCTCCGGCGCGGGCTGGGAGCAGCGTCGCGGCGCCGCCGCGCTCGCCTCCCTCGGACCGGCCGCGCAGGGCAGCGGCTTCCGGGTGGAGTTCGCCGGTGCCCGCAGCGGCTACCTGGGGCTGGCGCACCTGGACCGGCGCGTCGTCGAGATCTTCGTCCGCGACTGCGGCTCGCAGTCCGACGAGCTCCTCCGGCACGTCATCGCCCACGAGCTGGGCCACGCGTTCGACACCGTGCGGATGACCGACGCCAGTCGCGCCGCGTACCAGGCGGCGCGGGGCATCCCGGCGTCCGTGCCGTGGTACGGCTGCTCCGGCTGCGCCGACTTCGCGACCCCCGCCGGCGACTTCGCCGAGGTCTACGCGCAGTGGCTGCGCGGCGCGGCCGGCAACCGCAGTCAGCTCGCCGGCTCCCCCGGCCCGGCCGAGCTGCGGTCGCTCGCCGCGCGGTTCTTCGGCGCCTGACCGACCGACGCACTGCCTAGGGTGGCGGCGTGCCGCCCGCCGACCCCGCCGAGCTCGACGTCGACGCCCGCTTCCTGCTGGCCAACGAGCGCACGTTGCTCGCCTGGGTGCGCACCGCGCTGACGCTGGTCGCCGGTGGAGTCGGCATCGAGCAGTTCGCGCGAGACGTCGCCGGGCGCCAGTGGTTCGCCGTCGGCCTGCTGCTGCTCGGCGTCGGCAGTGCGCTGGCCGGCGCGGTCCGCTTCGCGCGTGCCGACGCCGCGCTCAAGAACGGGCGCGTCCCGGCCACCGGCGTGGCGGGGTACCTGCTCGCCGGCGCGGTCGCGCTGGTCGGCGTCTCGCTGCTCGTGGCGCTGCTGCTCGGCTGACGCCGTCAGCGCGCAAGCACGTCGGCGACCCGGTCGAGGAGCCCGTCGACCTGCTCGACCGACACGCCTCCCAGCCGCAGGCGGAACTGCACCGTCTCGACGTCGCGCGCCCGCACCGGCGTGCCGGTCCGCGGCCGCTCGAGCATCGAGGCGAGCTCCGGCACCTCGCTCACGCGCGGGCCGAGGGTGTGCGCACACCGGGTGAGGAACGTGAGGACCTGCTCGGCGTCGTAGCCCTGCAGCGAACGGCGCAGCCGCAGCGGCCGGCACTCGACCTGCGTCACGGGTCCACCCCAGCCCGGGCGCTCGGACGCGGCGGGGAGCTCGCGAGCGACGCGGGCCAGCAGCGCGTCGACCTCGCGCATGTCGTATCCCCCGAGGACGACGGGGAAGCGGGCCTCGTGCACGTCGCCCGCGTCGAGCGGCGGCAGGTCGCTGTGCGTCGGCACGGGCAGCCCCGGCACCTCGGCCGCGCGGTCGCCGAGGCTGGTGGCGCACCGGGCGAGGAACTGGTCGACCGCACGGCGTGAGTAGCCGCGCGCTGCTCTGCTCGGCACGTCAGCGGGGCGGCAGCCCGTTCGCCGGCGGCGCCACCGCCGGCACGGCGGCGACCGGCGGCACGGCGTCGTCGTCGTGCGCCGCCGAGAGCTGGCCGCAGGCCCCGGCTATGTCACGCCCGCGGGTGTCGCGGACGGTCGTCGGCACGCCCGCCGCGCGCAGCCGGCGGACGAACTCGCGCTGCACCGGCTCGGGACTGGCGTCCCACGCGCTGCCCGGCGTCGGGTTGAGCGGGATGAGGTTGACGTGCGCCAGCTTGCCGGCGAGCAGCCGGCCGAGCAGCTCGGCCCGCCACGGCTGGTCATTCACGTCGCGGATGAGCGCGTACTCGATGCTCAGCCGACGCCCGGTCGTGCGGGTGTAGCCGAACGCAGCGGCCAGCACCTCGCGGACCGGCCAGCGGGTGTTGACCGGGACCAGCGTGTCGCGCAGCTCGTCGTCGGGCGCGTGCAGCGACAGCGCCAGCGTCACCTGCAGCTGCTCGCGGGCCAGCCGCTCGATCGCCGGGACGAGGCCGACCGTGGACACGACGACGCCGCGCTGGCTCATGCCCAGCCCGTGCGGCACGGCGTCGGTGATGCGGTGCAGCGCACCGACCACGCGCCCGTAGTTGGCCAGCGGCTCGCCCATGCCCATGAAGACGACGTTCGAGAGGCGGCCACCGCGGTCGGCCTCCGCACGGGCGGCGTCCACGACCTGCTCGACGATCTCGGCGGTCGACAGGTTGCGGGTGAGACCGGCCTGACCGGTCGCGCAGAACGGGCACGCCATCCCGCAGCCGGCCTGGCTGCTGACGCACACCGTCGAGCGGTCGGGGTACCGCATGAGCACCGACTCGATGAGCGTGCCGTCGTGGCCGCGCCACAGCGTCTTGCGGGTGGCGCCGTCGTCGCAGTCGACGTCGCGCACCCGGGTCAGCAGCGGTGGGAGGAGCGCGCCGACCAGCCGGTTCCGGACGGCCGCGGGCAGATCGGTCATCTCCTCCGGGCAGCGACCGGCGAACCAGTGCCGGCTGAGCTGCTCGGCCCGGAACGGGCGCTCGCCGAGCTGGACGACGGCGGTCCGCCGGGCCGCCGGGTCGAGGTCGGCGAGGTGCCGCGGGGGCAGCGTGCGACGCGGTGCGTCGAAGACCAGCGGGAGCGCGCTCACAGTGCCTCCAGCGTACGGCCGGCCGCCCCGGCGGAGCTCCGGCGGTGGCCCGGCGGGGTCGCGGCGGCGGCCCGACGCAGGGTCGGCGGAGATCCGGGCCGGCTCCTCCCGACATGTCCTGGAGTGGTCACTTGCCGTTCACAACTGGCCACGTCCTGTGCGCATGGCTGGTCGTTACTGGGGGCAGTCCGCTAGTCACTTCGGGCTACAGCAACCCGGCCCCGTGCCGAAGGAATGGGGGTGGCGACTGTGAGCAGCGCTTCCGCGCCCCTCCCCTCCCCGCGCACCGCGGCCGTGGCCCGGCAGCTCGAGGCCCGGCTCCCGCTGCTGGCGGCGGCGATCATCGCCGTGCTCCTGGTCGGCGTCGTGGCGTCGCTCCGGCTGGCCGTGCCGGTCGCCGCCGACGGTTCGGCTCCGCTCGTCGTCGTGCCGGCCACCACCGTGGACCCGCTGCCGGTGTCGCCGGCGGTCGCGGCTGCACCGACGCCCGCGGCGCCCCCCTCGCCCGCCGCGACCCCGCCCGCGCCGCCGGCGCCCGCCGCCGAGCCGCCGGTCGCCGCGCCGGCACCGGCCCCGGCCGCCGCCGCTCCGGCGCCGCCGCCCGCTCCCGCGCCCGACCCGCTGTGCACGGGCGCCGGCTGGGAGCAGCGGCGGGGAGCCGCAGCCCTCGCCTCGCTGCGCCGTCCGTCAGACGCGTCGGCGTTCACCGTCGAGTTCAAGGGCCACCACGACAGCTACCTCGGCCTGGCGACCGTGCACGAGCGCCGGCTCGAGGTCTTCGTCCGGTCGTGCGCGTCGCAGTCGGCCGGCCTGCTGCGGCACGTCGTGGCGCACGAGCTCGGCCACCTGGTCGACGGCGCGCGCATGACCGACGCGATGCGCAGCGAGTACATGCGGATGCGCGGGATCCCCGCCGGCACCCCGTGGTTCGGCTGCAACGGCTGCGCCGACTTCGCGACGCCGGCGGGCGACTTCGCCGAGGTCTACGCGCAGTGGCAGCGCGGCGCAGGCGACAACCGCTCGCAGCTGGCGCCGCCGCCGTCCGCCGGCCAGCTCGAGCAGATCGCGGCGCGCTTCTTCGGCTGACCGGCTGCGCCGCGCGCGGGCCGGCTCAGGACGGCGGGACGAACGCCGTCAGCAGCAGCCAGGCGACCGGCGCCGTGGGTAGCAGCGAGTCGAGCCGGTCCATGATGCCGCCGTGGCCGGGCAGCAGGGTGCCCATGTCCTTGATGCCGATGTCGCGCTTGACCATCGACTCGCCGAGATCGCCCAGCGTGGCCGCCGCGACGACGGCCAGGCCGTAGACGACGCCGAGCAGCGGGTTCGCGTCGAACAACAGGTGCATCAGGAGCGCGCCGGCGAGCGCGCAGGCGACGACCGAGCCGGCCAGGCCCTCCCACGACTTCTTCGGCGAGACCGACGGCGCCATCGGGTGCTTGCCGAGCAGCACGCCGGCCGCGTAGCCGCCCGTGTCGCTGCAGACGACGACGGCGACGAGCATCGTGACCCGCAGCGCGCCGTCGTCCGGCACGGTCAGCAGCGCCGCGAAGCCGGCGAGGAAGGGCACGTACACGGCGGTGAACGTGCCGGCCGCGACGTCGCGCAGGAACCCCTCGGCGGGGTCGGCGAGCCGCCACACCAGGCAGGAGAGCACCGTCAGGACGAGCGCCAGGAACAACGCGCCCGGGCCCTCCCGATAGGCCAGCACGACCATCGCCGCGCCGCCGAGGAGCAGCGGCACGGCCGGCGGCTGTGCGCCGAGGGTGCGCAGCGCCGCCACGACCTCGCGGGTGCCGATCGCGACGGCCGCCACCACCACGACCACGAACAGCCACCGGTACGGCGAGTACAGCGGCACGGTGATGACCGCGCCGAGCGCCAGCCCGACGCCGATGGCCACCGGCAGGTTCCGGCCGGCCCGGCCGGGCTCGCGCTTGCCGGGTGCGCCCTCCGCCGGTGCCGGCGTCTCGTCCAGATCGCTGATGTCGACCATCAGACCTCGAGCAGCTCGGCTTCCTTGTGCTTGAGCAGCTCGTCGACCTGGTGCACGTAGGAGGCCGTCGTCTTCTCCAGCTCCTTCTCGGCGCGGGCGACGTCGTCCTCGCCGGTCTCGCCGTCGCGCGCGAGCCGGTCGAGCTCCTCCTTGGCCTTGCGGCGGATGTTGCGGATCGAGACCCGCGCGTCCTCGGCCTTGCTGCGCGCGACCTTCACGAACTCCTTGCGCCGCTCCTCGGTGAGCTGCGGGAACACGATCCGGATGCGGTCGCCGTCGTTGGTCGGGTTGACGCCGAGGTCGGAGTCGCGGATCGCACGCTCGATGAGCCCGAGCGAGCCCTTGTCGTACGGCGTCACGAGCACCATGCGCGGCTCGGGGACCTGGAAGGAGGCCAGCTGGTTCACCGGGGTGACCGCGCCGTAGTAGTCGATGGTGATCTTGTTGAACATCGCGGGAGTCGCCCGGCCGGTCCGGATGCCGGCGAACTCCTCCTTGGCGACCGTCACCGCCTTCTCCATCTTCTCCTCGGCGTCGAGGAGGGTCTCGTCGATCACGGCGTCCTTCCCTGCTCCGGTGCGTCGGGGGTGGCGGTCCGCTGCGTCGCGACGTCGCCGACGAAGGTGCCGATCTTCTCACCGCGCACGGCGCGGGCGATGCCACCCTCGGCGAACAGGTCGAACACGACGATGGGCAGCCCGTTGTCCATGCAGAGGCTGAACGCGGTCGCGTCGGCGACCTTGAGCCGGCGCTCGAGCACCTCGGTGTAGGAGAGCGAGTCGAACTTGACGGCGTCGGGGTTCGTGCGCGGGTCGTCGTCGTAGACGCCGTCGACGGTCTTGGCCATCAGCACGCACTGCGCGCCGATCTCGAGCGCGCGCTGCGCGGCGCAGGTGTCGGTGGAGAAGAACGGCTGGCCGAGGCCGGCGCCGAAGATGACGACCCGGCCCTTCTCGAGGTGCCGCATCGCCCGGCGCGGGATGTACGGCTCGGCGACCTGGCCCATCGTGATGGCCGTCTGGACCCGGGTGTCGATGCCCTGCTTCTCCAGGAAGTCCTGCAGCGCCAGGCAGTTCATGACCGTGCCGAGCATGCCCATGTAGTCGGCGCGCGGGCGGTCCATGCCCTGCTCGACGAGCTGCGCGCCGCGGAAGTAGTTGCCGCCGCCGATGACGACGGCGACCTGCACGCCGCTGCGCACGACGTCGGCGATGGCGGTGGCGATCGCCCGCACGGTCGGCGGGTCGACGCCCATCTCGGCGCCCCCGGCGAAGGCCTCGCCGGACAGCTTCAGCAGCACGCGGCTGTAGCCGCCGGACGGCGACGACGCGGCCGACGGGACGGGCGTCGACGGCGAGGAGGCCGCACCGCTGGCAGTGGTCATGGCGGGGCGGCCTCCTGTTCGCGGTCGGTGGGCGGACGCCGGCGCGTCCGGCCCGAGTCTGTCAGGCCTGCCCCACGCGGAACCGGGCGAAGCCGGTGACCCGGGCGCCGGCCTCCTCGAGGACCTTGCCGACGGTCTTCTTGGGGTCCTTCGCGAAGGGCTGCTCGACGAGCACGTTCTCCTTGAAGAACCCGTTGACGCGACCCTCGATGATCTTGGGCAACGCCTGCTCGGGCTTGCCCTCCTCGCGGGCGGTCGCCTCGGCGATCTCGCGCTCCTTGGCGACGACGTCCTCGCTGACCTCCTCGCGGGCGGCGAAGCGCGGCGAGAAGGCGGCGATGTGCTGGGCGACGTCCTTGCCGACCTGCTCGAGGTCGCCGGAACCCGTCAGCGCCACCAGCACGCCCACCTGCGGCGGCAGGTCGGGGTTGGTCTTGTGCAGGTAGACCGCCACCGCGTCACCGGACAGGCTCGCGACCCGGCGGACCTCGATCTTCTCGCCAAGCGTGGCGTTCGCCTCGTCGAGGACCTCCTTGACGGGCTTGCCGTCGATCTGCACGTCCTGCAGCGCGGCGACGTCGTTGACGCCGGCCGCCGCAGCGACGACCCGCTCGGCGAGGGCCTGGAAGTGCTCGCCCTTGGCCACGAAGTCGGTCTCGCAGTTGAGCTCGAGCAGCGTGCCCGAGGTGCCGTTCGGCCCCTGGGAGACCTCGGCGGCCACCAGGCCGTTGCTGGCGGAGCGGCCCTCGCGCTTGGCGACGCCCTTGAGCCCCTTGATGCGCAGCTGCTCGACGGCCTTGTCGAAGTCGCCGTCGGCCTCGACGAGGGCGTTCTTGCAGTCGGTCATGCCGGCGCCGGTGGCCTCGCGCAGGCGCTTGATGTCAGCGGCAGATACAGCCATGTCTTCTCTCGTCCGTCTCGAGTGGGGGGCAGGTCAGGCGGAGGGGGCGTCGTCGGCCGGCGCGGCGGTCGGGACGGCGTCGGTCGCGGGCGCCTCGGCGGCGCCGGCGCTCTCGACGGCACCGCTGTCGACACCGGCGGCCGACGCGGCGTCGCCGCTGGTCAGCGCGGGCTCAGCGGCGGGGGTCTCCGTAGCGGGGGCTGCCGTGGCGGGGGCGCCCGCGGCAGCGGAGCCGCCCTGCAGCAGCTCCTGCTCCCACTCCGGGAGCGGCTCGTCGACGGCGAGCTCGCCGCCCGCGGGCTTGGCGTCGGCGTCGGTGCTCGCACCGGCGCGGGCCATGAGCCCCTCGGCGACCGCGTCGGCGACGACGCGGGTCAGCACCTGGATCGAGCGGATGGCGTCGTCGTTGCCCGGGATCTTGTAGTCGACGAGGTCGGGGTCGCAGTTGGTGTCGAGGATCGCGACGACCGGGATGCCCAGCTTGCGGGCCTCGTCGACCGCCAGGTGCTCCTTGTTGGTGTCGACGATCCACACCGCGCTCGGCGTGCGGGTCATCTCCCGGATGCCGCCCAGCGTGCGCTCGAGCTTCTTGCGCTCGCGGTCGAGGACGAGCGCCTCCTTCTTCGTCAGCACCGTCTGGCCGCCGGTCTGCTCGATGAGCTCGAGCTCCTTGAGCCGCTGCAGCCGCTTGTAGACGGTCTGGAAGTTGGTGAGCATGCCGCCGAGCCAGCGCTCGGTGACGTACGGCATGCCGACGCGCGTGGCCTGCTCGCGGATCGACTCCTGCGCCTGCCGCTTGGTGCCGACGAACAGGATGGTGCCGCCGTGCGCCACGGTCTCCTTGACGAAGTCGTAGGCGCGGTCGATGTAGCCCAGGGTCTGGGTCAGGTCGATGATGTAGATGCCGTTGCGCTCGGTGAAGATGAAGCGCTTCATCTTGGGGTTCCAGCGCTTGGTCTGGTGCCCGAAGTGCGCGCCGCTCTCGA
>JBKHYE010000175.1:0-10782 GCA_046565705.1 Actinomycetes bacterium
CGCCGTGCTCTTGGTGGCCGTCGTCTTGCGGGCCGTGCTCTTGTTGGCCGGCGCCTTCTTGGCCGTGCTCTTCTTCGCCGGCGCCTTCTTCGCGGTGGACTTCGTGGCCGTCGTCTTCGTGGCCGTCGTCTTCTTCGCCGTGGTCTTCCTCGCCGTCGACGCGCCCGCGGTCTTCTTCGCGGTCGTCTTCGTGGCGGTCGTCTTCTTCGCCGTCGACCGGCTGGCCGTGGACTTCGCAGCCGTCGACTTCGCAGCGCTCTTCTTGGCGGTGCTCTTGCTGCCGGTCGACTTGCTCGCCGCCCGGCCGGCCGCCTTCACCGGGGCCGCCGCCGCGTTGGCGGCCGCCCGTGCCACGCGTCCGGGCGCGGAGGACGCGCCGGATGCAGCCTTGCCGGCCGCCGCCTTGGCGGAGCCGGTCACCTTCTTCGCTCCGTTGACCACGTCCTTGAACTCCTTGCCTGGTCGGAACTTCGGCACTGAGCGAGCCGGCACCTTGACCGACTGCCCGCTGGAGGGGTTGCGGCCGGTGCGCGCTGCGCGCTCGACCTTCTCGAAGACGCCGAAGCCCGAGATGGCCACCCGCTTGCCCTCGGCGACCGCCTGCTGGATGGTCTCGACGATGGCCTCGACGGCAGCGGCTGCCATCTTCTGGTCACCACCGACTCGGTCGGTGACGGCCTTGGTGAGCTCGGCCTTGTTCACGACGGGGATCCCTTCACTGGGCTGCCCGAGGCGATCTGCCTCGGCGCGAAGGTAGGGCTACGTGAAACGGACCACAACGACCTGCGCACGACTTTTTTCTCTGTGTCGCAGGCGATTGCGTGCGCGATGTCGAGCGCGGATCCGACGCTCGCCACGAAACATCCTGCGAACAAACGCCTTTCGCGTTCCCGACAGCAGAAGTGGCTGTCGAAGCGCGCTTTCCGCCGGTCAGCCGCCCTGCTGCAGCACCGAGGGCAGGTGGGCGGGTCGCCGGCGCTCGAACTCCGCGATGGCGTCCGCGTGCCGCAGTGTCAGCCCGATGTCGTCGAGCCCCTCCATGAGCCGCCACCGCGTGAAGTCGTCGAGCTCGAACGACGCCGTCACCGCGTCGGAGCCGGTGCCCGCGCGCAGCTCTCGCGCACCGAGGTCGACGGTCACGGGCGTCGTCGGATCGGCGTCCACGAGGTCCTGCAGCCGGGCGACGACGGCGGCGGGCAGCTGCACCGGCAGCAGACCGCCCTTGAGGCTGTTGCTGCGGAAGATGTCGGCGAAGCGCGGGCTCACGACGACGCGGAACCCGTAGTCCTGCAGCGCCCACACGGCGTGCTCGCGCGAGCTGCCGGTGCCGAAGTTCTCGCCCGCGACCAGCACGGACGCGCCCTGGTGCTCGGGCCGGTTGAGCACGAACGACGGGTCCTCGCGCCACTCGCTGAACAGACCCGCGCCGAAGCCGGTGCGCTCGACGCGCTTCAGCCAGTCGCTCGGGATGATCTGGTCGGTGTCGACGTCGCTGCGGCGCAGCGCGACGGCGGTGCCCGTGTGCGTCGTGAACGGCTCCATGTCAGGCCTTCCCGGTGGTGTCGGCGGGCGGCAGGTCGGCGGGTGCGGCGAGCCGGCCGACGACCGCGGTGGCGGCGGCGACCTCGGGGCTGACCAGGTGCGTGCGCCCACCACGGCCCTGCCGGCCCTCGAAGTTGCGGTTCGACGTCGAGGCGCTCCGCTCGCCGGGAGACAGCGTGTCGGGGTTCATCCCGAGGCACATCGAGCAGCCGGCGCTGCGCCAGTCGAACCCCGCCTCGGTGAAGACGCGGTCGAGGCCCTCCTGCTCGGCCTGGAGCTTCACGAGCATCGACCCCGGCACGACCATGGCGCGGACGCCGTCGGCGACCTTGCGCCCCCGGACGACCGCCGCGGCCGCGCGCAGGTCCTCCATCCGGCCGTTGGTGCACGACCCCAGGAACACCGTGTCGACGGCGACCTCCCGCATCGGCGTGCCGGCGCGCAGCCCCATGTACTCGAGCGCACGCACGGCGGCGTCGCGCTCACCACCGGCCGGCAGCGACTCCGGGTCCGGCACGGAGGCGCCGAGCGGGACGCCCTGCGCGGGGTTGGTGCCCCACGTGACGAAGGGCGTGACCTCGCTGGCGTCGAGCACGAGCTCCTTGTCGAACTGCGCGTCGTCGTCGGTGCGCAGCGTGCGCCAGTAGTCGACAGCCGCGTCCCAGTCGGCGCCCTGCGGGGCGTGCGGACGGCCCTGGAGGTAGGCGAACGTCGTCTCGTCCGGCGCGACCATCCCGGCCCGCGCGCCCCACTCGATCGACATGTTGCACACGGTCATCCGCGCTTCCATGCTCAGCGCCTCGATCGCGGGGCCGCGGTACTCGACGACGTGGCCCTGCCCGCCGCCGGTGCCGACCCGCGCGATGAGCGCCAGCACGAGGTCCTTCGCGGTGACGCCCGGCTGCAGCTCGCCCTCGACCGTGACGGCCATCGTCCGCGGCCGGACCAGCGGCAGCGTCTGGGTCGCGAGCACGTGCTCGACCTCGCTGGTGCCGATGCCGAAGGCGAGGGCGCCGAACGCGCCGTGCGTGCTGGTGTGGCTGTCGCCGCAGACGATCGTCATGCCCGGCTGGGTGACGCCGAGCTGCGGGCCGATGACGTGCACGATGCCCTGCCCCGCGTCGCCCATCGGGTGCAGCCGGATGCCGAACTCGGCGCAGTTGCGGCGCAGCGTCTCGACCTGCGTGCGGCTGACCGGGTCGGCGATGGGGCCGCCGAGCAGGTCGGTCGGAACGTTGTGGTCCTCGGTCGCGAGCGTGAGGTCGGGCCGGCGCACGGGCCGGCCGGCCAGGCGCAGGCCGTCGAACGCCTGCGGGCTGGTCACCTCGTGGACGAGGTGGAGGTCGATGTAGACGAGGTCCGGCTCGCCCTCGGCGCGCCGGACGACGTGCGCCTCCCAGACCTTCTCGGCGAGCGTGCGCCCCACGAGGACCTCCGCGGCTTGGTGTCTCAGCATTCGGGATGGCAGTATCAGTGCGTGGAACACACTAGCGGAGTCGGCGTCCTGGACAAGTCCGTCGCGGTGCTCGAGGCGGTGCGCGCGGGGGCGCACTCGCTCGCCGAGCTCACCGCGGCGACCGGACTGTCGCGGGCGACCGCGCACCGGCTCGCGGTCGCGCTCGAGGTGCACCGGCTGCTGCGCCGGGACCGCGCCGGCCGCTGGCTGGTCGGGCCGCGACTGCAGGAGCTCGCCCGCGGCGGTGCCGCGGACCCGCTGCTCGAGCGCGCCGGCCCCGTGCTCGCCCGCCTGCGGGACGGCACGGGCGAGAGCGCGCAGCTCTACCGGCGCGCAGGCGACAGCCGCGTCTGCGTGGCCGCAGCCGAGCGCCGGTCGGGTCTGCGCGACACCGTCCCGGTCGGCTCGGTGCTGCCGCTCACCGCCGGGTCGGCCGCGCAGGTGCTGGTGGCGTGGGCGGCCGAGGCGGCGGTGCCCCCCGGGGCGGCCTTCACCACCCGGACGCTGGCCGAGGTGCGACGGCGCGGCTGGGCGGCGTCGGCCGGCGAGCGGGAGGCCGGTGTCGCGTCGGTGTCGGCCCCCGTGCGCGGCGCCGACGGCGCCGTGGTCGCCGCCGTCAGCGTGTCGGGTCCGATCGAGCGGCTGACCCGCTCGCCGGGCCGCCTGCACGCGGCTGCCGTCGTGGCCGCGGCCGCGGAGCTGTCCGGGTAGTCCACAGGCGTCGTCCTCCGTGCCGGGGTCGGCGGTCAGCGCGCACGCTGTGTCGCGTGAGCGACGGCACCGGGCCCGGGGTGACTAGTCCGACCGAAGGGGCAAAACGGTCGGATCGGGCGATGGTGGAGCGGCCCCGCAGTGCCGACAGTGGTCGGGTGACCGGCTCCCCCCTCTCCACCCCGACGGCCGACGTCGTCGAGCTCGCCGCAGTGCGTCGCCGCAAGGCCGGTGCGCTCTCGCAGGCGGCCGCGTCGCCGGTGCGGTTCATCACCCCGGAGTTCCTCGCCGCGCTGAACTGCCGCGAGGACGAGCCGCCGGCGCGGCGCAGGAGCCACCTGCGCGCCGTCTGACCGGCTGTGGACGACCGCACCGGTCTGTCGGACGGCGTCGGGACCGTCAGGCCTCTCGGACGACCGGAGGCCGGATGGAGCAGGACGAGACCCGCACGTGCCCCGCGGCAGGGTGCGACCGGAAGGTGTACGCGCGCGGCTGGTGCGAGCGGCACTACCGCCAGGTGCTCAGACGGGGAGAGGTCCAGCCGGACCGGGCTCCCGCCGAGTGCGCGGTGCTCGGCTGCGGGCGCAAGGCGGTCACCCGCGGCTGGTGCCACGGGCACTACCTGCGGTGGAGCCGCACGGGCGACGTCCGGGCAGACGTGCCTCTCACCCGGCCCAACCGGGACGAGTGCCGGCACCCGGACTGCGAGCGCGGGGCGCACAGCGCCGGGTGGTGCCGGAGCCACTACCGCCGCCTGCGGCTCTACGGCGACCCCGACGCCGGGCGACCGGCGCGGATGCGCTCCGAGAGCGGTCACATGTCGCACGGATACTGGCGCGTCCGCGTGCCCGAGGAGGACCGGCACCTCACGCGCGGGCTCGCGATTGAGCTCGAGCACCGGGTCGTCATGGCGCGCCTGCTCGGTCGGCCGCTCGAGCGCGACGAGGTGGTCCACCACCGTGACGGCGACCGGCTCAACAACGCGCCGGAGAACCTCGAGCTCTGGACCACCGCACAGCCGAAGGGACAGCGGGTGAGCGACAAGGTCGCCTTCGCGGTCGGCATCCTGCGCCGGTACGCCCCTGAGGCGCTCCGAGACAGCGCAGAGGCCGCAGCCCCTTCGGACTACGGCCTCTCATCGTGACGCTGTGCGTACCCCCGATCGGATTCGAACCGACGCTACCGCCGTGAGAGGGCGGCGTCCTAGGCCGCTAGACGACGGGGGCGAGGACGTGCTCGTGCGTGTGGAGTTGTGCGGTGCGCTGGGGTACCTGGACTCGAACCAAGACTAACTGAACCAGAATCAGTCGGGCTGCCAATTACCCCATACCCCATGGTCCCGGACGGGCGAGCGCCCGAGAACGCGGACGAGTCTACCGAACGTCCTGCCGGGGCGTCGAACGCCGTCAGCCGTGCGCGTCACCCATGCGCCGGCACGAGCGCGGCCGCCGTGCGCAGCCGGCGCAGCGTGCGTTCCCTGCCGAGAAGCGCCATCGACTCGGGGAGCGGCGGTGCGACGGTGGCGCCGCACACCGCGACCCGCACGGGCGCGTACGCCTTGCCGCGCTTGAGCCCGAGGCCCTCGAGCAGCGCGGCGTCCATGGCGCCCTGCACGTGCTCGGTGTCCCAGTCCTCGACCGGCTCGAGCGCGTCGGCCGCCGCCGTCAGCACGCGGTCGGTGCCGGCGACGAGCACCTTGGCGGCGGCCTCGGCGTCGACCGCGAAGTCGTCCTCGCCCACCAGCAGGAAGCGCAGCAGCGCGGGGGCGTCGGACAGCGTCGCGAGCCGCGTCTGGAGCAGCGGCACGGAGCCGGCCACCAGCGCGCGCTGGTCGTCGGTCGGCGGGTCGGCGACGAGCCCGTCGCGCTGCAGGAACGGCAGGAGCCGTGCCAGCAGATCGTCCTGGCTCAGCTCGCGGATGTAGTGCCCGTTGAGCCAGGAGAGCTTGTCGAGGTCGAAGACCGGTCCGACCGTGTTCACCCGCGACCAGTCGAAGGTCTCGGCCATCTCGTCGAAGGTGAAGATCTCGCGCCCGTCCGGCAGCGAGTAGCCCAGCAGCCCGAGGAAGTTGAGCAGCGCCTCCGGCAGGTAGCCCTCGTCGACGAACCACGTCAGCCGCGCGGCCGGGTTGTTGCGCTTGGAGATCTTCGACTTGTCGACGTTGCGCAGCAGCGGCATGTGCGCGAAGTGCGGCCGCTCCCAGCCCAGGAGGTCGTAGAGCAGCAGGTGCTTCGGCGTCGAGGAGATCCACTCCTCGCCCCGGACGACGTGCGTGATGCCCATCAGGTGGTCGTCGACGACGACGGCGAGATGGTAGGTCGGGAAGCCGTCGGCCTTGAGGAGCACCTGGTCGTCCGGACGCGGTGCCGACACCTCGCCCCGCACGAGGTCGACGAAGGACAGCGGCGGGTCGGCGGGCACGAGCAGCCGGACGACGGGCGTCTGCGCGAACCCCGGCAGCGCGGCGCGTTCGTCTCGGGTCATGCCGTGGCACAGCCGGTCGTATCCGGTCGGCACCTTGCGCCGCTGCTGCTCCTCGCGCATCGACTGCAGCCGGTCGGGCGTGCACCAGCAGTGGTACGCGGCGCCCGAGGCGAGCAGCGCCTCGACGTGCGGCCGGTAGGTCTCGAGCCGCTCCGACTGCCGGTACGGCGCGTACGGCCCGCCGATGTCGGGTCCCTCGTCCCACTGCAACCCGAGCCAGCGCAGCGTGTCCAGCACCTGCTGCTCGCTGTCGGCCCGGAAGCGCGCGCGGTCGGTGTCCTCGACCCGCAGCACGAACTGCCCGCCCTGCTGCCGCGCGAACGCGAGGTTGAACAGCGACATGTACGCCGTGCCGACGTGCGGGTCACCCGTGGGCGACGGGGCCACCCTGACGCGGACCGTCACCGCGACCGCACCGGGTTGGAGAGCACGCCGACGCCCTCGACGTCGACGCTGACCACCTGGCCGTCGCTCAGCGGACCGACGCCGGCGGGCGTGCCGGTGAGCAGCACGTCACCCGGCAGCAGCGTCATCACGGCCGAGACCCACGCGATGAGCGACGGCACGTCGTGCACCAGGTCGCGGGTGCGGCCGTCCTGCCGCAGCACCTGGTCGACCTCGCACCGCACGCGCACGTCGGAGGCGTCGAGGTCGGTCTCCACCCAGGGGCCGAGCGGGCAGAAGGTGTCGTGGCCCTTGCCGCGGGTCCACTGGCCGTCGGCCTGCTGGTGGTCGCGGGCGGTGACGTCGTTGGCGCAGGTGTAGCCGAGCACCACCTCGTGCGCGCGCTCGCGCGGGACGTCGCGACACAGCCGGCCGATGACGACGGCGAGCTCTGCCTCGTGGTCGACCCGCTCGCTGTCGCGCGGCAGCAGCACCGGATCGCCCGGCCCGACGACCGACGTCGACGGCTTGAGGAACATCACCGGCGCGGCCGGTGCCTCGCCGCCCATCTCGGCGGCGTGGTCGGCGTAGTTCTTGCCGATGCAGACGATCTTGCTCGGCAGCACCGGGGCGAGCAGGCGCACCTCGGGCAGCCGGTGCACGCGCCCGGTCGGCTCGACCGGCGCGAACGGGTGGCCGGCGACCTGCGCGACGGCGAGCTCGGCGACGTCGGCGCCGGGCGGGCCCTCGACCACGCCGAACGAGACCGCGCCGTCGACGGCGTAGCGGGCGATGCGCACGCGGGAACGACCTCCGGGAGTGGGCGACGCCCCGAGGCTAGCCCGCCGCCGGCGGCGTCAGGCCGAGGCGATGCCCTGGCGCAGCAGGCCGCTGGTGTACGCGTCCTCGAGCGCCTGCCACGACGCCGCGATGACGTTCTCGTGCACGCCGACGGTGTCCCACTCGGTCGTGCCGTCGCTGGTCTCGACGAGCACCCGGGTGACGGCGTCGGTGCCGTGCGCGCCGCTCACGATGCGCACCTTGTAGTCGACCAGCTCGAGCTTCGCGAGTTCCGGGTAGAGCCGCTCGAGGCCGAGCCGCAGGGCGGTGTCCAGTGCGTGGACGGGGCCGTTGCCCTCGCCGGTGGCGACGATGCGCTCGCCCTTGGCGTGCAGCTTGACGGTCGCTTCCGACACGACGCGCCCGTCGGCCGGCTCGCCGCGGCTCTCGACGATGACCCGCCACGACTCGAGCTCGAAGTACCGGGGCCGCTGGCCCATCTCCTCGCGCAGCAGCAGCTCGAAGCTGGCCTCGGCCGCCTCGAAGCTGTACCCGACGCTCTCGAGGTCCTTCACCCGCTCGATCACGCGCGTGACCGTGTCGCGGTCGGGCTCGAGGCCCAGCGCCTTGCCCTTGAGCTCGACCGTCGCGCGTCCGGCGAGCTCCGACACCAGCAGCCGCATGTCGTTGCCGACGGCCGCCGGGTCGCAGTGCTGGTAGAGGTCGGGGTCGGCCTTGATGGCCGAGACGTGCAGCCCCGCCTTGTGCGCGAAGGCGCTGTGCCCGACCCACGGCTGGTGCGGGTCCGGTGCGATGTTCGCGACCTCGGAGACGGCGTGCGCCACCCGGGCGAGCTCCTGCAGGCGGCCGGGCGGCAGGACCTGCTTGCCGAGCTTGACCTCGAGCGCGGCGACGACGCTGAACAGGTTCGCGTTGCCGGAGCGCTCGCCGTAGCCGTTCGCCGTGCCCTGCACGTGCGTCGCGCCGGCGTCGACGGCGGCGAGGGAGTTGGCGACGGCGCACGCGGTGTCGTCGTGCGCGTGGATGCCGACGCGCATGCCGGTGCCGACGACGTCGTGCACGACGTCGGCCAGCTGGTACGGCAGCATCCCGCCGTTGGTGTCGCACAGCACGACGACGTCGGCGCCCGCCTCGGCCGCCACGCGCAGCACCTCGAGCGCGTAGTGGCGGTCGGCGCGGTAGCCGTCGAAGAAGTGCTCGGCGTCGAGGAAGACCCGCTGGCCCTCGGCCCGCAGGTGGACCACGGTGTCGCGGATCATCGCGAGGTTCTCCTCGCGGGTCGTCCGCAGCGCGCGCTCGACGTGCCGCACGTCGGACTTCGCGACGAGCGTGACGACGCCCGCCCCGGACTCCCGCAGCGCGGCGACCTGCTTGTCGTCGGCCGCGACGGCGCCGGCCTTGCGGGTGGAGCCGAACGCGGCCAGCTGCGCGTGCCGCAGGTCCAGCTCGCTCTGCGCCCGCCGGAAGAACTCGGCGTCCTTGGGGTTCGACCCGGGCCAGCCGCCCTCGATGAAGCCGACGCCGAGGTCGTCGAGGTGCCGCGCGATCGCGAGCTTGTCGTTGACCGACGGCGACAGGCCCTCCATCTGCGCGCCGTCGCGAAGCGTCGTGTCGTAGACGTGGAAGGCGTCGGGCATGCCGCCCGCGGGCACCCGCAGCTTCGGCTGCGGCGCCGGCTCAGACGACACGGTGGAGCCAGCCGTGCGGGTCGTCCGCGCGGCCGTACTGGATGTCGAGCAGCGCGGCGCGCAGCTCCTGGGTGACCGGACCTGGCGTGCCGTCGCCCGCGACGGCCTCGCCGCCGGGCCAGCGCAGCGCGCCGACCGGCGTCACCACCGCAGCCGTGCCGCACGCGAAGACCTCGACGATGGAGCCGTCGACCGCACCCTTGCGCCACTCGTCGACGTCGACGCGTCGCTCCTCCACCGTCCGGCCGAGGTCGCGTGCCAGGGTGATGATCGAGTCGCGGGTGATGCCCTCGAGGATCGTGCCCGTGAGGGACGGCGTCACGAGCGTGCCGTCGTCGAGGACGAAGAACAGGTTCATGCCGCCGAGCTCCTCGACCCAGCGGTGCTCGACGGCGTCGAGGAACACGACCTGGTCGCAGCCGTTGGCGATGGCCTCCTGCTGCGCGACCAGCGACGACGCGTAGTTGCCGCCGGCCTTCGCCGCGCCGGTGCCGCCCGGGGCAGCGCGGGTGAACTCCTGCGAGAGCCACAGCGACACCGGCCGCACCGGCCCCGAGAAGTAGTTGCCGGCGGGCGAGGCGATGACCAGGAACTGCGCCGACTCCGACGGGCGCACGCCCAGCCCGACCTCGTCGGCGAACACGAACGGGCGCAGGTAGAGCGACGCGCCCTCAGCGTCGGGCACCCACGCGGCGTCGGTGCGCACGAGCAGCTCGCACGCCTCGACGAACACGTCCTGGGGCAGCTCGGGCAGCGCCATCCGGCGGCAGGACCGCGCGAGCCGCGCGGCGTTGCGCTCGGGCCGGAACATGGCGACGCCGCCGTCGGGCTGGCGGTAGGCCTTCAGGCCCTCGAAGACCTCCTGTGCGTAGTGCAGGACGACAGTGGCTGGGTCGAGCTCCACCGGCGCGTAGGCGGAGAGCCGGGCGTCGTGCCAGCCCTGCGACGCCGTCCACCGCACGCGGACCATGTGGTCGCTGAAGACGCGCCCGAAGGCGGGGTCCGCGAGTACCTGCGCACGCGTCGCGTCGTCGACCGGCGTCGGGTTCGGGTCCACCTCGAACTGCACCACTGCCTCCTGCTCCACGTCCGTCACTGCACGGTAGCCGCGCGAACGCGTCGTGTCGTCGCCCCGGTCGGCTCAGCCCAGCCGCGCGAGCAGCGCGTCGCCGATCTCGTCGGTGCCCCGCTGGACGTTGCCGCGCGAGGCGACGTCGGCCGCGACCGCGGCCTCGACGCGCCGCGCGGCGTCGTCGTGCCCGAGGTGCTCGAGGAGCAGCGCGACCGACAGGACGGTGGCGGTGGGATCGGCGATGCCCTTGCCGGCGATGTCGGGCGCGCTGCCGTGCACCGGCTCGAACATCGACGGGTTCGTGCGGCTGGCGTCGATGTTGCCGCTGGCGGCCAGCCCGATGCCTCCGCCGATCGCGGCGCCGATGTCGGTGAGGATGTCACCGAACAGGTTGTCGGTGACGATGACGTCGAACCGGCCCGGGTCCTTCACCATGTGGATCGTCGCGGCGTCGACGTGCTGGTAGGCCACCGACACGTCGGGGTGCTCCAGCGAGACCTCCTCCACCAGCCGCGACCAGAGCCGCCCGGCGTGGGTGAGGACGTTGGTCTTGTGCACCAGCGTGAGGTGGGGGCGGGCGCTGGAGCGAGCCAGGTCGAAGGCGAAGCGGACGCAGCGCTCGACGCCCATGCGGGTGTTCACCG
>JBKHYE010000176.1:0-8980 GCA_046565705.1 Actinomycetes bacterium
GCGCCCGAGTCCTTCAGCACCTGCACGACGTCGACCGGCTCGGCGGCCGACTCCTCGATGGTCTGGCGGTAGTACTTGCCGAGGCCGTCCAGCGTGACGCCGCGCTGCACCTCGACGCCCAGCGGCGGCACGTCGGCGATCTTGATGGTGTTGTTCTCGCTGGCGACGATGGCCTCGGACAGGTCGCGGCCGACCTTCTTGGCGTCGACGTCGAAGGCCGCGACGAACTCGACGTCGCGCACGTGGTAGTCGCCGAGCTGGACGTGCATGAGCCCCGGCACGGTGCTCTGCGGGTCGGCGTCGCGGTAGTACTCGACGCCCTGGACGAGCGACGCGGCGCAGTTGCCGACGCCGACGATGGCTACGCGGACGGAACCCATGAGTGGCAGGTCTCTCTCTCGGTCGATCGGTGCGGGGTCGGAGCGGTGGTGCGGTGCTGCGGTCAGCCGGCGGCTGGTGCGGCGGGGTCGGCGCCCTGCTCGGGGCGGTCGACGCGCGGTGGGGCTGAGCTGCGCTCGGTCTCGATGAGCTCGGTGAGCCAACGGACCTCGCGCTCCACGGACTCGAGCCCGTGCTCCTGCAGCTGGAGGGTGTAGCGGTCCAGCCGCGACCGGGTGCGGGCGAGGGAGGCGCGGAAGCCCTCCCGCCGCTCCTCGAGCCGCGACCGGCGGCCCTCGAGGATGCGCACGCGCACCTCGGGGTCGGTCTGGCTGAAGAAGGCGAAGCGGATGCCGAACGGCTCGTCGTCCCAGGCCGACGGCCCGGCCTCGGCGAGCAGCTCCTGCAGGTGCTCCTTGCCCTCGGCCGTCAGCTTGTAGACGACCTTGCCCCTCCGCCCGGTCAGCGGCGGGGCGCCGGCCACCACCTCGGCGTCGCCCTCGTCCTCGCAGATCCAGCCCTGCTCCTTCATGCGGCGCAGGGTCGGGTACAGCGAGCCGTAGGAGAACGCCCGGAAGGTGCCCAGCGTGGCCTTGAGCCGCTGGCGCAGCTCGTAGCCGTGCAGCGGTGAGGAGTCCAGCAGGCCGAGGACGGCGAGCTCGAGCACGCGTCCCCCCTCCTGGCCACCGCTGCGGTGGTTCGTGTTCAGGTGTTCGTGTTCCTGCGATGTATCGCCGCGATACATCGCAGCGAGGGCCGACTGTAGCCGGGCCGCGCGCCGGCGTGCAACACGACCGGCACCGGACGCGTCCACCTCGGACCCGGTGCGGTCGGCGGGCCGCGGGAGGCCGCACGCGTCCCGCGCGTGCTCGACCGGACGGATCGGGTGACGGGTCGTCGCGAGGGGTGCGCAGCCGCCCGTGCGGTCGTACCGTGCGCGCCGTGTCCACGGAACGGGTGGCGCCGGCGGGGCGGGCTGCCGGACGCCGCGGCGTCGTCGACGTCGGGCCCCGGCTGCCCGCCGTCGTGCCGCGTGAGGTGGTCGACCACGCGCTGGCCCGCCGCGCGCTGCTGCGCGCGCTGCACCACCGCGGTGGTCAGCTGGCGACGGCCGGCACGAGCGACGTCTGCGACGCCTCTTCCGAGCTGCTGCGTGCGGCCGACGAGGCGGGCGTGCCCTCCGCTGCGGACTGCCCGGTGTGCTCCGCGCCGGCGCTGCACTCGGTGAGCTGGGTGTTCGGCGAGTCGCTCGGCGCGCTGTCGGGCACACCGCGCGCACCGCGGCAGCTGGCCGCGCTGGCCGTGCGCCGGCCGGAGTTCGACGTCTTCGAGGTCGAGGTCTGCGCCGCGTGTCGGTGGAACTGCCTGCTGCGCTCCTACCGGGCCGGGAGGGTCACGGCGGACTGAGCCGCGGACCGAGCGGGAGCGAGCTGTAGCGGGAGCGGCGTTCGTCGAACGACGTCGACGGGCACACCCCGCGTCGTCCGTGCGTTCTGCCAGGTGCTCCCCGCACCGGGTCCGGGTGCCGGGCGCTGGCCCCTGCCGCTGTGATCCCGCTCTCGCCGAGCGTGGAGCCGGCGGCGCAATCGGAGACACTGGAGCCCGTGACCCACGTCCTGCCGCGTGCGCGGCGGCGGCTGCTGCCGCCCCGCCTCAAGCGCGCCCTGCTGCTCGGCGTCCCCGGGCTGTTCCTGCTGCTCGTGCTCCTCGCCGCCGTCGCGTACGCCCGCACCGACGTCCCTCCGCCGGACTCCCTGGCGGTCGCCGGCGCCACCCGCATCCTGTACTCCGACGGCAGCGAGCTCGGCCGCGTCGGTGGCCAGAACCGCATCCCGGTCGAGCTCGAGAAGGTGCCGCAGCACGTGCGCGACGCCGTGCTCGCGGCCGAGGACCGCGGCCACTACGAGGACCCGGGCATCAGCCCGCGCGGCATCGCTCGCGCGCTGTTCACCAACGTCCGCGGTGGCGGCGACATCCAGCAGGGCGGGTCGACGATCACCCAGCAGTACGCGAAGAACGCCTTCCTGTCCTCCGAGCGCACCTACACCCGCAAGGTAAAGGAGATCTTCATCTCGCTGAAGATGACGCGGGAGCAGAGCAAGGACGAGATCCTCCAGAACTACCTGAACACCATCTACTTCGGCCGCGGCGCCTACGGCATCCAGGTGGCGTCGAGCACGTACTTCGGCAAGCCGGTCGACCAGCTCACCGTCGCCGAGGCGGCGGTGCTCGCCTCGGTGATCCGGTCACCCGCGAACTACGACCCCGAGAAGCAGCCCGAGCGCGCGCAGGAGCGCTGGCGCTACGTCGTCAACGGCATGGTCGAGACCGGCGCGCTGACGGCCGAGGAGGCCGGCCAGCTGCAGTACCCGGCGGTCAAGCCCGCCGCCGAGGCGGACAGGAACAACGACCTGTCAGGTCCGAAGGGCCACGTGATCCGCCGGGTCATGGACGAGCTCGAGCGCGGTCTCGAGGAGCGCGGTCAGTCCCAGCTGCTCAACACCGGCCTCGTCGTCACGACGACGCTGCGTCGCGAGGCGCAGGACGCCGCCGTCGCCGCCGTGCAGGAGGTCGTCGGCACGCCCACCGACGAGCAGACCACCGCCCCCAAGGGCGCTCTCGTCTCGATCGACCCGAAGTCCGGCGGCGTCATCGCCTACTACGGCGGGTCGACCGGCGTCGGCTTCGACTACGCCGCGCAGGGCACCGGCCGGCAGCCCGGCTCGTCGTTCAAGCCGTTCGTGCTGGCGGCCGCCCTCGACGAGGGCATCTCGCTGCGCTCGACGTTCGACGGCAACAGCCGCAAGAGCTTCCCGGGCGTGCCCGAGCCGATCCGGAACTTCGGGGACAACAGCTACGGGCGGGTGAGCCTCAAGGAGGCCACCGAGAAGTCGGTGAACACGGCGTACTTCGAGCTGGGTCTCGAGGTGGGGCCGAAGAAGGTCGAGGAGCTCGCCAAGCGCCTCGGCATCACCACGCCGCTGGGCAACGGCAACCCGGAGGGCGGCATCTCGCTCGGCATCTACGACGTGCGTCCGCAGGACCAGGCCGCGGCCTACGCCGCGTTCGCCAACGGCGGGCAGCGGGTGGGGCCGCACTTCATCGCCAACGTCCGCTTCGGTGAGGACGAGGTGTACGCGAACGGCCCGCTCCTGCAGCAGGTGCTCGACGCGGACGTGACCGCCGACGTCACGGACGCCCTGCGGGGGGTGGTGCGCAACGGCACCGGTACGCGCGCCCGGCTCGACGGCGGCCGGCCGGCGGCAGGCAAGACCGGCACGACGTCCGACAACTACGACGTCTGGTTCGCCGGGTACACGCCGCAGCTGTCGACCGCCGTGTGGTTCGGCACCGGGCGCAACGAGACCCTCGAGCTCGAGGGCGTCGGCGAGGCGACCGGTGGCCGCGTCGCAGCCGCGGCCTGGAAGACGTACATGGACGCGGCGTCGGCCGGCCTGCCGGTTGAGCAGTTCCCGCCGCCGGCCGGCGTCGGCAAGGCGCTGAACGGCAGCAGCGACGACGACGAGGACGACGCGCCGCGCACCCGTCGTCCGCGCCCGGTGCAGACGACCGACGAGCCGCAGCCGGTCGAGGAGACGACCGCGCCGCCGCCGGTCGAGACCACGAAGGCGCCGAAGCCGGAGCCGGAGCCCACGGAGTCCGAGCCGTCGGTCGAGCCGCCGGTCGAGGAGCCGACCACCGACCCGACCACCGACCCGACCACCGACGCCGGGGGCGGACCGGGGAGCTCCGGCAAGGGCGGCTGACCGGCGCCGCCGGGCGGCGCGTCGGCCGGGGCGGCGGCGGGGTGCGGCACGATGCGGCGGTGCGTCCCGCCCCGCCGACCGGTGACTCCACCGCGCCCGACGACCCGGTCGTGCGGGCGGCCGTCGAGGGGCTCGGCGGACCCCTGGGCAGGCACGCCGTCCGGCGGGCGCGGTTCTGGACGCCGGTGCGCTGGCTGGTGCTGCTCACCCTGCTCACCAGCCTGGTCGGGTTCTGGCAGAAGTCGCCGTGCCGGTACCACCCGTGGGCGGACCAGTACCAGTACACGCGGGTCTGCTACACCGACGTCTACGCGCTGTACTTCGCCGAGCGCCTGTCGGAGGGCGCCGTCCCGTACCTCGACCACCCGGTCGAGTACCCGGTGGTCATCGGCGCGGTCATGGGCGTGGCCGCGGCGGGCGCCGAGCTCTTCCCTGAGCGCGACCGCCCGGCGCGCTTCTACGACTTGACCTGGGTGCTGCTGACCGCCGCGGCGCTCGTCGTCGTCGTGACGACCGCCCGGCTGGCGGGGCGAAGACCCTGGGACGCCGCGCTGTTCGCGCTCGCGCCGGCGCTCGTGCTGCACGGAACCACCAACTGGGACCTCGTCGCCATGGCGCTCGCCGGGCTGGGGCTGCTGCAGTGGGCGAGGCGGCGGCCGGTCGTGGCGGGCGTGCTGCTCGGCCTCGCGACCGCCACGAAGCTCTACCCGCTGCTGTTCCTGCTCCCGATCGGGCTGCTCTGCCTGCGCGCCGGGCGGCTGCGCGCGTTCTGGCCGGCGCTGGTCGCAGCGGTGGTGACGCCGATCGCCCTCACGCTGCCGGCCTACCTCGCCAGCCCCTCCTACGCCGAGGTCGACGGCCAGCAGGTCCAGGTGGCGTCCGCACCCCTCGAGCGGTTCGGCGACGCCGGGCTGTCGGCACTGGCGCCGCACACGTCGGTCGTGCTGCCCGACGGCACCACGGCGGTCGGCGTCAACTCGGCCTACCGGTTCGTCGAGCTCAACCGGACCCGACCGGCCGACTGGGACTCGCTGTGGTTCCTGCTGCAGACCGTGCGCGGCACCCCGCTCGACAGCGGCGGCGGTGCACCCCACCTGCTGAACGCCCTCGTCGCCGTCCTGCTGGTCGCCGCGCTGGTGGGCATCGCGGTGCTGGTGCTGAAGGCGCCGGTGCGGCCACGGCTGCCGCAGGTGCTGTTCCTCGTGCTGCTGGCGTTCCTGCTCACGAACAAGGTGTGGAGCCCGCAGTTCTCGCTGTGGCTGGTGCCGTTGTTCGCGCTGGCCCGGCCGCGGTGGCGGTCCTTCCTCGTCTGGCAGGTCGCCGAGGCGGTGCTGCTGGTGACGCGGTTCCTCTACTTCGTCTCGAACGGCTCGCCCGGCGACGGCATCGGCGTGAACTGGTTCCTCGGCGCCGTCGTCGTGCGCGACGCCGTCCTGGTCGGCATCGCGGCGCTGGTCGTGCGCGACGTGCTGCGTCCGGAGCACGACGTCGTGCGGCGCGACGGCGTCGACGACCCGGCGGGCGGCGTGCTGGACGGCGCGCCCGACCGGCGGGCTGTGCACGACGCCCCGCCCGGCCTCCCGCATCAGGAGCCGTCCCGGCCGCTGGCCTGAGGTGCTGCGTCGCGGTCCTGCCACACGGCGGGCGAGCGCGTGGCAGCATCCGTGCCCTGCGCCGTCGACCTCGACGGACCCCCGCCGCGGTCCAGACCGGAGGCACCGTGCGCCGTCCCGCCGTCCTCGCCGCCGTGCTGCTGGCCGCCCCGCTGCTCGCCGTGCCCGCCGCCGGGCAGTCCGCCCCGCCGCCCGACGCCGGCGACGCCGTCATGAACGTGCTGCCGCCGGGCTCGCGCGGCAACGTCGACGCCGCCGACGCGCTGGCCGCGGGGACCGACCGCCAGGCCGACGCCGAGACGCCGGCGAACGTCGCCGACCAGCTCGAGATGTACGACGCCCTCACGACGTACGACCCGGCGGCGATCGGCGAGGACGACCTGCCCGAGCTGTACAAGGACGCGCCGATCGACCTGCCCGCCGACCAGGTCGTCTCCGAGGAGGCGCCGCGGCCGGGCGTCGTCGTGCGGCGCGACCGGTTCGGCGTCCCGTTCGTGACAGGCGAGACGGCGGAGGACGTCGCGTTCGGCGCCGGCTGGGCCGGCACGCACGACCGGATGTTCCTCACCGACCTGCTGCGGCACGTCGGCGCCGCGCGCACGGCGGAGTTCCTCGGCGCCTCCGAGGCGAACCTGGCGATGGACCGCGACCAGCTACGGGCCGCGGCGTACACGCGCGAGGAGGCGCAGGCGCAGATCGAGTCGGTGCTCGGCCGCTACCCCGAGGAGGGCGAGGACCTGCTCGCCCGGCTCGACGCGTTCATCGCCGGGATCAACGCAGCGCAGCGCGCGCTGTGCCCGGTGGCGTTCGGGCTGCCGGTCGGTGACGTCACCGGCGGCGAGCTCGAGCCCGGCGCCGGCTTCGGCCCCGAGTGCCCGGTGGAGTACGCCGTCCTCGCCAACCCGCCGACCGACTTCGACCGCTCCGACATCGTCTACATCGCCTCGCTCGTCGGCGGCATCTTCGGCAAGGGCGGCGGCAGCGAGGCGACGAACGCCCGCTGGCTCCGGCAGCTGCAGGGCGTCTACGGCGACGCCGGCGCGCGGCAGGTGTTCGAGGACCTCCGCTTCCGCAACGACCCCGAGGCGCCGACGACGGCGCAGGACGCCTGGCCGTACGAGGGCGAGTCGGTCGACCCGACGGCGCCCGGCGCCGCGCTGCCCGACCTCGACGGCCCGACGGCGCCGAGCACCGGCTCGGAGGCCGAGGGGTCGGAGCTGCCGGTGCCCCTGCCCGACCCGCTGGCGGTGGCGACGCCGCGCGCGGGCGTCGTCGACGGGCCGTTCGGGCCCGTCGACCTGGGGCTGTCCAGCGCCGGGTCGATGTCGAACGCGCTGCTGGTCGGCGCGGAGCGGACCACGACGGGGCACCCGCTGGTGGTGTTCGGCCCGCAGACCGGCTACTTCACGCCGCAGCTGCTCACCGAGATCTCGCTGCGCGGACCCGGGATCGCCGCGCGCGGCGTCTCGTTCGCCGGCACGCAGCTGATCGTGGAGCTGGGTCACGGCGTCGACTACGCCTGGTCGGCGACGTCGGCGTCGAGCGACAACGTCGACACCGTCGTCGAGCGGCTGTGCTCGACCGACGGCGGCGAGGTGACCCTCGAGTCCGACGGCTACCTGGTCGGCTCCACGTGCACGCCGATCGACACTTACGTGCACGAGCAGACGGTGATCCCGACGGCCGGCGGCCAGGGCGCACCGCAGCTCGTGCGGATGAAGGTCGAGCGCACCCGGCACGGGATCGTGCAGGAGCGCACCACTGTGGACGACGCGCCCGTCGCGTTGGTGCTGCAGCGGTCGACGTACGGCCGGGAGCTCGACAGCGCCGTCGGGTTCGCGCGCATCAACGACCCCGACTGGACCGTCGACGCCGAGACCTTCATGACGGCGTTCGCCGGCGTCGACTACACGTTCAACTGGTTCTACGCCGACGCCGAGGACATCGCCTACTTCGGCTCTGGCCTGCTGCCGCTGCGCGCGCCGGGTCACAACCCCGACCTGCCCCGGTGGGGTGACCCCCGGTTCGACTGGCAGGGCACGCTGCCCGACGACGAGCACGCGCGCGACCTCAACCCGGCGAAGGGCTTCCTGTCCTCGTGGAACAACAAGCAGGCGCCGCAGTTCTCGGCGGCCGACGGGACGTGGGGCTACGGGCCGGTGTACCGGTCGCTGCTGCTCGACCGCCGGCTCGAGGCGGCGGGGACCGTCGACCGCGCGGAGCTCGTCGGCGTGCTGGCCGACGCGGCCGTGGCCGACCTGCGCGCCGAGGTGCTGCTCCCGCTGCTGCTCGAGACCATCGGCGAGGACCCGACGCTGGCCGAGCCGCTCGCGCTGCTGCGTGCCTGGGCCGACGACCCGTACCGCGTCGACCGCGACCGCGACGGCGCGTACTCCCACCCTGCCGCCATCGCGCTGTTCGACGAGTGGTGGGAGTCCCGCGCGGTGACCGACTCCGAGGGTGACGTGACCGTGCCGGCGGGCGAGTTCTCGGTCGCGAAGGACGTGCTGCGGGCCGAGCTCGGCGACCTCGTCGACGTGCTGCCGAAGTCGCTCGACGACCACCCTCGGCTGGGGCTCGGCTCGGCGTGGAACAACGTCGCCTGGTACGGCTACGTGTCGAAGGAGCTCCGGCGGGTGCTTGGCGAGGTCCAGGCGGCGCAGGTGGCGCAGCCGTTCTCGCGGGCGTACTGCGGCACGCCCGAGGAGTGCCGCGAGACGCTGCGCGCCTCGCTGGCCGCGGCGGCGCAGCGGGTGCTCGACGCGCAGGGCATCGACGACGTCTCCGCGCTGACGTACGACAAGAGCGAGGACAACATCGCGCCGGTGACCGCCGGCCTGGTGGGCACGCGTGAGATCGACTGGCAGAACCGGCCGACGTTCCAGCAGGTGGTGGCGTTCGAGGCCTCGCGGGCCGGCGCCGACCCGCCGCCTCCGGTGGAGGCGACCCGCCAGCTCGCCGCGACGGGCGCACCGGCTGCCGCGGTGCTCGGCGGGCTCGTGCTCGTGGCCGCCGCCGCGCTGCTCCACCGCCGCACAAGCCCCCTGACCCTGACGTCTTCTCGGTGATCGTGAGCGCATAGCGACCTCGTGAGGCCTCCGTTCCGGTCGCCTCGCGCTCGGACGCCGGGCTGCTCCGTCACCCCGCGCCCCGCCACCCCAGCTGATCCTGAGCGCCTGGCGACCTCATGACGCCTCCGTTCCGGTCGCCTCGCGCTCGGAC
>JBKHYE010000177.1:0-10510 GCA_046565705.1 Actinomycetes bacterium
GGAAGCGATGTGACGGTAGTACTCGGCCTCGTACTCCAACGGCGGGACGTGGCCAAGGCTGCTGTGCAGCCGGACCTCGTTGAACCAGTGCACCCAGCTCAGGGTTGCCAGCTCGAGGTCGTCGACGCCACGCCAGGGGCCCTCGTGCTTGGTGCACTCGGTCTTGTAGAGCCCGATCAGGCTCTCGGCCTGGGCGTTGTCGTAGGAGTCCCCGACCGTCCCGATGGAGGCGACGGCGCCGGCGTCGAGCAGCCGGTTGCTGTAGCAGATGGAGGTGTACTGGGCGGACTCAACCGGTCGTCGCAACACCTGGATCAGGAGGTGCGGTGTGGGACGGCCAGCTGGATGGATGACGACGATCACGGGACGGCCGGCGATGCGCTCGCCGGGTCGACCTCCGGTCCGCCGGGAGCTCGAGCGTCAGTTCTGGACGCAGATCGCGCAAGGGTTGAGCAGCGAGGACGCTGCGACGGCCTGCGTCGTGTCGCCGGCGGTCGGAGCACGTTGGTTTCGCCAGCGTGGCGGCATGCCGACATTCATGGTCACGCCGGTCTCGAGCCGGTACTTGTCGTTCGATGAGCGTGAGCAGTTGGCGTTGATGCGCTCGCAGGAGCACGGAGTGCGCGAGTGCGCGCGTCGTCTTGGCCGCGCGCCGTCGACCGTCTCGCGCGAGCTGCGTCGAAACGCCGCGACGCGTGGCGCCGCGCTGGAGTACCGAGCGGGCGTCGCGCAGTGGAAGGCCGAGCTGATGGCGCGCCGGCCGAAACCGGCCAAGCTCGCGATGAACCAGCCGCTGCACGAGTACGTGCAGGAGCGGCTGTCTGGGCAGGTCCGACGGCCGGACGGAGAAGCGGTCACAGGGCCGTCGACGGCGGCCTGGAAGGGTCGGAACAAGGCCCGGCGCCAAGACCGCCGCTGGTCGCGAGCGTGGAGTCCAGAGCAGATCTCGCACCGACTGCCGATGGACTTCCCGCACGATGAGTCCATGCGCATCTCGCATGAGGCGATCTACCAGGCGCTCTACGTGCAGGGCCGCGGCGCGCTCAAGCGGGAACTGGTCGCGTGCCTGCGCACCGGCCGCGCACTGCGTGTGCCACGAGCCCGGATGACGCAGCGCCGGGAGGGCTTCGTCACCCCGGAAGTGAAGATCAGCGCCCGGCCGGCCGAGGTCGAGGACCGCGCCGTCCCCGGTCACTGGGAGGGCGACCTGATCATCGGGCTGAACCGCTCCGCGATCGGCACGCTGGTCGAACGCACCACCCGCTTCACCCTGCTGCTGCACCTGCCGCGCGGCGAGGGCTACGGCCTGGCACCGCGCGTGCACAACGGCCCGGCACTGCCGGCTACGGCGCCGAGGCGGTCCGCGACGCCATCATCGCCACCCTGGGCACCCTGCCGGAACAGCTGCGTCGCTCGCTGACCTGGGACCGCGGAACCGAGCTCGCCCGCCACGCCGAGATCAAGATCGGTGCGAACCTCGACGTGTACTTCTGCGACCCGCACAGCCCGTGGCAGCGCGGCACGAACGAGAACACCAACGGCCTGCTGCGTCAGTACTTCCCGAAGGGCACGGACCTGAGTCGATGGACGGCTGAGGACCTGGCAGCCGTCGCGAACACGCTGAACACCCGACCCCGAAAGACGCTCGCCTGGCGGACGCCAGCCGAAGCTTTGAACGAGCTCCTACAGTCGCAGGTACAAGCTGGTGTTGCGACGACCGGTTGAGCCCGGTGAGTACACCTCTCGGGACCTGGAGCGGGAGCTGCGACGCTGCGGCGCGCTGGCCTCGATGGGATCGGTCGCTGACTGCTACGACAACTCGATGGCCGAGTCGTTCTTCGCCTCCATCGAGACCGAGCTGTTCTGGGCGCAGCCGCACCGCCGGTTCGACTCCCACCGCGACGCCAAGCTCGGCGTCTTCGACTACATCGAGGTCTTCTACAACCGCCAGCGCCGGCACACCTCGATCGGCGGCATCCCGCCGGTCACGTTCGAGTCCCGTCACGCCGAGACGCTCGGCCTGGCAGCATGATCCTCAGACACCCGGTGTCCACCGAACCGGGTGAACTCCAGACCCCTCTCGACGTGGGTCGTCGTCGTACTCGACCGTCCACCCGACGACGCCCTCGCCGTCGAGCTCGAACACCACCCGGTCGTAGCCCGGTTGCGTGCCGACGCGGACGTCCAGCAGGCCCAGGCCGTTGCCCTCGGCGGACGAGCAGCCGATCACCCGGCAGGCCCGCGAGCTCGCTGTCGCCGCGCTCGAGCACGTCGTTCGACAGGTAGCCGTCACGGACCCGCTCGTACGGCACGTGCTCCACGTCGAGCACCACGGCGATACCGCTCACCTCGGTGTCCTGGGGCACCTCGAACGGCTCGGGGTCGAAGTAGGCGCAGCCGCCGTCCGGGCCGAACTGCCGAGCGGTCCAGCCCTCGGGGTACCGGACGTCGATGCCGGCGACGTCGTTCCGGCAGCTCTGCGTCAGGGCCACGGCATCGCTGTCGCTGTCCTCCACGGTGACCCTCCACGCCGTCGCACCAACGCGGCCGTCGAGATCGACCCACGCGGCGGTGAGCGCCGTCCACGCCCCCTCGGGTGGCGTGTCGGGCAGCTCGCCCTCCAGGCGCAGCCCGCCGTCCTCGGGCGTCTCGGTGCTCTCCACGGGTGTGGACCCGAGCGAGAGGACGCCCCTCTCGGCGGGTGGCACGACGACGGTCACCGCCTGACCGGCGACCACCGTGGCGCTGTCCTGCACCTCATCGCTGCGCGCCGTCCCGTCGGCCCGCGCGAGGACGTCGCGCAGCACGGTCCCGTCGTCCCGCACGTCGTAAGGCAGCACCTCGGCCGCCCGCTCGGTGGTGCCCTCGCGGGTCACCTCCGCCTGCACGGTCACGGCGCCGGCACCGGGCTCGACCTCGACGACGTGCAGCGTCGGGTCGGCAGCGGCGAAGGTGCCCCAGCCCTCGCGGAGGGCGCTCGCCTGCTCGGAGAGCTCCTCGCGTCCGCCGACGGCGTCCTGACTGCTCGGCGTCAGCAGCGAGAACGCGTCGTCCCAGCGACCGTCGGCGACGGCGCTCAGCCACGCGTTCGCCGCACCGCGCGCGCTGTCGTGCTCCGGCACCGCGCCGCCCGGGTCGGGCGAGCCGGTGTCGGCGGAGCGCGTCGGCGTCGACGGCGCGGCGTCGTCGGTGTCGGACGTGTCGGTGCCCGCGCACGCCGTCAGGACGAGCGCGGCGGCGGTCAGCGACGCGGCCAGGCGCGGCACGGGAGGACCTCCCAGGTCGGGGACTGCTGTCCCTCCTGCCTGCCACGCACGGCCGCGATGATGCGAGTCGTCACGCGCTCGACAGCCGACCTTCACACCGCCCGGCGCCGACGGCCACGCGCTCCCGAGCGGGTCAGCCGCTGCCGCGGTGCGCCGTCAGGACGTGCGGACCGTGAGGTTGCCACCGCCGAGCGTGCCGGAGCTCTCCAGCCGGTAGAGCGGGTCGAGCGGCGTCGTCACGACGAGGTGCACGGTGTCGGTGCGGCCGTCATCGGTGACGGTGAGGCGGTAGCGGTAGCCGCTCTCCCCCGACACCGTCGCGTCCCCGACGACTGTCGCCGTGCTCCCGTCGACCGTCACCTGCTCGACGTCCTCGCTGCGGACGACGGTGCCGTTCTTCGCGTCGTACCGGAGCTCGCCGCTGGCCTCGTCGGCCGTCGCGACGGCGGAGACGGCGAGGTGCCGCTTGCCGCCGCCCTCCGACCACCAGCCGCCGCCGGAGACCTCGCCCGGCGTGGCCGGCGGCGGGCAGAGCAGACACGGCAGCCCCAGCCCGAGCCACGTCACCGACGTCGAGCCCGACGCCGCGCCGGCCGTCGCGGTCACCGTCTGCGCACCCGGCGCGGCCGAGGCGAGCCGGGCCGTGGCGCGGCCGCGCGAGTCGGTGGTCGTCTCCGCACCCGCGACGGCGCCGACACCGGCCGACGCCCACGACACGTCGACGCCCGGCACTGGCATCCCGGCGGCGTCCCGCACCGTCGCCACGACGGTGGCCGGCTGCCCCACGACCGCCGCCGGTGCCGCGGCCGCGACCGACACGCCGGCCGGGACGGCCGCGGCCGGCGACGGCGTGCCGTCCGGGTAGGCGACCGACCACAGCCCGCGCACGTCCTCCGTGGCGGTGAGGCTGCCGCCGCGCACGACGACGCGCCACGTGCCCGCCTCGGGCGCCGCCACGGACAGCCGCTCGCTCGGGGCGCTCGAGCAGAACGAGCTGTAGCCGTTGGGCTGCGCCGCCGGGTCGCACATGAGGAAGGTGCTGCGGAACAGCGTGCCGTCGGGCCGGTACAGCTCGAGATCGACGTCCTGGTTGGCCGCCAGCACCTCCTCCGGACCCCAGTCGGCCATGACGTCGAGCGACGTCGCCCCGGGCAGCACCTCGTGCGTCGCCGAGAAGCTGTCGGTGTTGAGCAGCGCCGCCGGCCCGACCGTGCCGCTGAAGGGGCGGACGTCGTACGTCGTGCCGTCGTCGTACGGCTCGAGGTGCGTGCCGGCCGCCGCTGCCTGCACCGCGGCGTACGCGTCGACGTAGCCCGCGCCGACCGAGTAGTGCTGGTACTGCGGCGACATCGGCCGCGCGGTGTTCTGCAGCAGATTGCGCACCTGGTCGGGCGTCAGGTAGATGCCGCGCTCGCGGTGCGCCGCCTCCTGCACCAGCGCGATGACACCGCTGACGTGCGGTGCCGCCATCGACGTGCCGCTGCTCGTCGCGTACCAGAGCCTGTCGTCGCCCTCCGGGGCGTCGGGGTTCGCGCTCCCGGCGCCGGCGTCGGCGCCCCACACCGTGAACCCCGTCGTCGCGCGCACCGACGCGATGTTCTCACCGGGCGCGGTCACGGTCGGCCGCCACAGCGGCGACCCGGGGACGCCGCGGCTCGAGAAGAAGGCCTGGTGGCCGTCCTTGCGACCGCCGCCGGCGGAGATGGCGCGCGGGTGGGCGCTGAACATGTTGAGGCTGTCGGTGCGCGTGCCGTCGTTGCCGGCGCCGAACACGACGTTGATGCCGGCTGCCCACGCCGCGTCGGTCGCGCGGTTGACCGGGTGCTCCGGGTCGTAGTCGGTGAACGCGCCAGGACCCCAGCTGTTGTTGATGACGCGGATGCCGTACTCGTCCCGGTGCGTGATCGCGTGGTCGTACGCGGCCAGCACGTTGACCGCCTCGACGGCCTCGCCGACGCCGTAGCCCACGAGGTGCGCGCCGTGGGCGACGCCGCGGTAGGTACCCGGCTCGACCGAGGCCGTGCCCGCTCCGGCGGCGATGCCGGCGACGTGCGACCCGTGGCCGGAGCTGGAGTCCGTGCTGATCTGGTCCTCGAGCACGACCACCGGCTCCTGCAGCACCGTCTCGCGGCCGAGCACCTTCACGTTCTGCACCGTCTTGACCGGCGTCCCCTTGCAGAAGACGTCAGCTGCGCACAGGTCTGGGTGCGCGCCGTCGACCCCAGCGTCGATCACCGCAACGCCCACGCCCGCACCCGTGACACCCAGCTCGCTCCACACCAGGTCGGCGCGGCTCGTGCGGACGGCGCCGGCCATGAGGAAGTCGTACGTCTCGTTCGGCCAGACGCCGCGCACGCCCGGCAGCACCCGCAGCAGCGGGACGTCGACGTCCGGCACGTTGACGACGGCGGCCGGCACCGCGGTGAAGCCCGTGACGCTCGGGGTCAGGCCGCGGAGCACGTCGAGCTGCTGGGCCGTGGGCGGCGCGTCGAAGGTGACGATCCACGACGACACGGTTGCGTCGTCGTCGAGCGTCTCGCCACCGGCCGGCGGGGGTGCGACCACCGCGGCGACGAGAGCGGCGAGCAGAGCGGTCGGGAGCGTGCCCAGGGTCAGACGGAGCGTGCGCACACCACAACGCTGCGTCACGCCTTACCGGTGAGCCATAGTCATTTCTGACCAGTGACCCTGTGTCGTCGGGAAAACCGGGACCGGCTTCCACGTACCGGACGCGCGAAGTCCACGGCGCATCACCCGGGAGGCGGACCGTCGTTGCGGGTACTGAAGCCCCGACGCCTCCGTGACGAAGCGAGGACCATGACCTCTCGCCGACTGCCGCGGGTGCCCGAGCGCCTGCGACCGCCGACCTGGGTCGTCCGCGTGCTGGCGGTGGCGGTCGCTTTCGCCGTGCCCGCGCTGACCCTGCCCCAGCTGCCCCGTGTCTCGTGGGAGCCGGTCGCGCTCGGCCTGCTCCCGTGGGTGGTCGGCAAGTACGTGCTCTGCCCGCTGCGCTGGCATGCGCTGTCCGAGAGCGGCCAGCGCCGGCGCTGGCACCTGCGCGCCTACGCCGAGTCCGAGCTGATGGGCCTGCTCACGCCGGGGCACGTCGGCGCCGACCTGTGGCGCGTGAAGCGGCTGACCGGCACCGGCATGTCGGCCGGCAACGGCGTCGCCGAGGTGGCGCTCGACCGCCTCGTCGGCGCGATCGGTCTGGCCGTCTTCGTCGTGTTCGCAGGCTCTGCGCTGCCGGTCGAGATGCTGCTGACGGCGTTCGGCATCGCCGCCGTCGTGCTGGCAGCGGTGCTGGTGCTGCGGCGCGTGCGGCCCACCCTCGTGCCGACGCGCAAGCTGCCCGGGCCGCGACAGCTGGCACACGGCGTCATGCTGTCGATGGGCTACCAGATGTCGATCTGCGCGCTGCTCCTCGGCACCGTCGCGGCGACCGGCCACACCCTGTCGCCGCTCGCCGTCCTCGGTGCCTTCGGCGCCAGCCAGCTCGCCGGGGCGGTTCCCGGACCGCACGGCGCGAGCCCGCGCGACGGCGCGCTCGTCGTCGCGCTCATGGCGCTCGGGCTGCCGTGGCAGGCGGCGCTCGGCGCGGTCTCGCTCAAGGCGGCGCTGGCCTGGCTGCCGGCGCTGCTGCTGGGCGGAGTGAGCCTGCTCGCCGCCCGTCGCGCCGGCCGCTCGCTGCGCCTGCCGACGTCCGCGGCGGCCTGAGCCTTCATCCCGGCCGGGACGGCGCAGGACGGCAGGGGCCGGCGCGGGACGAAGCTCCTCGACATGGCCCGAACGGAACCTGGTCACGTCGCCCTGATCGCGTCACGATGACCTCGTCGGTCCCTTCGTCCGTCGGGGGTGGGTATGGGGTTCCCGACGAGCGCCGTCGCCGCGGTGCACACGCGCGTGCGGTCCGTCGGCGTGGAGGTGGCCATCGTCGCCGCCGGCGTCGTCACGTACTTCGGCATCCGCGGTGCCACCGCGGGCTCCGAGGCCACGGCCATCGACCATGCGCACGACATCGTGCGCGTCGAGAAGGCGATCGGGCTGTACGTCGAGGCCGACGTGCAGAGCGTCGTCGTGCCGTCGGACGCGATGAGCACCCTGTTCAACTGGATCTACATCTGGGGGCACTGGCCCGTCATCGTGACGGTGCTCCTGTGGCTGGCGCTGCAGCACCGGACGGTGTACCTGCGGCTGCGGAACGCCATGATGATCTCCGGCGGCCTGGGGCTGCTCGTGTACACGACCTACCCCGTCGCGCCGCCGCGGCTGGCCGGGCTCGGCATGGTCGACACCGTCAGCGAGCGGTCGCAGGCCTACCGGGTGCTGCAGCCGCCGCAGTTCGTCAACCAGTACGCGGCCATGCCGAGCCTGCACGTCGGCTGGGACCTACTCGTAGGGCTGGCGATCCTCGCCGCTGCGACCGCGACATGGCTGCGCCTCGTCGGCGTGCTCATGCCGGTGCTCATGGCGGTCGCGACGGTCGCCACCGCCAACCACTACATGCTCGACGCCGTCGCGGGCGTGCTGTTCGCGCTCGCCGGGCTCCAGGCTGCGCTGTGGGTCGAGCATCGGCGCGAGGCTCGGGCTCGGCGGGCGCTGCCGCCGCCACCACCGCCGACACCGCGCGCGGCCTGGCAGCCGGAGCGCCGGCGGCGGGTGTGGCTGCCCGACGCCGTGCCGGCGCAGCGCGAGCCGGTCGACGCCCGGGCTGCCGACGGCCGGGCAGCCGACGAGCAGGCAGCCGACGGGCACGCAGCCGACCGCGCCGCCGGCCGCCGTTGAGCCGCTCCGTCCTCGCCGTCGCGCACCGGGCCGGCAACTCGCTGCCCGCGCTGCACGCCGCCGTCGAGGCCGGCGCGCACGTGCTCGAGGCCGACGTGCACGCCCACCAGGGCCGGCTGGAGGTGCGGCACCTCAAGGCGCTCGGGCCACTGCCCTTCCTCTGGGACCGCAGCGGCGCCGGCGCGCTGCCGTCACCGCGCGACCGGTGGGAGCTCGTGCGGCACACCCGTCAGCTGCAGCTCGAGGAGCTGCTCGACGCCGCGCGGTCCGGGGCGACCCTGATGCTGGACCTCAAGGGGGTCGGCGGCGTCGGGCCGGCCGTGGCCAGGCTGCTGCACTCGCGGGTGCCCGACTCGCCGTTGCTGGTCTGCGGCCGGTGGTGGCCCAGCGTCGCGACGTTCGACGGCGTGCCGTGGGCCCGGCAGGTGCTCTCGGCCCGGGGCCGCGCGGAGCTCGCCCGGCTGCGCCACCGCGTGCGCACCGGTCCCCCGCTCTACGGCGTCTCCGTGCACCGCTCGCTGCTCGAACCGCGCGTCGTCGACGAGCTGCGCCGGCGGGTCGACGTCGTGATGACCTGGCCGGTCAACGACCGCGACGTGCTCGCCCGGGTGCTCGCCGCAGGTGTCAACGGCGTCATCACCGACGAGCCCGACGTGCTCCGATCGGTGGTCGCAGCCGCCTGACCGCTCGTGTCAGTCGCGGCGCGCGCGGGCGCTCTCGCGCCGGTTCGCCTTGTCGATGGCCTCGACGAGCTCGTCCTTGTCCATCCTCGACCGGCCGCTGATGTCGAGCCGCTTCGCCACCTCGTACAGGTGCTTCTTGCTGCTGTTGGCGTCGACGCCGCCCTTCGTGTCGGCGGGCGTGCCGCGGCCGCCGGCCGCCTTGGCGTCGCTCGGGCCCTTCTCGTCCTTGGGCTCCCAGTGGTCGCCGACCTTCTCGAACGAGTGCTTGAGCGACGAGTACGCGGTACGTGCGGCGCGCTCGCCGTCGCCGTAGCTGTCGGCGGCCGAGTCGTAGGTCTTGGCGAACGTCCGCTGCGCCTTGGCCGGTGAGCGCTGCAGCGTCGAGGGCAGCTCGTCCTTCTTCGGCTTCCCGGACTTCGTCGTCTTCGGCATGCGGGCCTCCTCGTCGTCGGACCTGCCTGTACTACCCAGCAGGTGTGGACGAACCCGCGTCGTCCGGCGGCGTGACGCTCACCAGGTCGACGACGAACACGAGCGTCGCGTACGGCGGCACCGGCCCGGAGCCCTCCGCGCCGTAGCCGAGCTCGTACGGCACGACGAGCTCGCGGCGGCCGCCCTCGCGCATGCCGACGACGCCGCGGTCGAAGCCCTCGATGAGGTTGCCCGCGCCCACCTGCACGGGCAGCGTGTGGTCCGGTCCCGTGCGCCACGACGAGTCGATGACGTCGCCGGTGTCATAGTAGGCGACGACGTACTTCACCTGCGCCTGCGCCCCCTCGACCGCCGGCTCGCCGGTGCCGACGACGACGTCGCGCACGACGAGATCGCAGGGCGGCTGCGCGTCGGCGACCTCGATGTCGGGCTCCACGGCGAGGTCGTCCGACACGGTCGTCTCCGGCGTCGGCGGCGCGCTGGCGCACGGCGTCGGAGTCGCGGTCGGCGTGGCGTCGGCACCCTCGGTGCCGTCGTCACCGCCGCCGCACGCCGCCAGCGCGGCGAGCGCCGCCGCGACGAGCAGGTGGCGGGGCCGCCGGCTCACGACGACGGCGTGAGCAGCCGCTCGAGACGGGTGCCCAGCAGCCGGGTGAACGCGCGCCGTGGACGGGTGCGGTCGAGCACCGCGGCCTCGAGGGCGTCGGGCGCGATGGTGCGCTCCTCGCCTTCGGGGCCGCCCTTGGCCAGCGCCTCGACGCCGAGCCGCAGGGCGGCGTCGAGCGGCGCCTCGGGGTCGTGCCGGTCGCGGACGTGCGCGGCGATGGGCTCGGCCGTGCCGCCCATGACCACGAAGCCGTGCTCTTCGGCGACCGACCCGTCGTAGGTGAGCCGGTAGATCTGGTCGTCGGCGCGGGTCAGCCCGACCTCCGCCACCACGAGCTCGACCTCGTACGGCTTGCCGGACTCGGTGAAGATCGTGCCGAGCGTCTGCGCGTAGGCGTTGGCCAGGCCGCGGCTCGTGACGTCGCGTCGGTCGTACTGGTAGCCGCGCAGGTCGGCGTACCGGACGCCTGCCAACCGCAGGTTCTCGAACTCGTTGTACTTGCCGACCGCCGCGAACGCGATGCGGTCGTAGATCTCGCTGATCTTGTGCAGCGCCCCGTTGGGGTTCTCGCCGACGAACAGGATGCCGTCGGCGTAGGTGAGCACGAGGACCGAGCGACCGCGCGCGATGCCCTTGCGCGCGTAGTCGCTCTTGTCCCGCATGATCTGCTCGGGCGAGACGTAGAACGGCGTGCTCACGTGCTCAGCCTCCCGGGTTCTGCATGCGCTCGTCGACGA
>JBKHYE010000178.1:0-4326 GCA_046565705.1 Actinomycetes bacterium
CGTCCCCGTGCAGCGCGAGCGGGTGGCCGCGGCGCGGCGGGCGCAGCAGCGCATGGTCGACGACGAGGTCGACCAGGCCTGTCGCGACGGCTCGTTCGGGGTCGAGCGCCCGCACGAGGCCAGTCGCGCCGTCGTGACCATGTGCACGGCGCTCCCCCAGTGGTTCGACGGCAAGGGCCCCGACCCGGCCGAGGCCGTCGCGGCGCAGTACGTCGAGTTCGCGCTCGACCTCATGCGCTGCGCCCCGAGGGCACGGCGGCGGGTCGCGCGGCGGCGCGGCGCCTGACGGCGCGGGCCTTGACGGTGATGCCCCCCCGCCGTACGGTTCCGGTGTTTACCGAGCGATCGATCGGTCGTTGCGCCGAGACGCTCTCCCCGCCGATCGGAGTGCACCCGTGTCAGCGCCGACCACCCGTCCCGGCTCCGTGGGACCCGCACCGTCCGCGCGCGCCGTCGAGCTGCACGACGCGCTCGTGGCCTTCATGCGTGACCGGGTGCTGCCGTCGGAGCACGCCTACGAGGCCTACCGAGCCGCGGCCGGGCCGGACGACCACACCGTGCCGCCGGTGGTGGAGGAGCTCAAGGCCGAGGCCAGGTCGCTGGGGCTCTGGAACCTGTTCCTGCCGGCGGAGTCGGGTCTGACGCAGCTCGAGTACGCACCGCTCGCCGAGCTGTCCGGCTGGAGCAACGACATCGCGCCCGAAGCCATGAACTGCCAGGCACCGGACACCGGGAACATGGAGCTGCTGCACCTGCTCGGCACCGAGGAGCAGAAGCGCGAGTGGCTCGAGCCGCTGCTCGACGGCAGCATCCGCTCGGCGTTCGCCATGACCGAGCCCGATGTCGCGAGCAGCGACGCCACCAACATCGCCACCCGGATCGAGCGGGACGGCGACGAGTACGTCATCAACGGCCGGAAGTGGTGGACGAGCGGGGCCGCCGACCCGCGCTGCAAGGTGCTGATCGTCATGGGCAAGACCGACCCGCAGGCCGAGACGCACCGCCAGCAGACGATGGTGCTCGTGCCCATGGACACCCCCGGCGTGCGCAACCTGCGCTCGGTGCCGGTGTTCGGCCGGCAGGACCAGCACGGGCACAACGAGGTCCTGTTCGAGGACGTGCGCGTCCCCGTCACCAACGTCATCGGCGAGGAGGGCGGCGGCTTCGCGGCGGCGCAGGCGCGCCTGGGCCCGGGTCGCATCCACCACTGCATGCGCGCGCTCGGCGCGGCCGAGCGCGGCCTGGCGCTGCTGGTGGCCCGCGCCAAGAGCCGCACGGCCTTCGGCGGGCCGCTGTCGGACCAGGGCGTGGTCGTGCAGCAGGTCGCCGAGTCCCGGCTCGACATCGAGCAGGCCCGCCTCGTCTGCCACCAGGCGTGCCACGTGATCGACACCGAGGGCAACAAGGCGGCGAAGGACCTCGTGGCCATGGCCAAGGTCGCCGTGCCGCGGGCCGTGACGCGCGTGCTCGACCGGGCCATCCAGGTGCACGGCGGGGCCGGCGTCAGCGACGACACCCCGCTGGCCGCCATGTGGGGATGGCACCGGGCGATGCGGCTGTTCGACGGGCCGGACGAGGTGCACCTGCGGTCGCTGGGGCGGGCGGAGCTGCGGCGGACGCCGGTGCTGGCTCCGTGAGCGGCTACTCGACGCTCACGCTCGAACGGCCGGTCGACGGCGTCGCCGTCGCGACGCTCAACCGCCCGGACAAGCTCAACGCCATCACGTTCCGGATGTTCGAGGAGTGGCGCGAGGTCTGCGACGAGGTCGCCGCGGACCAGGCGGTGCGGGCGCTGGTGGTCACCGGGGCCGGCCGCGCCTTCTGCGCCGGGCTCGACCTGGCCGACGCCGCGACGCTGACCGGGATGACCGCCCCGGAGATGATGCGGGGGCAGGAGTCGTGGGCCGACGCCACCGCGGCGTTCGCCCGTCTGCCCAAGCCGGTGGTCGCGGCCGTGAACGGCGCCGCTGCCGGCGCCGGGTTCTCGCTGGCCCTGGCCGCGGACATCCGGCTGGCGGCGCCGGAGGCGCGCTTCAACGCGGCCTTCGTGCGGATCGGGCTGTCCGGCGGTGACTGCGGGTCGTCGTACTTCCTCCCCCGCGTGGTGGGCCTCGGTCGGGCGGCGGAGATCCTCCTCACCGGCCGGTTCGTCGCTGCCGAGGAGGCCGCGGAGATGGGCCTGGTGAACCGGGTCGTGCCTGCCGACCAGCTGCTGGACCAGGCCGTGGCCACGGCCGAGCAGATCGCGGCGAACACGCCGTTCGGGGTCATGCTCACCAAGCGGGTGCTGCACCAGAACGTCGACGCCCCGTCGCTCACCGCCGCTCTCGAGGTCGAGAACCGCAACCAGGTGCTCACGACCCGGACCGAGGACATGAGCGAGGCACTGCAGGCCTTCCTGGACAAGCGCCCGCCGCGCTACACGGGGCGATGACCCGCGCGCGGCCGGGCCCGGAGGGCTACGTCCCGGTCGTCCGACCGCGGATCGGCGTCACGCCGCCCCGACCCGACCCCGGGCTGCTGGCGGCGCTCCGCGACGTCGAGGTGGCCGACGTCAGCGACGTCGTCGGCCGGCTCTACACGATGGACCCGGGCATCCGGCCGCTGTACGAGCCGATCCCGCCGACGGTGGGCACGGCCGTGACGGTCAAGGCGCACCCGGGTGACAACCTCGCCGTCCACGGCGGTCTGGCCACGGCGGGCGAGGGCGACGTGCTCGTCGTGGACTGGCTCGGCTACCACGAGGGGTGCGGCTCCGGCGCCCGGTCGCTCGCCGAGCCCGCCGCCCGCGGCATGGCGGGAGTCGTCATCGACGGCGGGTGGCGCGACGTCGCGGAGCTGCGCGACCACGGGTTCCCGGTCTTCGGCAGGAACGAGGCGGCCTTCTCCCCCGCCAAGCGGGAGCCGGGCGAGATCAACGTGCCGGTGAGCTGCGGCGGCGTCGTCGTCGAGCCGGGCGACGTCGTCGTGGCCGGAGCGGGGGGTGTCGCCGTCGTCCCGCGGCGGCACCTGGTCGACGTCGTGCGCGCTCTGGACGGCGACCCGCCGTCCGCGGCTGCCGACCCTCCGGACCCCGAGGCCGTCTACCGCCGCCACGACGACGTCTTCGTGACCCGGCTGGGGCTCCGCGGCGGACCCGTGGCCGCGGACCGTGCGGTCAGGTCTCGTCCTCGACCTGGACGCCGACCACGACCAGGAACGCGGCGAGCATCCGGTAGAAGCCGACCAGCATCGACAGCTCGAGCAGCTGGACGTCGGAGTACCGCGCGCTCAGGGACTCCCAGGTCGTCACCTCGGCGCCGTCGGAGTCGATCATCTCGTCGACGAAGCGGAGCAGCGTGCGCTCGTCCTCGCCCCACGACTCGAGCGGTCCACCGGCCCGCTCGATCTCGTCGCGGGACAGCCCGGCCTGCTCGCCGACGACGACGTGCTGCGCGTGCTCGTACACCGAGCCGGTCCGGGCGGCGACCCGCAGGATGACCAGCTCGCGCTCACGGGCCGGCAGCTCGCCGTGCCGGAGGAAGAACCCGCCCAGCGCGTTGAACCGCTTCAGCAGCAGGGGGTTGTGCGCGAGCGTGGCGAACAGGTTCAGCGGCCGCCCGTCCTTGGTCAGCAGCGTCTTCGACAGCAGCGCTGCCTGCTCCTCGTCGGGCTCGGCCACGGGGGCGATGCGGGGTCGGTCCGTCGGGGCGCTCATGCGACGAGGGCTTCCCCCGGGCTCCGGCCGTGAACCGGCCGGCTCACCTGCCGCTCCAGCGCGGCGGGCGCCGCTCCAGGAAGGCGCGCACCCCCTCCCGGCCGTCGTCGGAGGCGACCGCCGCGTCCCACGCCTCGCGGGTCGCCGACCAGCCCAGTGCGTCCTGCTGCTCGACGACGGCGTCCAGGGCGCGCAGGGTCGCGCGGACAGCGGGCGGCGCGTTGCCGCAGACCCGCTCGGCGAGGGCCACCGCCGCCTCGAGCGCCGCGCCGGGCTCGGCCAGCTCGTTCACCAGGCCGAGCGCCCACGCCCGCTCGGCGAGCAGCGGCTCGCCGGTCAGCAGCAGCTCGCGCGCCACGTTGACCGGCAGCTGTCGCGGCCCGCGGAACAGGCCGCCGCAGTTCGCCACCAGCCCGAGCCGCACCTCCGGGAGCCCGAGCCGGGCACCTCGTGCGGCGACCACGAGGTCGCAGGCCAGCGCGAGTTCGAGCCCACCACCGAGCGCGGCGCCCTCCACGGCCGCGACCAGCGGCGTCGTGCGGCGCCGGCGGGCCAGCCCGTACTCCCCGCCGCGCGGGGTCGGCTCCCCTGCTCCGCGGGCGAGGTCCGTGCCGGCCGAGAACACCTCT
>JBKHYE010000179.1:0-6545 GCA_046565705.1 Actinomycetes bacterium
GTTGTCGAGCACCTGTCCGCCGGTGATCGTGACGGCGAACGACGCGAGGCCGTGCGGGTGCGGTGTCTCGGTGACCGTGCCGTCCTCGAGCACCAGCTGCTCGATCGGCTGCGGCAGCACCGCGCCGAACACGGTGATCTGGCCGGCGCCCCACGGCAGCGTGCCGAGCACGGTGTTCGGCGACTCGCTCGCGCCCTGCTCGCCGACCGTGCCGACGGTGGTGCCGCCGGCCGCCTCCCAGGCGGAGCGCTCGACGCCGAAGTTCGGCGCGGAGTACCGCTTGGGGAAGCCCAGCATCACCTCGTAGTACGTCTGGCTGGGCTTGCCGACCAGGCCCTGCTCGTACGGGTGGTCGCCGAGCGGCTCCAGGAAGTCGACGTGCCCGGCATCGGTGCGGTTGAGCGTCAGCGCCGACGCGTCGACCGCGCCCAGGTCGGCCGCCAGCCGCACCGCGCGGTCGGTGAGCACCAGCTGACCGCCGCTCCTCGCGAACCCGTCGAGCCCCGCGACGTAGGCCTCCCGCGACACCGTCGTGCCGTGCGGCAGGGTGTCCATGTCGGTGACGACGAGCGTGTCGTACGACGAGAGGTCCTGCGTCGCGACGGCGTCGGCCGAGACCGCGGTGATGTCGGCGCCGAACGCGTTGCGCAGCGTGCCGTAGTAGTCGAGCCGGCTGATGTCGTACGGCACCTGCGTCTCGCCCTCGGCGACCGGGCTGCCCGTGCCGGGAACGCCGTCGAGGGTGTAGCTGTCGTCGCTCTTCACCCGAATCGGGTCGCCGACGTAGGCGATCCGGCCGTAGTCGGCCGACGGCGTCACGGCGTCGGTGACGAGCGCCTCGACGATCGTGGCCTCGATGTTGCCGCGGACGGCCGCGACGTGCGCGCGCTCGAGCTCGGGCACCCACATGCTGTTCGGCGCCAGGTTGCTGAGGAAGTTCTCGACGTCCATGTGCACCGAGTCGCGCTCCTGGCTGAACCAGTCGCCCATGAACCCCGAGTCGTCGTAGCCGACGATGTCGTAGGCCGCCGCGACGTTCGCCGGCTTGCTCGGCACGATGCCGCCCGGCAGGTACGGCGCGAGGTCGTCGAGCACGACGCCGTGGTCCTCGAACTTGCGCTCCACCGTCCTGATCATGTTGAGCCCGAGCTGGTTCACCTGCTCCTGGCGCTTCGGGCTCCACTGCCCGGCCGGGATGATGAGGTCGCTGAACGCGTCGTTGGGCGACGTCAGCTCGCCGTGGATGTCGGTGCTCGTCTTGAGGTTCGGGAACTCGCGGACGAGCGCCGTCCAGCCCGCGATCTCCGGCTCGCTCTCGGCCAGGCCACGGCCACCGGTCCGGTCGAACCAGCCCACCGTGGCGAAGTCGCGGTTGAGGTCCTTGCCGGCCTGCAGCACCGGCACCGGCCCGGCGGTGTTGCCGTTGCCGCGGTTGAACCCGGCGTGGCCCGAGTCGGCGTCGCCCGCGGCCCAGCCGTCGCTGTTGGTGAAGCCGATCCAGGTCTCGGTCTGCTCCATCACCTCGGCGAACGGGACGCCGTGGTCGCCGCTGTACATGACGTGGTCCTGGTCGTCCTTCGCCCAGCGGGCGAGGTCCTCGACGTAGCGCAGGCCGCCCTCACGGCCGGCCGCCTCGAGCCCGTGCACCGACAGCGAGACGGCGACCTGCGCCTTGTCCTCGCGGGGCGCGCTCTCGTCGGTGACGCGGACGACCCACAGCGGCAGCCCGTTGAAGCTGGTGTGCTCGGGGTTTCCGGTCCACTCGGCGAGCGGCTTCACCTCGAGGAACCCGGGAGCCAGGGCCTCCATCGCCTTGAGGCTCTTCTCGAGGCTCTCGACCGGTCCGTCGAACTGGTGGAACGAGGTCGAGTTCTCCGGCTCGGCGACGATGCGGTCGCCGCAGACCGGCTCCGTGCCTGGGGTCGTGCAGGACGGGGCGGCCAGCGAGTGGCCGGCCAGGGCCAGCGGCACGACGCCGGCGAGCAGCAGCGAGCGGTAGCGCACGGGGGAGTCCTCACACAGTGGGGGCGTTCGTGCGGACTTCGACGCGGAGTGCGTCGATCCTGCTCAGGCGCGCGGTGCGGTCAGCAGGTCGTGCGTCACACCCGCGAGCGTGCGCGCGCCCGCGAGCGCCATCGCCTCCTCGAGGTCGGCGGTGAGCGCCTGCAGGCAGTCGCGGACGCCGTCGGCACCGGACGCGGCGAGCGCCCACAGCACCGGTCGGCCGACGAGCACGGCCCGCGCGCCGAGCGCGAGCGCCGTCAGCACGTCGACGCCGCTGCGCAGACCGCCGTCGACGAGCACCGGCGCGCGGTCGCCGACGGCGTCGACCACCTCCGGCAGGGCGCGCGCCGTCGGCACGGCCCGGTCGAGCTGGCGGCCGCCGTGGTTGCTGACGACGACACCAGCGGCGCCGGCGTCCAGGCAGGCCTGCGCGTCGTCGCCGCGCAGCACACCCTTCACGAGCACCGGCAGCCCGCTCGCGGCCAGCTCGCCGACGACGGACAGGTCGGCGGACGGGTCCTGCTCGACGTCGCTGTCGTCGCCGTGGCGGCCCGCGGCGCGGTGCTGCGCCAGCCCGGCGAGCGCCGCGGCGTCGCGCGGCGGTGCGCCGGTGCGCTTCTTCATCGCGACCCGCGGCGTGTCCCCGGTGACGACGAGCGCGCTCGCGCCCGCGGCGACGGCTCGATCCACCAGCGCGCGGGTGAGGCCGCGGTCACGCAGCACGTAGACCTGGAACCACCACGACCCGGCCGGCACCTGCTCGAGCGGCGCCGACGTCCGGGTCGAGACGACCATCAGCGAGCCGGCGTCCGCCGTGCCCCGTGCCGTCGCCCGCTCGGCGTCGGGGTGGGCCAGCCCGTGCAGCGCCGTCGGCGCGACGAGCACCGGCGTCCGCAGTCTCGTGCCGAGCAGGTCGACCGAGGTGTCGACGTCGGCGACGTCCCGCAGCACCCGCGGGCGCAGGCGCCAGCGCCGCCACGCGCCCTCGGCCTCGCCCACCGAGATCTCGTCGCCCGAGCCGCCCGCGTAGTAGTCGAGCGCCTCGGCCGGCAGCGCCTGCGCGGCGGCAGCGGCCTGTGCCGCGAGGAGCGGGTGCACGTCGCGACCGTACCGACGTGATCGCGCTCACCGCCTCGCGCGCGCCGGCCCGGGTAAGCCACGGAGGTGCCCAGATCGGTGAAGGCGGTCGGCGCCGCGCTGGTCGCGGTGCTGCTCGCCGGGCTGCTCGCCCTGATGCAGGTGACGCTCGCGTCGGTCGACAGCGACACGACCGAGCAGCGGCGGCTCATCGCCCAGCAGCAGGAGCTGCTGGAGCAGCAGCTCGAGACGGTCCGCGCGCAGCTCGAGGTCCTCCGCACGTCGCTCGACGTGCTCGAGCAGACCCGCGACGAGGCGGCGCGCACCCGGCAGACCGCTGAGCAGCTGCTCGCCACGGCGCAGCAGACGCTGCAGGTGGCACGCGAGACGTCGCAGGACGTCGACGCGATCCGCACCGACACCGGTGCGGCGCTGCGCACCGCGCAGGAGACCCTCGCGCGCGCCGAGGAGCTGCTCGCCGTCGCCCGCGAGACCGAGCGACACGTCGAGAGCATCGACCGCCGCACCGGCGGCGTCACCCCCTGACGACAAGATGACGCGGTGAGCGCACTCCGGGCCGACCTCGTCCTCGAGGGCGGCGGCGTCAAGGGGATCGGTCTGGTCGGTGCCGTGCAGGCGCTGGCCGATGCCGGCTACGGCTTCCCGCGGGTGGCCGGCTCGTCGGCCGGCGCGGTCGTGGGCTCCCTCGTCGCGGCGATGCAGCGGGCCGGTGAGCCGCTGAGCCGGCTCGAGGACGTGATGCGCGCCGTCGACTACCGGCGGTTCCGAGACACCGGCGGCATCGGCCGGCTGCCGCTCGTCGGCCGGGGTCTCGCGCTGCTCGTGCGCGACGGCCTGCACGAGGGCCGCTACCTCGAGCAGTTCCTCACCGGTGCGCTCGGCGAGCTCGGGGTCCGCACGTTCGGCGACCTGCGGCTGCCGCCCGGCGGCGAGGCCGCGCAGGGCATGCCGCCGGAGCACGCCTACGGGCTCGTCGTCACCGTGTCCGACCTCTCACGACGGCGGCTCGCGGCGCTGCCGTGGGACCTCCCGTCGTACGGCGCCGACCCGGACGACTACCCCGTCGCCCGGGCGGTGCGGGCCAGCGCCGCGATCCCGTTCTTCTTCGAGCCGGTGCACCAGTCGACACCGGCCGGTCGCGCCACCTGGGTCGACGGCGGGCTGCTCAGCAACTTCCCCGTCGCGCTGTTCGACCGCGCCGACAGCGCCGAGCCACGCTGGCCGACCTTCGGCGTGCGCCTCACCACCCGCCCGCCGACGCCCCCGCACACCGACGCCGTCGACGGCCCGCTCGACATCGCGCTGGCCGCCCTCGACACCCTGCTCACCGACCAGGGCAACCGGTACCTCGAGGACCCGTGCACGGTCGAGCGCACGGTGTTCGTGCCGACCGACGGCGTCTCGGTCGTCGACTTCGACCTCGACCGCGCGACGCAGGACCGCCTGTACCGCAGCGGTCGGGAGGCCGCGCAGGAGTTCCTGGCGACGTGGGACTTCCCCGCGCACGTGCGCCGCTGCCGCTCGCGGACGGCACCGTGACGATCGACGGGCAGCGGGTCGCCGTCGTCGGCGCCGCCCTGGTGCGCACCGGACCCGACGGCGTCCGGCGCGTGCTCGTCAGCCGCCGGACCGACCCGCCGCACCTGGCCGGCTTCTGGGAGTTCCCCGGCGGCAAGGTCGACCCCGGCGAGACCGACGCGGCGGCGCTCGTGCGCGAGCTGCACGAGGAGCTCCAGCTTGAGACCGCCGTCGAGGACCGGCTCGGCGACGACCTGCCCATCGGCGAGACCGCCGTGCTGCGCGTGTACCTCGCCCGCGTCCTGTCCGACGGCGAGCCGGCGCTGGTCGACCACGACGCGCACCGGTGGCTGGCCGCCGACGAGCTCGACGACGTCGAGTGGATCCCGGTCGACCGGCCGCTCGTCGAGCAGCTCCGCGCGCTCCTGCGCCGGTAGCCTCGACGGGATGCCCACGCGAGACGACATCCGCAACGTCGCGATCATCGCGCACGTCGACCACGGCAAGACCACGCTCGTCGACGGGATGCTCCTGCAGTCCGGCGCCTACACCGAGCACCAGCAGGAGGAGGGCGCCGTCCAGGACCGCGTCATGGACTCCATGGACCTGGAGCGCGAGAAGGGCATCACGATCCTCGCGAAGAACACCGCGGTGCGTCGCAAGGACCTGCTCATCAACATCATCGACACCCCCGGTCACGCCGACTTCGGCGGCGAGGTCGAGCGCGGCCTGTCGATGGTCGACGGCGTCGCGCTGCTCGTCGACGCCTCGGAGGGTCCCCTGCCGCAGACCCGGTTCGTGCTGCGCAAGGCCCTCGCGCAGGACATGCCGGTCATCCTCATCATCAACAAGGTCGACCGCCCCGACGCGCGCATCGCCGAGGTCGTCGACGAGTGCTACGAGCTGTTCCTCGACCTCGACGCCAACGAGTCGCAGATCGACTTCCCGATCGTCTACTGCGAGGCCAAGAGCGGGAAGGCGTCGCTGAACCGCCCCGACGACGGCACCAGCCCCGACAGCCCGAACCTCGAGCCGCTGTTCGAGGTCATCAAGAACACGATCCCGCCGCCGTCGTACGACGAGGGTGCCTCGCTGCAGGCGCACGTCACGAACCTCGACGCCTCGCCCTACCTCGGCCGCCTGGCGCTGTGCCGCATCCACAACGGCTGGCTGAAGAAAGGCCAGACCGTCGCGTGGTGCAAGCAGGACGGCACCGTCGAGCGCGTCCGCCTCACCGAGCTGCTCGGCACCGAGGCGCTCGAGCGCGTGACCATCGACGAGGCCGGGCCGGGCGACATCGTCGCGATCGCCGGCATCCCAGAGATCACCATCGGGGAGACGCTCGCCGACCCCGACGACCCGAAGCCGCTGCCGCTCATCACCATCGACGAGCCGAACATCTCGATGACGATCGGCATCAACACCAGCCCGCTGGCTGGCAGGAGCGGCAAGAAGCTCACCGCGCGGATGGTGAAGGACCGGCTCGACAAGGAGCTGGTCGGCAACGTGTCGATCCGCGTCAACCCGACCGAGCGCCCCGACACGTGGGAGGTGCAGGGCCGCGGTGAGCTGCAGCTCGCCATCCTCGTCGAGGTCATGCGGCGCGAGGGCTTCGAGCTGACGGTGGGCAAGCCGCAGGTCGTCACCCGCACCATCGACGGCAAGCTGCACGAGCCCGTCGAGCGGCTGACCATCGACGCGCCGTCGGACTACCAGGGCGTGCTCATGCAGCTCATGGCGCTGCGCAAGGGCCGGCTCGAGCAGATGGTCGACCACGGCACCGGCTGGATCCGCATGGAGTACGTCGTGCCGGCCCGCGGCCTGATCGGCTTCCGCACCGAGTTCCTCACCGAGACGCGCGGCACAGGCCTGCTGCACCACGTGCACGAGCGCTACGAGCCGTGGTTCGGCGACATCCGCACCCG
>JBKHYE010000180.1:0-21850 GCA_046565705.1 Actinomycetes bacterium
GCGTCCTCGTCACCGGCGTCCGCGGCAAGGTCGGCAGCGCAGCGGCGGCGCGGCTGCGCCACCTCGGCGCGGACGTGCTCGGCACCGACCTCGGCCCGCCGGTCTACGAGCGCGACGACGTCAGGTACGTGCGCGCCGACCTCACCGACGCCGGCGCGTGCTTCACGCTGGTCGACGGCTGCGACGTCGTCGTCCACGCCGCCGCGCTACCGGACCCGCTGCACGAGCCGCCGCACGTCGTCTTCAGCAACAACCTGATGTCGACGTTCCACCTGCTCGAGGCGGCATCGCGGCTGGGCGTGCGACGGTTCGTCCTCGTCTCGAGCGAGACGGCGCCGGGGTTCTTCTTCCCCTGCCGGCCGCAGCTGCCGCGGTACGTGCCGGTCGACGAGGAGCACCCGCTGGAACCGCAGGACCCGTACGCGCTGGCGAAGGTGTTCGGCGAGCAGCTGTGCGACGCGACGGTGCGGCGCGGGGGCCCGAGCTGCGTCAGCGTCCGGCCGTCGTGGGTGCAGTGGGAGGGCAACTACGCGCGCAACCTCGGGCCGCTGGTGCGCGACGCCGCCGAGCCGAGCGAGAGCCTGGGCTCCTACACCGACGTCTACGACCTCGCGGACGCGCTCGCCATGGCGTGCACGGCCGACGTCGAGGGCCACGAGGTCGTGTACGTCGCGAACCCCGACAACGCCGGCGGGCACGACCTCGTCGAGAAGGCGCGACGCGCGTACGGCGACGCGGTGGAGGTGCGGCCGGTGAGCCGGCCGGATGCCAGCGGCATCTCGTCGGCCAAGGCCGAGCGCGTGCTGGGCTGGACCGCGCGCCGGTCGTGGCGCGACTACCTGGACGCCGACGGCGGGCTCACCGTCGAGGTGCCGGCGTCGCCCGCCGAGTCGCCGCAGGTCCGTCGCTGACGCGTGTCCCAGCCGGGCGGCAGTCAGCCGCCACGCGGCGCCAGGAGCCCGTCGAGCGGGTGGTGCCCGCCGAGCAGCCGCTCGGCCGCCCAGCGTGCGCAGAGCGGGCCCACCAGGTTGCCCGTGCCGCTGTAGCCGCCGACGGCGACGAGCCCCGGCTCGGGCTCGGCGAGCACCGGCAGCGCGTCCGGCGTGAACGCCACGATCCCGGTCCACCGGTGCTCGACCGGGGCTGCCGTGCCGATGTCCTCGCGCAGCAGCCGCTCGAGGTACGCCTGCACCGGCGGTGACACCGGCGCAGGGCCGGCGCCGTCGACCCACTCGTCGTCGCCGCCGACGTCGCGGCCGCCGCCGAGCGCAACGCGTCCGTCCGGCAGCTGCTGCCAGTAGTCGAGTCCGTAGCGCGCGTAGACCGGCCGCTCGACGACGACGTCGCCGGCCGGTGCGGTCGCCAGCATCTGCAGCCGCGCGCTCCGGACGCGCCCCGCGAGCGACGGCACGAGCCGCTCGAACCCGCCGTCGACGGCGACGAGGACGCCGCGGCGCGCCTCGACCCGGCCGACCGACGTCAGCACGCCGCGGCCGTCGACGGCCCGGACGTCGGCCGTGCGCAGCCGGGCCCCCGCGGTCGCCGCGTCCCGCGCCAGGCCGCACGCGCGCACGAACGGCTGGAACGCGGCGTCGAGCGGGAACAGGAGCCCCCGGCCCTCGGGACCGTCGTACGGCTCGACGGGCAGGCCGTCGGCGCGCATCGCCGAGAGCTGGGCGGCGACGTCGTCGTCCTCGTCGGGCGAACGCGAGACGCGCAGGCTGCCGACCCGGCGCACGGCGTCGGGGTGCCGCGCGGCCGTCGCCTCCAGCGCTTCGGCGGTGAGCCGGTACAGGGCGGTGGCGCGTTCCCGTCCGAGCTGCGCGACGACGCGGTGGTGCGGCTCCGCGAGCCCGGCCAGGAGGAACCCGCCGTTGCGCCCCGATGCCCCGGCGGCCACCCCGCGGCGGTCGAGCGCGAGCACGTCGAGACCGGCGCCGGCGAGCCGCACGGCGGCGGTCAGCCCCGACGCGCCGAGGCCCACCACGACGACGTCGGTCGTCGTCGGCTGCTGCAGCGGCGGCACCTCCGGCGGTTGCGTCGGCGAGACCGCCTGCCAGAGGATGTCGCTGGTCACGCCGTCACGGTAGGACGCCGAGGTGGCAGGCTCGGGCCGTGGCGATCGTGGGCGTGGGCGTCGACCTCGTCGACGTCGCGCGCCTCGAGCGCGCGCTGACCCGCACCCCGTCGCTGGCCGGCCGGCTGTTCACCGACGGCGAGCGCGCGGCCGGGCGGCCCGAGCAGCTGGCGGCCCGGTTCGCGGCCAAGGAGGCGACGGCGAAGGCGCTCGGCGCGCCGGGCGGGCTGCGCTGGCGCGACGCCGAGGTCGTCGTCGCGCCGGACGGCCGGCCGCGGCTGCACGTGCACGGCGGCGTGGCCGAGGAGGCGGAGGCGCAGGGCATCCGCACCTGGCACCTGTCGCTCTCGCACGACGGCGGGATGGCGACGGCGGTCGTGGTGGCGGAGTCGTGACCGTGCCTGGCCGTGATCAGGGTGCGGACGCCGAGCGTCGCGCTGGCACGGGCCGCACCGTGATCGCCGGGGCGGGGACCCCGTGCTGAGCGCGCACCGGGTCGAGCAGGTCCGCGCCGCCGAGGCCGCGCTCATGGCGACGCTGCCGCCGGGCACGCTCATGCAGCGCGCGGCGGCCGGTCTCGCCGTCGCCTGCGCCCGCCGGCTCGACGGCGTCTACGGGCGCCGGGTGGCGCTGCTCGTCGGACGCGGCGACAACGGCGCCGACGCGTTGTGGGCCGGCATGCGGCTCGCGCGCCGCGGTGCGGCCGTGACGGCGGTGCTCACCGGGGACCCGCGGCCGGACGCCCTCGCCGCGCTGCGTGCCGCCGGCGGCCGGGTCGGTGACGCGGACGCCGTCGACCGCGCCGACCTCGTCGTCGACGGCCTCGTCGGCATCGGCGGGCGCGGGGCGCTGCGCGAGCCGGCCGCCGCCCTCGCCGACCGGTCCGCGGGGCGCGACGTCGTCGCCGTCGACGTGCCGAGCGGGGTGGACGCCGACACCGGCGCGGTCGAGGGCGCGGCGGTCCGCGCGGCGCTCACGGTCACGTTCGGCACGCTCAAGCCGGGGCTGCTGGTCGGCGCGGGGCGGCAGCACACCGGGCGGCTGCGGCTCGTCGACATCGGGCTCGGCCCGCACCTGGCACGTGCGGAGGTGCAGCAGCTCGAGGACGACGACGTCGCGGCGCTGCTGCCGGTCGCCGAGCCCGGCAGCGACAAGTACACGCGCGGCGTCGTCGGCGTGGCTGCCGGCTCGCAGCAGTACACCGGGGCGGCCGTGCTCGCGGTCGGCGCCGCGGTGCGCGCCGGCGCCGGCATGGTGCGCTTCGCCGGTGCGCCGCACGCCGCAGAGCAGGTGCGCACACGCTGGCCCGAGGCCGTGGTGACGGTGGCCGAGGGCGCCGACGTCGTCGACGTCGGACGGGTGCAGGCGTGGGTCGTCGGCCCGGGCCTCGGCACCGACGAGCGCGCGGCGGCGACGGTCGAGGCGGTGCTCGACCAGGACGTCCCGGTGCTCGTCGACGCCGACGGGCTGACCGTCGTCGCGCAGCACCAGGACTGGCTGCGCCGTCGGACGGCGCCGATGCTGCTGACGCCGCACGACCGCGAGTTCGCGCGGTTCGGGGCCGAGGTCGGCGTCGACCGGGTGGCGTCGGCGCGCCGGCTGGCCGCGGACCTCGGCGTCACGGTGCTGCTCAAGGGCGACGCGACGGTCGTGACGGACGGAGCGGTCGTGCGGGTGAACGCGACCGGCACGCCGGCGCTCGCCACGGCAGGCACCGGCGACGTGCTGTCCGGCGGCTGCGGCGCGCTGCTCGCCGGCGGTCTCGGCGCGCTCGACGCCGGGAGTGCCGCTGCGCACCTGCACGGGCTGGCCGGGCGGCTGGCGGCAGGCGGTGCGCCGACGTCGGCGTCCGCGGTCCTCGAGGCCTGGCCCGACGCCGTCCGCGCCGTCCGGGGCTGACGGGACGTCCGCCTCGGCGCGCGTGGGCAGTAGCCACCTGGGCGGACGCAACGGGACGAGGGGCCGGGACGTCCGCCTCGGCGCGCGTGGGCAGTAGCCACCTGGGCGGACGCAACGGAGAGAGGCGGACGCAACGAGAGGGGTGGGGCTGCCAGGATGGGGGCCGTGACCCGCACCGCCGCGCGCATCGACCTCACCGCGGTCCGCGACAACGTGCGCGTCCTGCGCGAGCACGCGGCCGGTGGCGCCGGTGTGATGGCGGTCGTCAAGGCCGACGGCTACGGGCACGGGCTCGTGCCGAGCGCCCGCGCAGCGCTCGACGGCGGCGCCGCGTGGCTCGGTGTCGCGTTCCTCGAGGAGGCGCTCGCGCTGCGTGAGGCCGGTGTCGACGCACCGGTGCTCGCGTGGCTGACCACCCCGCGGGAGGACCTCGCGGCGGCGGTCGGCGCGGACGTCGACCTCGGCACCTACAGCGAGCAGCAGCTGCGGGCGGCGGTCGACGCCGCCCGCGCCACCGGCACGACCGCGCGGCTGCACCTCAAGGTCGACACCGGCCTGTCCCGCGGCGGCGCGACCTCCGCCGACTGGCCGGCCCTCTGCCGCGCGGCGGCGCGGGCCGAGGCCGACGGCGCCGTGCGCGTCGTCGGCGTCTGGAGCCACTTCGCCTTCGCCGACGGCGGCGCTGACCACCCGGTGAACGGGCTGCAGGCCAAGCACTTCGCCGAGGCGCTCGAGGTCGTCGCCGGCGCGGGGCTGCGCCCGGACCTCCGTCACCTCGCCAACAGCGCTGCCACGCTCACCGCGCCGCACACGCACTACGACCTCGTGCGCCCCGGCATCGCGGTGTACGGACTGACTCCCGTGCCCGACCAGGGCAGCGCCGCCGACTTCGGGCTCCGTCCGGCCATGACGCTCGTGAGCACCGTCGCCCTGACCAAGCGGGTGCCGGCCGGCTCCGGCGTGAGCTACCTCCACCGCTACACGACCGACCGCGAGACCACCGTCGCGCTCGTGCCGCTCGGGTACGCCGACGGCGTCCCCCGCAGCGCCACGAACCTCGGGCAGGTGCAGCTCGGCGGCCGCCGGCGCACCATCGCCGGCACGGTGTGCATGGACCAGTTCGTGCTCGACGTCGGCGACGACGCCGTCGCGGCGGGCGACGAGGTGGTGCTGTTCGGTCCCGGCGACGACGGCGAGCCGACGGCGCAGGACTGGGCGGAGGCGCTCGGCACCATCTCCTACGAGATCGTCACGCGGATCGGCGCACGGGTCCCGAGGGAGCACCGGTGAGCCGCAAGCGCTCGGCCGGGATCGCGGGTGCCGTGGTCGGCGCGCTCGCCGTGGGCGCCGGCGTCGGCCTCGCCGCCGAGCGCTACGCCGTCGGCCGGACCCGGCTGCGCCCCGACCCCGAGGCGGACGAGCCGTTCTTCGAGCTGCCCGCCGACCGCACGCGCGTCGTGCTGGCCGACGACGGGGTGCCGCTGCACGTGGAGGAGGACGGCCCCGCCGACGCGCCCATGACGGTCGTCTTCTGCCACGGCTACACCCAGGAGATGGCGGTCTGGCACTACCAGCGCAAGGCCTTCGCCACCGACCGCTCCGTGCGCTGCGTGTACTGGGACCAGCGGTCGCACGGCCGCAGCGGTCGCAGCCCGAAGGACCACTCGACCATCGACTGGCTCGGCCGCGACCTGCACGCCGTGCTGCGGGAGGTCGTGCCGGTCGGACCGGTCGTGCTCGTCGGCCACTCGATGGGTGGCATGACGGTCATGGCGCTGGCCGACCGGCACCCCGAGCTGTTCGGCGACCGCGTCACCGGCGTCGCCCTGATCGGGACGTCGACGGGCCGGCTCGCCGAGGTCAGCTTCGGCCTGCCGGCGGCGCTCACGCCGGTCACCCGACGGGTGCTGCCGTGGCTCACCCGCGGCATGCAGCGGCGCCCCGGCGTCTTCGAGCGCGGTCGGCGGCTCGGCACCGATCTGGCGTTCCTTCTCGCCCGGCACGAGGCCTTCGGCGACGACGACGTCAGCCCGGCGCTCGTCGAGTTCGTGGAGCGGATGACGGCCAACACGCGCGTCGACGTGATCGCCGAGTTCTACGACACCTTCACCACGCACGACAAGCTCGCGGCGCTCGACGTCCTGCGCGACGTCGCGACGCTCGTGCTGGTCGGCAGCAAGGACCTCATCACGCCCGCCGACCACAGCAAGGTCATCGCGAAGGCGCTGCCGACGGCGCAGCTCGTCGTGCTCGAGGGCGCCGGGCACATGGTCCAGCTCGAGCGGGCCGAGATGGTGACCCTGCACTTGCGCGCGCTGCTGCGCCGCGCCGCACGACCGGTGCACCGCAGCGCGTGAGGCGGTCGGACCCCGCGGCCGACGCCGTGCACGAGCTGGCCGCGGCCGCACCGGACCTGCCGGCCCTTGCCCTGAGCGCCATCGCGTGCACCGCCTGCCCCGAGCTGGTGGCCACCCGGTCGAGCGTCGTCGTCGGCGACACGCCGCCCGGAGCCCGGCTGATGCTCGTCGGTGAGGCGCCGGGCGCGGAGGAGGACCGCACCGGACGCCCGTTCGTCGGTGCCAGCGGGCAGCTGCTCGACCAGCTCCTGCTGGAGGCCGGCGGCTCGCGCGCCGACGTCGCGGTGCTGAACACGCTGAAGTGCCGGCCACCGGGCAACCGGCCGCCGAAGCCGCTCGAGTCGGCGCGGTGCCGCGGCTGGGCCGAGCGGCAGCTGGCGCTCGCGGCGCCATCGCTGGTCGTCGCCCTCGGACTGTCGGCGACGCGGTGGTTCCTCGGGCCGACACCGCTGGGTCCGGTGCGCGGCCGGGTGCACCAGGTCGCGCTGCCGCACGGCCCTGTGCAGGTCCTGCCGACCTACCACCCGAGCGCGGCCATCCGCTTCGGGCCGCGGGGTGAGCCGCGCCGGCTGCTGACCGAGGACCTGGCCACCGCGCTGCGGCTGGTGGCGGCGTGACGGGCGTCCGCCGACTGGTCCACGCGGACACGACCGGGCTGCTCGTCCCGCGGCCGCCGTGGTCGGTGGAGGTGGTGGACCTCGAGGGACCGGACACCGAGGCCTGGCTGCGCGAGGCCGAGGCGTGGGCGCGGACGCACGACGCGCTCGACCTGCGCTCGACCACGCCGCTGCCCGGGGGCCGGCCCGTCGCGCCGGACTCCGGCGAGCACGTGCGCACCGTGCCGGTGCGGCTGCCCGACGCCGACGCGACCCGCGCTCTCGGCCGGCGCGTCGCCTCGGCGCTGCGGCCGGGGGACCTCGTCGTCATGTCGGGTCCGCTCGGCGCCGGGAAGACGACGTTCACGCAGGGGATCGGCGAGGCGCTCGGCGTGCGAGGCCGGGTCACGAGCCCGACGTTCGTGCTCGCGCGCGAGCACCGCGCCGGGCCCGACGGCTCGGTGCCGCTCGTCCACGTCGATGCCTACCGGCTGCGCGACGCGGCCGAGGCCGGTCGGCCCGTCGACCTCGACGACCTCGACCTCGACACCGCGCTCGAGCACGCGGTGACCGTCGTGGAGTGGGGAGCCGGGCTCGTCGACCGGTTGGCGGACTCGTGGCTCGAGGTGCGGCTGGACCGGCCGGACGACCCGACCGAGAGCGCCGCGGACGGCGTCGCGACCGGCGACGTTCGCGTGGCCGTCGTGCTCGTCCACGGCACGCGATGGCTTCGCCCTGGTTTCGGTCCGGTGTGACCGGGGGCACTCCCGGGGCGTCGACGGGCGTGCGCTTGTATGCGCTCGTACAGGACGTCGACCGCCTCGCACGGCGGCCGGCCCAGCGGCGGACGAGGAGAGCGATGCGACGCACCGGGACGGCCCCGTGACCGCGCCGGCGACCCAGGACGCGGCGGCCGAGCGGCGGCCCGGCCGGTTCGAGGCGAGCGGCATCACCGTCCGCTTCGGCGGGCTCACCGCGCTCGACGACGTGTCGCTGTTCGTCGACCCGGGCGAGGTGCTCGGCGTCATCGGGCCGAACGGCGCCGGCAAGACGACGCTGTTCAACGTCGTCTGCGGCTTCCTCGAGCCCGACGCCGGCACGCTGTCGTGGCGCGGCGAGCAGCTGCGCGACCTGCGGCCGCACAAGCTCGCCGGGCTGGGCATCGCGCGGACGCTGCAGGGGGTCGGGCTCTTCCCGCACATGCCGGTGCTCGAGAACGTCATGGCCGGCGCGACGGCCCGGTCGAAGGCCGGCTTCCTGCCCTCGCTGCTCGGCCTGCCGGCCAGCGACAACGACCAGAAGTCGCTGCGGGAGCGCGCGCTGGCGACTCTGGCCGCGGTCGGGGCGGTCCAGTACGCCGGCCGGCTGCCCGGCTCGCTGCCCTACCCGGTGCAGAAGCGCGTTGCGCTCGCGCGGGCGCTCGTCGGCGAGCCCGACCTGCTGATGCTCGACGAGCCGGCCGGTGGCATCGGCGCCGACGACATGCAGCAGCTCGGGGAGACGATCCGCGAGCTCTCGGGGCGAATGGCGGTGATGCTCGTGGAGCACCACATGGACCTCGTCATGGCGGTCTGCGACCGCATCACCGTGCTCGACTTCGGTCGCGTGATCGCGACCGGCACGCCGGCCGAGGTGCGCAACGACCCGGCCGTGCTCACGGCCTACCTCGGCACCGACGCCGCGACCGACGGCGAGAGCGAGGGCGCGTGATGCTCGAGGTCCGGAACCTGTCGGCCTCCTACGGCCCCGTCAAGGCGCTCGACGACGTCAGCCTGACCGTGCCCGAGGGGCGCATCACCGCGGTGCTGGGCGCCAACGGCGCCGGCAAGACGACGCTGCTGCGCACCATCTCCGGGCTGGTCCGTCCGACCAGCGGATCGGTCCACCTCGAGGGCAAGGACATCACCAAGGCGCAGGTCGAGACGATGGTGCGGCGCGGCATGGCGCACGTGCCCGAGGGGCGTGGCGTCATCGCCGAGCTGACCGTCGAGGAGAACCTGCGGCTGGGCCGCATGTTCCGAAAGGGCGGTAACGCCGAGCAGGACCTGGAGGAGATCTACCGGCTCTTCCCGCCGCTCGACAGCCGTCGCAAGCGCACCGCGCACACGCTGTCCGGCGGCGAGCGGCAGATGCTGGTGGTCGGTCGCGCGCTGCTGTCGAAGCCCAAGGTGCTGCTGCTCGACGAGCCGTCGCTCGGGCTCGCCCCGCTGGTCGTCGCGCAGATCTTCAAGCTGGTCCGCGAGCTCGTCGACACGACCGGGCTCGCGGTGCTGCTCGTCGAGCAGAACGCCAAGTCCGCCCTGTCGATCGCCGACACGGGCGTCGTGCTGAACCTCGGCAAGGTCGTGGCGAGCGACGACGCCGCCACGCTCGAGGCCGACGAGCAGCTGCGACACGCCTACCTCGGGTTCTGAGATGAGCCCGCGTCCCCTGCTTCCCCGCACCGACGACGGAGTCGCCCCGTGCAGCAGTTCGTGAACCTGACCCTCAGCGGCATCGTGCTGGGCTTCGTCTTCGCGGCGTTCTCGCTGACGCTCGTGCTCATCTTCCGCGCCACCCGGATCATCAACTTCGGCCAGGGCGCCATGGCGATGTTCAGCACCTACCTGGCGCTGGAGATGTCGCAGCGCGGCTACTCCTACTGGGTCTCGCTGCTCGTCGCCCTCGTCTCCGGCTTCGTCATCGGCGGCCTGGTCGAGCGGCTGATCATCCGGCGGGTCGAGCACGGCAACGAGCTCAACGCCGTCATCGTCACGCTGGGGCTGTTCGTCGGCTTCATCGCCCTCGCGGCGATCCTGTTCGGCAACACCTTCGAGTCGTTCTCGGCGCCCTTCTCGCTGAGCGGCATCAGCGTGGGCGGCACGAACCTGGCCATCACGCCGAACGACTTCTACCGGGTGGCCGCGGTGCTCACCGCGATGGGGCTGCTGCTCGTGCTCTTCCGCTTCACCAGCCTGGGACTGCAGATGCGCGCCTCCGCCTTCGGCCAGGAGGTCGCTCGGCTGCTGGGCGTGCGCGTCGGCTGGATGCTCACCCTGGGCTGGGCGCTGGCCGGCCTGTTCGGCGCGCTCGCCGGCGTCCTGATCGGCGCCGGCGGGCTGGTGTCGCCGAACTTCATGGACGGCGTCGTCATCTTCGGCTTCGTCGCGGCCGTGCTGGGCGGGCTGGACAGCTTCGTCGGCGCCGTCGTCGGCGGTCTCGTGCTCGGGCTCACGAACAGCTACGTCGCCGGTTACGTCGACCCGTCGCTGGTGACGCTCGCGGCGCTCGCGATCCTCGTCGCCGTCCTGCTGCTCAAACCGGGCGGCCTGTTCTCCAGCTCCGTGGCGCGGAAGGTGTGACCGTGGCCGAAAATCCTGGTGACAACGCCCGCGACAAGACCGGCTACACGGCCGACGAGGCGGCCACGCCGGCCGGCGGCGGACCCGCCGCCGGCGGGACGCCGCCCGCGACCGGGGGAGCTGAGGACCTGCGCCCCGGCCCGACGTCGGCCGCACCCGCCGCACAGCGCACCGGCCTGCGGCGCTTCTGGCCGTCGTCCACCCTCGCGCAGCACTCGCTGCTCATGCTGCTGGCCTTCGTCGGCATCATCGCCCTCGTCGAGACGCTCTCGCCGTTCCGCATCACGCAGCTGGCCGCCATGGCGTACTTCGTGCCTGCCGTCGCCGGGCTGACTGTGCTGACCGGCATCAGCGGCCAGATCTCACTGGGTCACGGCGCGTTCATGGCGATCGGCGGCTACACGACGGCGCTGCTGCTCGACGCCTACGAGCTGCCCTTCCTGCTCGTCGTGCTCGTCGCCGTCGTGCTCACCGCGCTCGTCGGGGTCGTGGTCGGAGCCGCTGCGTCCCGCCTGCACGGCCCGTACCTCGCCGGCGCGACGTTGGCCTTCGCCGTCGGCCTCCCCGGTCTCGCGCAGTACCGGTCCGACGAGCTCGGCGGCGACCAGGGGCTGCTCGTGTCGGCCCCCTCGCCACCGGCCTGGTTGGAGGACGTCGCGTTCTTCATCACCGGCAACGAGCTGACCCGTAGCAAGTACGTCGCCTACCTGGGGTGGTTCCTGGCCCTCGTCGTGCTGCTGCTGCTGTCCAACCTCGTCAAGAGCGGGGTGGGCCGCCGCTGGCGCGCACTGCGCGACGACGAGGTGGCGGCCGAGCTGTCCGGCATCAACCTCGGGCGCTGGCGCGTGCTCGCGTTCGTCGTCAGCGCGGCGTGCGCCGGCGTGGGCGGCGCGCTGCTCGCGATCGTCACGGGGCTGGTCTCGCCGGGAAGCTTCGGCGTCTTCCTGTCGATCTTCCTGCTGGTGGCGATCGTCGTGGGTGGCCTGGGCAGCCTGCTGGGCGCCGTCATCGGCAGCGCGCTGCTCGTGTTCTTCATCGACCTGCTCACCGATCTCGGGCACGAGTTCGGCCTGTCGTCGTCGCAGGCGGCGAACACCGCACCGCTGGCCTTCGGCATCTTCCTCATCGTGATCATGCTGATCGCGCCGCAGGGGATCGTCGGGACGGTCCGGATGGCGTGGCTCAAGCGCAAGGCTCGTCGCGCGATGGCGGCCGGCTGAGCCAGTGGCGATGCGCCCGAGACGGGGCCGCCGCACGTCACAGTCCGCTCACGATGCCGCCTCGGGTCGCATCGTGAGGCAGAGCACGGTCAGGATGGGCTCACGACCGGAACCGCCCGGTCGGAACAGGAGGAGTTGGGTGAGGATCTACAAGGCACGCCCCGTGGTCCGGGCAGTGGCGCTCGTGGCCGCGGGTTCGCTGGTGCTGACCGCGTGCGGCGCCGGCGGCAACGAGGACGAGGGCGGTGGCGGCGGCAGCGCCGCCGAGGTCGAGGGTGACACCACCGGCGTCACCGACACGACCATCAAGATCGGCACTCACATGCCGCTCACCGGCCGCGCAGCGCCCGGCTACTCGACGATCCCGCAGGGCACGCAGGCGTACTTCGAGTACGTCAACGCCAACGGCGGCATCTGCGACCGCGAGATCGAGTACGTCGTCGAGAACGACGAGTACATCCCGTCGAACACCGACGCCGTCACCAAGAAGCTCGTCCTCCAGGAGGAGATCTTCGCGATGCTCGGCGGCCTGGGCACGCCGACCCACCGCACCGTGGTGCCGTTCCTCAACGAGCAGGAGGTGCCCGACCTGTTCGTGTCCTCGGGCGCGCTGCAGTGGAACAACCCGGAGGAGGCGCCCTACACCTTCGGCTGGCAGCCGAACTACACGGTCGAGGGCAAGGTGATGGCCCAGTACATCGCCGACGAGCTGCCCGACGCCAAGGTCGGCATCTTCGGCCAGGGCGACGACTTCGGCGAGGACGGCGCCGCCGGCGTGACGCAGATCCTGGGTGACCAGGTCGTCGCCGAGGCCGAGTACGACCCGACCAACCCGGAGTCGGTCGGACCGGCGATCCAGCAGCTGCAGCAGGCCGGCGCCGACACCGTCGTCATGTTCAGCGTCCCGGCCTTCACCGCGCTGGCGAACCTCGCCATGCTGCGCCTGAACTACGACCCGCAGCTGTTCATCTCCAACGTCGGCTCCGACGCGACGCTGGTGGGGGCGCTCATCGCCAATTTCAGCAAGAACGCGGTGTCGGGTGCCGGTGCGCTCGAGGGCGTCTACACGACGAAGTACATCCCGACCGTCGAGGAGCCCGACAACGAGTGGATCCAGCTGTTCCAGCAGGCGTGGGAGGAGCACGGCGAGAACGACGAGCCGCTGAACAACTTCCGCGTCTACGGCATGTCGCAGGCCTACACACTGGTCTCGGCGCTGGCCCGCACGTGCGACAACCTCAACCGGCAGGCGCTCGTCGCCACGCTGGAGGAGGAGGGCTCGGAGATGACCGGCCCGTGGCTCGCGCCGCTGGAGTACTCCGAGGAGAGCCACCGCGGCATCACCGGCGTCCAGGTCGTCCAGATCGAGGACGGCGCGCCGGTTCAGCGGACCGAGGTGCAGACCACGGACGACGGCGATGGCCCGCTCGAGGAGTACACCGAGGGCGCCGGCGACGTCCCGGAGAACGGCGTCCCGACGGCCGAGTGACCTGACGGACGGCACGGCCTGACCGGTGGCGGTCGCCCTCGCGGGCGGCCGCCACCGGCATGTCGGGGCCGGCTGTCGCGATGGCCGGGGGTGAGAGAGACTCCGGTCACACCCGACGACGACACCCGTGGAGCGCCCTGCCATGCAGCTGACGATCGCCAGCATCCTCGCCGAGTACGCCGTCCGGCACGCGGACCGGACCGCCGTGGTCCTGGGCGACCTGCGGCTGACCTACGCGCAGCTGTGGGGGCACGCCAAGCAGTACGCGCAGGTCCTGCGTGACAACGGCGTGGGCCCGGGCGACAAGGTGGCGCTGCTGCTGCCGAACACCCCGCACTTCCCCCTGGCCTACTTCGGCACCCTGGCGCTCGGCGGCGTCGCCGTGCCGGTGCACGCGCTGCTCAAGGCGGAGGAGATCCAGTACGTCCTCGAGGACTCGGGCGCCACGGTGCTGGTCTGCGCCGCGCCGCTGCTGGGCGAGGGCGCGAAGGGCGCGGAGCTGGCGGGGGTGCCGGTACTCGCGGTGATGGATTCCCCGGCGGGTGTGACTGCGGACGCGACGATCGAGCGCATCGACACTCGGGCCTTCGAGGTGCAGCCGATCGATGCGATCGTGCCGCGCCGACCCGACGACACCGCCGTCATCCTCTACACGAGCGGCACCACGGGCCAGCCGAAGGGCGCCGAGATCAGCCACTTCAACGTGACGATGAACGTCCTGTCCTCGGCGACCTACAGCTTCGACATCGGGCCGGACGACGTCGTGCTCGGCTGCCTGCCGCTGTTCCACACCTTCGGGCAGACGTGCTGCATGAACACGGCGTTCTTCGTCGGCGCGAGCGTCGTGCTGCTGCCGCGCTTCGACGGCGCGCAGGCGCTCGAGCTGCTCGCCAAGGAGAAGTGCACGATCTTCATGGGCGTCCCGACGATGTACATCGGCCTGCTCGAGGCGGCGAAGACCTCGGAGCACCGGCCGCAGCTGAAGTCGGCGCTCTCGGGAGGCGCGGCGCTGCCGGTGCCGGTGCTGGAGAAGTTCAAGGAGGTCTTCGGCACCGACGTGCTGGAGGGCTACGGGCTCACCGAGACGTCGCCGGTCGCGACGTTCAACCAGGTCGGGTTCCCGCCGAAGGCGGGCACCGTCGGCAAGCAGATCTGGGGCGTCGAGGTCGAGATCGCCAGGGCCGAGGTGGACGAGCGCATCGAGCTCCTCCGCGAGCCGGGCGAGCTCGGCGAGATCGTCGTCCGCGGCCACAACGTCTTCAAGGGCTACCTGAACAAGCCCGACGCGACCGCCGCCGCCATCGTCGACGGCTGGTTCCGCACCGGCGACCTCGGCACGAAGGACGAGGACGGCTACGTCTCCATCGTCGACCGCAAGAAGGACATGGTCATCCGCGGCGGCTACAACGTGTACCCGCGCGAGATCGAGGAGACGCTGCTGCGGCACCCGGCCGTGGGGCAGGTCGCCGTGTTCGGGCTGCCGGACCCGCAGTACGGCGAGGAGGTCAGCGCCGCGGTCGTCAAGGACCCGGCCGGCGGCGACGTCACCGAGGACGAGCTGCGCGAGTGGGCCAAGGAGAAGCTGGCCGCCTACAAGTACCCGCGCCGGATCTTCTTCACCGACAGCTTCCCCCTCGGCCCGTCGGGCAAGGTCCTCAAGCGCGAGCTCGTCGAGCAGTACCGCGAGGCCTGAGCCGGCCGCCTGGCGCCGGTCAGCGGCCGAGACCAGTACGTCGAACGGTGATGGTCGTGCCGCACGGCTCCCACCTGCCGGGTGACGTCGCCGGGCACCTACGCTCGTCGCCGTGCTCGTCCTCGGCCTCGACACCAGCTCCCCCGCGGTGGGCGTGGCTCTCGTCGACCTCGAGCGCCAGGACGACGGCGGCGTCGCCTGGGGTCGCTCGGCGGTCTGGCAGCGGGTCGACGGCCAGCGCCACGGCGAGCTGCTCGCCACCGGCATCGCCGAGGTGCTCGGCGAGCTGCGCGCGTCGCGGCGGTCGCTGGCCGCCGTCGCCGTCGGTCTCGGGCCCGGCCCGTTCACCGGCCTGCGCGTCGGGATCGTCACGGGTCTGGCGATGGCCGACGCCCTCGGCATCCCGGTCTACGGATGCTGCTCGCTCGACGCCGTCGGGGCGTGGGACGACGACGGACCGCGCGTCGTCGTCACCGACGCCCGCCGTCGCGAGGTCTACTGGGCCGAGTACGACGACACCGGCCGGCGCGTCGCCGGGCCCGGCGTCATGACGCCGGGGGCGCTCGCCGACGCGCTGCGCGACGAGGGGTGGTCGGACCGCGTCGTCGGCGACGGTGCGCTCAAGCACGGGGAGGTCTTCGCTCCGTGGCACGTCCCGGACGAGCCGAGGTACCCCTCGCCGGACGCGCTGGTCCTGCTCGCGGCGCGACGCGTGCTGGAGGGCGCGCCGTCCGAGAGTCTGACGCCGCTGTACCTGCGGCGGCCGGACGCCGTGCCGCCGAGCGCCGGCAAGCGGGTCACCGCGCAGCCGTAGCGGACCGGGGCGAAGCAGGACTTCTCGGGCTCGCGGCGAAGTCCCCCTGCACGTCGCCCCGCGACCGGGGCGCGCCCACACCCAGCAGGGGGCATCGTGAAGTTCCGCACCATCGTGAGCGCCGTGGCGCTCGTCGTCGCCGCCGGCGCGGCTGCCAGCGCCGAGACCACCGAGACCGACGCCGCCGCACCGGCGACCGAGCGCGTCATCTTCGCCATCCAGTGCGTCACGGACGGCACCGACCCGCGCTGCCTCAGCACGAACTACGCGCTCAGCCTCGAGCCCGGCGACAACAGCGTCGGCAACGCGCTGACCATCACCCCGGCCGGCTACGTGCTCGAGGCGGCCGGCGAGGAGCCGACGCCCGCCACCTTCAGCGCCGACTCGACGCTGCAGCCGGAGTACGTCCTCGTCGGCGGCAGCACGATCACCGGCCAGATCACCCTGAAGGGCAGCCGCGACGCCGTGCTCGCCGTCGACTCCACCGTCGAGGTCGTTCTGTCGGCGGTGCGCGCCGACACCAAGCGCTTCGTCACACTCGGGACCGCCGCCATCAACAAGCAGGTCGTCGTGCCGGGCGACAACGTCTACGCCTTCGAGTTCGAGGTCCCGGCGGAGCTCGACGGTGTCGCGGTCCGCGCCCTGACCGGCGACGTGTCGAACACCCAGATCAGCGCGGCCTACGGCTACCTCGACGGTCAGGGCGGCTCCTGGTTCGACCTGCCGCACGCCGTCACGACGACGACCGAGCCGACTGCCTGACCGCCCTACCCTGGCCGCGTGCTGCGGTCGGGGAGCGGGCGAGGGTGAGCGACACCCCGCTGTGGCTCGACGCCTTCGCCCGCGACTGGGACGCCGCGCACGAGCGCCGCGTGCCGGGCACCGCCGATGAGGTCGTGTACTACCCCGGGGCCCGGCGCGACGGCGGCTCGGACGGCATCTGGCTGCGGATCGCGCCGGCGCACGGCGACAGCTGGACGGCGGTGTTCGCCTCCGAGCTCAACGCCGGGCGGCTGTCGGTCGTGGCGTCCTGGCCGCACCCGTCGATGGTGTTCGTCGCGGCCGGCAGCTCGCCGTACCTGGTCCACAGCGGGCTGCCGGACGTGTGGTCGCGCCTCGACCGGCCGACCGCGCGGCACCTCGAGCCGGTGCCCGACCTCGGGCTCGCGCTGCTGCTCGACGACGAGGTTCTGACGGCCTACGACGCCGACGGGCTGGCGTGGGAGAGCGACCGGCTCGGCGCGCAGGCGCAGTGGCTCGGCCGCCTCGACGACGAGGTGCACCTGCGCACCGACGACGTCCTGCACCGCGTGTCGCTGCGCCACGGGCGGACGACGTCGGAGCCGGTGTCCTGGTGACGGCCCGCGTCGAGCGCCTGCGCTGGTGGCACCTGGACGCCGTCGTCGCGCTCGAGTCGGAGCTGTTCGGCGAGCAGACGTGGTCGGCGCGCACGTTCTGGTCCGAGCTCGGCCAGCTCGACACCCGCTGGTACGTCGTCGCGCTCGACGGCGAGGAGGTGGTCGGGTACGCGGGGCTGTGCGACTACCCGGACGAGGCATGGGTGCAGACGATGGCCGTGGCCCCGGCGTCGCGGGGGTCCGGGCTGGGCGGCCGGCTGCTCCGGGCGCTGCTCGACGAGGCCGAGCGGCGGGGGCAGCGCACCGTGAGTCTCGAGGTGCGCGCCGGCAACGCCGCCGCTCAGCGCCTCTACGAGCGACACGGCTTCGTCCGCAGCGGGGTGCGCCGGGGCTACTACCAGCCCAGCGGTGAGGACGCCGTGGTCATGACCCGCAGGGGTTGAGGCTCAGGGCCGCGTGGCGCCCGACGCGTCCGGTGACACGAGCTCGAACTCCGGCGCGCCGTCGCAGTTCTCGGCCGCCGTGCCGTTCGCGAAGTGCCGCGCGATGATCGTGTAGCTGCCGGGCGACGGGTACCCCGGGGCGTCGCCGTTCTGGCAGGCGTAACCACCGGTCCAGACCGCTGTCGTGGGGCTCGCGTGGTCCGGGTTGGGCTGGAAGAGCACGGTCAGCTTCCCGCCCGGCTCGACCACACCGCCGACAGGCGGTGAGCCGTCTCCGTCTTCGACCCGCATCCGCAGCTCGAGGGTCGTGTCGTTCTGGAACGTGACGGTGACCTCGCCGGGCGCGGGCGCCTGGGTGGTCGTGGGCGCGGGCTTGGTCGTCGGCGGCGGAGGCGGCGCCGTGGTGGTCTGCGCCGGTGCGGCCGTCGTCGTCTCGACGGCGACGGCTGCCGCCGTGGTCGGCGCCGGCGTCGGCGACGGCGCGCTCGGGCTCGGCGTGGGGGTGGGCGTCGCGGTCGCCGACGGCGTCGGGCTGGGCGTCCGGCTCGCCGTGGTGGTGACGACGACGGGCTCGGCTGAGAGCCGGTCCGGCTCACCGCCGCCTGCGGTGAGCAGCACTGCGCCGCCCGACGCCGCGGCGACGAGCAGGACCAGGGCCGCGGCCATCACCAGCCGCCGGCGTGGGTCTGGCGGCGGCTCGACGGGCGCGTCGTCGAGCCGGATGTCCTCCCCGAGGTCGAGCACCTCGGTGGCGTCCTCGTCGCCCGGCGCGTGGCGGAACGCGTCGTGGGACGGGTCGTGCGGCCGATCGTCGGCGGACGGGTCGTCGGGCACGGGGTCCTCTCCTGGTCACGGCACGCCGTCCGCGCCGAGGCCGGCCGCGGACGGTACGGGGGGAACGGTGGTGCGTCAGGCGTTCGCGGAAGCCCGGCGCCGAACGCGCGCGCTCCTAGGGTGGAGGGCATGGCCGACGAGCCGCTGGTCCTGGGCATCGAGACGTCGTGCGACGAGACCGGCGTCGGCGTCGTCAGGGGCACGACGCTGCTGGCCGACGCCATCGCGAGCAGCGTCGACGAGCACGTGCGCTTCGGCGGCGTCGTCCCCGAGGTCGCCAGCCGCGCGCACCTTGAGGCGATGGTCCCGACGGTGCACCGGGCGCTCGAGACCGCCGGCGTCGGCCTGCACGACGTCGACGCCGTCGCCGTCACCGCTGGACCGGGGCTGGCCGGCGCGCTGCTCGTCGGCGTCGCTGCCGCCAAGGGCTACGCGCTGGCGCTCGACGTGCCGCTCTACGGCGTCAACCACCTGGCGGCACACGTGGCGGTCGACGCGCTCGAGCACGGGCCGCTGCCCGAGCCGTGCGTCGCGCTGCTCGTGAGCGGCGGCCACTCGAGCCTGCTGCTCGTCGAGGACGTCACGTCGACCCTGACACCGCTGGGCGCGACGGTCGACGACGCCGCGGGCGAGGCCTTCGACAAGGTGGCGCGGCTGCTGGGGCTCGGCTTCCCGGGCGGGCCGGTCGTCGACCGGCAGGCGCGCGACGGCGACCCGGCGGCCATCGCGTTTCCCCGGGCGATGCCCGAGAGCTACGACGTGTCGTTCAGCGGGCTCAAGACCGCGGTGGCGCGGTGGGTCGAGGCCCGCCAGGCGGCCGGTGAGCCGGTGCCCGTGGCGGACGTGTGCGCCAGCTTCCAGGAGGCCGTCGTCGACGTGCTGACCGCCAAGGCGGTGCGCGCCTGCCGCGACTCGGGTGTCGACACGTTGCTGATCGGCGGCGGGGTGGCGGCGAACAGCCGGCTGCGGGCGCTGGCGGAGGAGCGCTGCGCCGCGGCCGGTCTGCGGCTGCGGGTGCCGCGCCCCGGCCTCTGCACCGACAACGGCGCGATGGTGGCGGCGCTGGGGTCGAGACTGGTCGAGAAGGGGGTCGCGCCCTCGGCGCTGGACCTGCCGGCCGACAGCGCCCTCGACGTCACCGAGGTGCTGGCCGGCTGACGGTCACGAGACGTCGAGCGGCGGCGAGGGCCGCGGCACCCACGAGCACGCTGAGGCCCAGCGTGGTCCAGGTCGGCGACGGCGCGGACGACCGAGGCGTCCTGCGGCTGCGTCTGCACGCGGCGTCGACCGAGGCGCTGATCCGGGCGACCGACGACGCGCTGTACGAGGCGAAGCGCACCGGACGCGACCGCGTGGTGACCGCGGAGCCGGCACGTGCCGGCGGCGAGGTCGCCTGACCGACCCCCAGGGTTGTGTCGTTGGCACTCGTCGGTCTAGAGTGCCAATCGTCCAGGCACCTGACCCCCGCGACGGCAGGCCGCCCGGTCCGTCCCTCACCCAGTTCCACCAGGAGGCACTGTGACCACCGCGACCAAGGTCGCCATCAAGCCGCTCGAGGACCGCATCGTCGTCCAGGCGAGCGAGGCCGAGACCACCACGGCGTCGGGCATCGTCATCCCCGACACCGCCAAGGAGAAGCCGCAGGAGGGCACCGTCCTCGCTGTCGGCCCCGGCCGGTTCGAGGACGGCCAGCGCGTGCCGCTCGACGTCAAGGTCGGCGACAAGGTGCTCTACAGCAAGTACGGCGGCACCGAGGTCAAGCACGGCGGCGAGGAGTACCTCGTCCTGTCCGCGCGCGACGTCCTCGCCGTCATCGAGGCCTAGAACCGCTCGTCCGACGGAGCCCCGGTCCCCGCTGGGGCCCGGGGCTCCGTCGCGTCGACGCGTCCGACCCGCACCACCGGCACCACCCCCTGACTCAGGAAGAAGGCTCCGTGGCCAAGCAGCTCCAGTTCTCCGAGGACGCCCGCCGCTCGCTCGAGCGCGGCGTGGACGCTCTCGCCAACGCCGTCAAGGTGACCCTCGGCCCGCGCGGTCGCAACGTCGTGCTGGCCAAGGCCTACGGCGGCCCGACGATCACGAACGACGGCGTCACCATCGCGCGCGACATCGAGCTCGAGGACCCGCTCGAGAACCTCGGCGCCCAGCTCGCCAAGGAGGTCGCCACCAAGACCAACGACGTCGCGGGCGACGGCACGACGACCGCGACCGTGCTCGGCCAGGCGATGGTCAAGCTCGGGCTGCGCTCGGTCGCGGCCGGCGCCAACCCGATGAGCATGAAGGTCGGCATCGACGCCGCCGTCGAGGCGGTCGACGAGGCGCTGCTCGCCGCGGCCACCGAGGTGCAGACGCACGAGGAGATCGCCGCGGTCGCCGCCATCTCGGCGCAGGACAAGCAGGTCGGCGAGCTCGTCGCCGAGGCGATCGACAAGGTCGGCAAGGACGGCGTCATCACCGTCGAGGAGTCGCAGGCCACCGGCCTCGAGCTCGAGCTGACCGAGGGCATGCAGTTCGACAAGGGCTACATCTCGCCCTACTTCGTCACCGACGCCGAGCGCATGGAGGCCGTCCTCGACGACGCCTACGTGCTCATCGTGAACGGCAAGATCTCGGCCATCGCCGAGCTGCTGCCGCTGCTCGAGAAGGTCGTGCAGTCGCAGAAGCCGCTGCTCCTCATCGCTGAGGACGTCGACGGCGAGGCGCTGTCGACACTGGTCGTCAACGCGATCCGCAAGACCCTCAAGGTCGCCGCGGTCAAGGCCCCCGGGTTCGGGGACCGCCGCAAGGCGATGCTGCAGGACATCGCCGTGCTCACCGGCGGTCAGGTCGTGTCGGCGGAGGTCGGTCTCAAGCTCGACCAGGTCGGCCTCGAGGTGCTCGGCCGCGCCCGCACCGTCACGGTCACCAAGGAGCTCACGACGATCGTCGACGGCGCCGGCTCGGCCGAGGACGTCGCCGGCCGCGTCGCGCAGATCCGCCAGGAGATCGAGGCCAGCGACAGCGACTGGGACCGCGAGAAGCTGCAGGAGCGGCTGGCCAAGCTCGCCGGCGGCGTCGCCGTCATCAAGGTCGGCGCGCACACCGAGACCGAGCTCAAGGAGCGCAAGCACCGCCTCGAGGACGCCGTCTCGGCGACCCGCGCGGCGGTCGAGGAGGGCATCGTCCCCGGCGGCGGCGCGGCGCTCGTGCACGCCGCCGCGGCGCTCGACGGCGGTCTCGGCAAGGAGGGCGACGAGCTCGCCGGTGTCAAGCTCGTGCGCGCGGCGCTCGACGAGCCGGCGTACTGGATCGCGAAGAACGCGGGCCTCGAGGGCCGCGTGGCCGTCAACCGCGCCCGCGAGGCCGGCGCCGGCCAGGGCCTCGACGCCGCGACCGGCGAGTACTGCGACCTGGTCAAGGCCGGCATCGTCGACCCGGTGAAGGTCACCCGCTCCGCCGTCCGCAACGCCGCGTCGATCGCCTCGATGCTGCTGACGACCGAGACGCTGGTCGTCGAGAAGCCGGCCGACGACGAGGGCGACGGCCACGGGCACGGCCACGGGCACGGCCACTCGCACTAGACGCCTGACGGCGACGGCCCGGCTCCCGCGAGGGGGCCGGGCCGTCGTGCGTCCGGGGGCGACGTCACCGCCTCCCCGACACCTTGATCACCAGGAGCGCCACGCCGAGGCCCGGCCCGCGCCGTCGGCGTGGCTGCCCTGTTGATCATCGGCCGGGCGCCCGGCGGGG
>JBKHYE010000181.1:0-23420 GCA_046565705.1 Actinomycetes bacterium
AACGTCGGTTCCCGGCATGCAGCCCGGCAGCGACGCGTCGGTGGCGCAGGTCGCGTCGGCCGGCGTGCAGCCCGGCAGCGACGCGTCGGTGGCGCAGGTCTCGGCCGGCGTGCAGCCCGGCAGCGCCGGGTTCGTCGCGCAGGTCTGGGCCGGGGGCTCCTCGACCGTCGCCGTGCGGCAGCCGGTGTGCGCCGGGTTGGTGCGCCCGATGCCCTTGTTGCCGTCGCACTCGTAGCCGTTGTTGCGGTCGGTGCCGTCGGGGGCCTGACCGGGCGGGTTCTTGTTGTCGGCCTTGCCGACGCAGCCGGCGCACGGCTTGCCGGTGGCCTCGCCGCCACCGTTCCCGTTGCCCGACGGCGAGCCGTCACGCGTGGAGCAGTACGCGTGCGTGTCACCCGGGTTGGCGCCGGTGCCGTTCTTGTCGGCGGTGGAGAGCGGCTGCGGCGAGGTCGACGTGCCGCTCGTCCCGGCGTGCTCGCCGCCGGCGCGCTTGGCCTGGCCGGGCGCGGTCGATGCCGGCTGCGCCGGCGAGCCGGTGGCCTTCTCGGCCTTGTCGGGCTTCTTGCCGTGGTCGGCCGTCTGATCGGCCGGCGCAGCCTGCCGGGGCTTGTGGTCGACCGAGGCAGCGGCCGCCTGCTGCGGCTGCTCTGCCGGCGCGGCCGCGGAGGCGGTCCCGCCGAGCAGGACCAGAGCCAGGGGCGCCGCGAGGGCGACGACCGCGAGCCGGGTGCCGGTGGACTGCCGGCGTCGGGTGGTGCGCATGCGGGGGGCTCCCGTCCGAGAGGGCGGGTGCTGCAGCGCGGAGCGGCGACCGGACGGTCCCCGCGCCGGTGCCGGAGCACCTGCGTTCCAGGGCAGGTCGGTCTCGCCACTCGCTCCCCGGACGGGCTAGGCGACCGCATGTCTCCGTGCGCACCGCGAAGTGCGTCGGTGGGGCCTGTCCGGATCGTCACGTCCTTCGGCGGGGCGGGTGCCTCGCCGGACACCACCCGGGTGACCAGGTGATGTCACTCACAGTAACTATTCGTCACTGTCCGCGTTGTACGCCGTTCGGCGCAACTTCTCGGCGCCGGACGGCGGACGGCGCCGGGCGCCCGGGAGCGTCGGGCGGTGTCAGCGCGGCGCGACCAGCAGCGACTGCGCGCCCACGCCGACCGGCCCGTCGAGGTCGCTGAGCGACGTCGTCGCGAGGCCGGCGCCGCCGGGCGACACCGTCGTGACGGCGTCGACGCAGATCCACTCCCCGACCGGCTCGCGGTGCAGGTGCACCGACAGCTCGGGGTTGATGAACAGCCACGAGATGGGCAGCTCGTTCGACAGCCCGTTGCCGCTGTCGGCCACGACGAGCGCGCGCTGCATGCCGGTCGGCTCCTCGTCCGGCACGAGCGGGTGCCGCATCCGCGTCCACGCGGTGCAGGGGCCGGGCCGCTCGAAGCCGCCGTCGACCACCCGCCACTCGATCGCCGACAGGTACCCGTCCACCCACCCGGGAGGCGGACCGCCGGCCAGGCCCTCGGCGGGCAGCGGCGGTGGCGCCGGCCGGCGCGACGCGACGTCGGCGCCCTCGGTGCGCCGCACCCGCCAGGCCGCGGCGCGGGCGACGTCCCGACCGCCCGCGGCCAGCACCGCCTCCACGAGCTCGACGCTGCGCCCGGGCCGGGCCACCCGGGCGCGCAGCCCGAGCTCGCCCACCGGGATCGCGCCGAGGATCTCGACCGTCACCCGGCAGACGACCATGTCCTCGCGCGGCGCGCACCGCTCGACGGCGCGGGCGAGCAGCGCGCTCGGCGGCCCGCCGTGCTGCGCGCCCGGGTCCCACGGGCCGGTGGTGTGCACGGTCGCCTGCCAGCGGCTGCCACGGTTGGCGAGAGGGCCGTCGAGCGGGTCGTCGAGCGGGAGGAAGAAGGCGGGTGCGCTCACCCGTGCGTCTCCAGGCGCCGGGCGGCCGACGCCGCGGCGAGCAGCTGCAGCCCCGACGTCGTCGCAGGGTCGAGGCCGGTGAGCTCGACGATCCGCTTGAGCCGGTAGTCGAGCGTGTTCGGGTGCACGTGCAGGGCAGCGGCGGTGCGGCGTCGGTCGGTGTCCTCGTCCAGGTAGGCGTCGAGGGTGGTGAGCAGGTCGGGGTTGCGCTCGAGCGGCTCGAGCAGCGCGCACAGCCGGTCGAGCGCGACGCTCGGCTGGGTGAGCTGGTACTCGAGCAGGACGTCGCGCAGCCGGTAGAGGCCGGGTGGCCGACCCAGGCGGTGCGACAGCCGCAGGACGTCACGGGCCTGCTCGACGGCGTCGGGCAGCTCCGCGATGACGGCCGGCTCCGACGCCGCGGCGCGCACCTCGGCCCCCGCCGCTGCCGACATCTCCTGCACGAGCACGTCGAGCGCGTCGCTCGAGACGCCCTTGGCCGACAGCAGGACCGTGCCGCCCGAGGCGTCGAGCAGGCCGAGCACCTGCTCGCCCGCGGTGGCGTCGAGCCGCTCCTGGACCCGGCGAACCTTGCGTCGCGCCGCCACCGCCCCGGCCACGCCGGACATCCGCTCGTCGCGGTTCTCGCCGAGCTCGAGCACCAGCACGACGTAGGACGGCGCCAGCGTCACGCCCAGGCGGCCGGCGAGGGCCGCGGTCTCCTGCCCGGCCAGCAGCGCCGCGGCCAGCCCGCGGGCGGCGTCGCGCTCCTCGCCGTGGATCGACTGCCGCTCCTCCAGGTAGGCGGTGGCGACCGCACCCGTGACGACGGCGATGTAGCGGAGCACCCGGTCGGCGGCCGCGACGAGGTCCGCGGTCTCCTCCGGCTGCCGCGCCTCGGCGACCAGCTCGGCCCAGCCGATGCGCCCGCCGATGTGGTAGGCCGCCAGCACGGCGTCCAGCGGCACCCGCTCCTGCGCCCGCCGGGCTGCGGAGGCCCGCGGCTCGGCCAGCTCGTCGGGGCTCGGCGACCGGTCCTCCGACAGCGTGCAGAAGAAGACGCGCAGGTTCTCCTCGCAGATGCGGGTGATCTCGCCCTCGAGCTGCTCGCGCGGCAGCAGCCGGTAGATCGGCAGCTCGTCGAGGAAGGTCTGGATCATCCGCCGGGCGAGCTGCGGCAGCCGGGCCTGGACGCGGCTGTACAGGCCCTCGTCCACGGCGACCTCCTCCCGGCGCTCGACCACCTCGCGTCCGGCGCTCGTCCGGCGCTCGTGCGGCGCGGGGTCATCGTGCCCCGTCCGGCGGCTCCGCGCCGTACCCCCCGGCTCGTTTCCTGTTCAGCGGGCTCTGCGAGGGTCGGGACGTCCCGACCGCACCTGCCCGCGGAGGTCCGTCGTGCGCGCCGTCACCGTCCCCACGCCGGGAGGGCCCGAGGCCCTCGTCGTCGCCGACGTGCCCGACCCGGAGCCCGGCCCGGGTGAGGTGCTCGTCGACGTCGTCGCCACGGCGGTGAACCGGGCGGACATCCTGCAGCGCAAGGGCTTCTACGACCCGCCGCCCGGCACGTCGCCCTACCCGGGCCTCGAGTGCTCCGGGCGGGTCGCAGCGCTCGGCGAGGGCGTCGCCGGCTGGTCGGTCGGCGACGAGGTCTGCGCGCTGCTCGCCGGCGGCGGCTACGCCGAGCGGGTGGCCGCGCCGGCCGGCCAGCTGCTGCCGGTGCCGCGCGGCGTCGGGCTGGCGGAGGCCGCGGCGCTGCCGGAGGCGGCGTGCACGGTCTGGTCGAACGTGTTCCAGCTCGCCGCGCTCCAGCCCGGCGAGGTGCTGCTCGTGCACGGCGGCACGAGCGGCATCGGCACGTTCGCGCTGCAGCTCGCGTCTAGGCACGGCGCGCGCGTCTTCTGCACGGTGGGCACCGCGGAGAAGGCGGAGCGCGCGGTCGCCTTCGGGGCGGAGCAGGCGGTGCGCTACCGCGAGGAGGACTTCGTCGAGTGCGTCCGGGCCGCCACCGACGGCCACGGCGCCGACGTCGTGCTCGACAACATGGGTGCCGCGTACCTGGAGCGGAACGTCAAGGTGCTCGCGACCGGCGGTCGGCTCGTCGTCATCGGCCTGCAGGGCGGGACGAAGGCCGAGCTCGACCTCGGCCGGCTGCTCACCAAGCGCGCGTCGGTGCACGGGACGGTGCTGCGGGCGCGGCCGAAGGACGAGTAGGCGGCGGTCGTCGAGGCGGTGCTCGCGGGCGTGTGGCCGGCGGTCGAGGCCGGCGAGGTCCGGCCGGTGGTCGACCGGGTGCTGCGGCTCGACGACGTCGCCGAGGCGCACCGCGTCGTCGAGGCCAGCGAGCACGTCGGCAAGGTCCTCCTGCTCGTCGCGAAGGACTGACCCCAGCCGGAGCCCTCCCGACGGGTTCAGACCGCTCCGCAACCGTCGCAGCCACTCCAGGCTGGGGAGGTGGAGTGGCTGGTGCGGGCCCGGGACCGCCCGAAACCGTCGGGAGGGCTCCGGGCGGCTACGGGTGCGTGCGGGCGGCTACGGGGGCGTGCGGGCGGCCACGGGGGCGTGCGGGCGGCCACGGGGGCGTGCGGGCGGCCACGGGTGCGTGCGGGCAGGTGCGGGCGGTCAGCGGATGCCGACGCCGCCGGCCTCCACGATCGCCTTCGACAGCGGCCACACCACCTCGCGCAGCCGCGTGCACCCCTGCTCGCCGAGCTGCTGCCACGGCGGCAGCGCGAGCACGTCGGTGCGGTCCTCGACCTCCTGCCGCACCCGGCGGCCCTCGTCGGTGAAGCCCTCGCCGTCGCGCTCGATCCAGCCCCGCTCGCGCAGGCCGGCGAGCGCGGTGTCCCACTGCTCGGTCGAGTAGCCGCGGGTCTTGCGCAGCGGCTCCCGCGTCCACGCGTCCCCCTGGGCCACGTGCATCACCGCCGCCTCGATGCCGCTGACCCCCGACGCCGTCAGCGACGCCACGTGCCCGTCGCCGCGGAACTCGCGGAGCAGCGCGATCGCGTGCCACAGCTGCAGGTGCGGCTCCGTCGGCCACGGCAGGTCGGCCAGGCCCGCGTAGAGCGGGCGGCCCTCGGGCCGGCAGCCCTCGCAGGCGGTGCGGGCGAGCTCGAGCGCCTCGACGACGTCCGGAGTGTCGAGCAGGTGGCCGCACAGCCGGCGCAGCGCGCGGTCGGCGGCCCGCAGCCGAGCCTCGACGACCGCCGCCGGCGTCGTCGTCTCCCACACGCCGGCCATGCCGAACTGCGTTGCGAGCGCGGAGAAGTTGAAGAACACCGCCTGCACGACGCCCGGCGACACCGCGCCCATCGCCGCCGCCCGGGCCGGGAAGTAGGCGAGCGCCTTGTTGCCCTCGACGTCGAGACCGAGCTTCGCGTACTCCTCCGGGCCCTCGGGGGCGAAGTAGACCATCGAGTGGTACGGCTCGAGGGTGCGCCACATCTTGCGGGCGACCTCAGGGGTGACGCCGTGGTCCACGCTGCCTCCGCGCGCTCGGGGTGCTCGGCCGGCAGTCGACCACAGTGCGTGCGGCCCACGCCGTGTGGGGGAGGATGCCGGTCATGAGCCAGCCCTCCTCGAACCCGGAGCAGCAGTCGCAGCAGGTCGTCGTCGTCGGACCGGACGGCAAGCCGATCGGCGCCGTCGACCTCGACGCCGACGGCAACGTCGCCGCCGACCCGGACGGCGACCGCGGGCCGGCCGAGATGATCGAGCAGCCGGCGAAGGTCATGCGGATCGGCTCGATGGTCAAGCAGCTGCTCGAGGAGGTCCGCGCCGCTCCGCTCGACGAGGCCGCGCGCGAGCGGCTGCGCGACATCTACGCCAGCTCGATCCGCGAGCTCGCCGACGGGCTGGCACCGGAGCTGCGCGAGGAGCTGGACCGGCTGGCCCTGCCCTTCGGAGAGGACTCCGCCCCCTCCGACGCCGAGCTGCGGATCGCCAAGGCACAGCTGGTCGGCTGGCTCGAGGGCCTGTTCCACGGCATCCAGACCGCGCTGTTCGCCCAGCAGATGGCGGCGCGCGTGCAGCTCGAGCAGATGCGCGGACGGCAGGCGCTGCCGGGTGGACCTGCGGTGCCACCCGGCGCGGCGTCGGGGCCGCAGGGCCCCTCGCACGGCACCGGTCAGTACCTGTAGGACCCCACACAGGCAGGAACCGGACCCATCGCCGTCGAACGTCTGGCGCCGGAGGTGGCCGTGACCAGGCGCGCTGATCGGAGCTCGGCCAGGGGCTCGGGCAGGAGCTGGCGGACGGGCATCGCCGTCGCGGTGCTCGCAGCAGGAGCGGTGCCGCTGACCGCGGCGGCGCAGACCCCGGACGGACCGGCCCCGCACGACCCGTGCGAGCGGACGCCGTGGCGCGCTGGCACCGTCGAGCTGTGCGAGGGCGTGCTCGTCTACCGCGACTACGTCATGGACGACTACGGCGCGCAGGGCCTGACGCCGACCAGCCAGAAGGAGAAGCTCGGCTCGCTGTCCAACACCGCCGGCGACCAGCGCTACCCCGACCCGTCGAAGGCGGGCACCGCCGACCTCGTCGACCTGGCGGTCCACCTCGACGGCGACGACCTCGTCGCCGTGTTCCGGCTCAACGCGCTCTACGACGCCGACTCCACGATCGCCGCCCTCTCGATCGACACCGACGACGACGCGACCACCGGCGGCGGCGCGTGGCCGGGTGTCGACGGCGTCAGCTCGACGGGCTGGGAGCACGTCTACACCGCCGCGACCGGTGACGTCGCCGCGAACACGATCACCATCCGCGTGCCGAAGCCCGCCGGTGACCGCTGGCGGCTGCAGGCCGTCACCGCGCAGGCCGACGGCACGGTGATGAACGCGGCCTTCCGCGGCACCGACGAGGAGAGCGGCACCGGCGGCAGCTCGTGGTGGGAGGGCAAGCAGGCCCGCGTCCTCAAGAGCGGCGACATCTCGGAGTTCGGCGCGACCGTCGACGTCGCCGACCTGACCGGCGACGTCACCGAGGAGGCCGACCACGACGGCCCGCAGCTCGGGTCGCGGGTGTTCACCAGCCGCTGGACGATCGGCTCGGGCGAGGGCTACTCCTACGAGCGCATCTACGGCCGGCACGGCGACACCGGCGCGCTGTGCGAGCAGGAGTTCGTCTCGCACGGCCGCTTCCAGCCGTACTCGGTGTACGTGCCGGCGGACCTGCCGGCTGAGCCGGGCATCCAGGTGAACCTGCACGGCTGCAACGCCAACCACACCTCGCAGATCACCGGCGACGGGTTCCAGGAGGACTTCGGCGACGAGCTCGGCCGGGTGCTCGTAGCGCCGCTCGGCCGCGGCCCGATCGGCTACTACTCCGACATCTCCGAGGCGGACGTCCTCGAGGTCATGGCCGACGCCGAGACGACCTTCTCGCCCGACCCCGACCGCTGGTTCCTGTCCGGCTACTCGATGGGCGGCTACGGCGCCATGCGGCTCGCGGCGCTCTACCCCGACCGCTGGGCAGGGATGGTCAACTGGGTCGGCTTCACCGGCGACGGAGGGAACAACCCGACCGGCGTCAACCCGTACGAGTACCCGAGCGGCGGCATCGGCAACGTCATCGACTTCGTCGGCAACCTCGACAGCATCCCGTCGGAGAACCTCTACGCCGGCGCCGACGAGCTCGTGCAGGTCCACACCGCCGCGGCGTTGATGCAGCGCATGGAGGCGGAGGGCGTCGACCACCGCTTCTACCTGCACCCGGCGGCCGACCACCTCACCTTCGCGCTGCTCGACGAGTGGGACAAGGAGGCGGCGGCGACGGCCGACCGCGTGCGCGTGACGAACCCGGCGCGGGTGATCTTCCGCACCGACGAGGAGCTGCGGTACCCGGAGTACGGCATTCAGCACGACCGCGCGTACTGGGTGTCGGCGATCCGCGCGGCCGGCGAGGGCTACGCCGACGTCGAGCTGGTCAACGGTGGCTGCGGCGGCGAGGTGCCGGTGCGCGAGAAGGCCAACGACGCCGGGCCGGACCCGGTGCCCTGGGTGTCGAACGAGCTCAACACCGTCGGCGGGGAGCCGGCGCCCGACGGGCTGACCGGCTCGCTGGCGAACGTGGCCTCGCTGGTCGTCGACGCCGAGCGCACGTGCCTTGCCGGCGAGGACGTGCCGTACGCCCTGACGACCGACGGGCCGGCGACGCTGACGCTCTCCGACGGCCGGGTGCTGTCGTTCGCCGGGGCGGGTGACCACACCGGCGTGCTGCGCGCCGACGGCACGGTGGTTGGGACGGACGGGTCGGCGGGCGGCGACACGACGGCGGCCCGCACCGTCGCGCGGACCTTGCCGAGCACCGGCGCCGACGTCGTGCTGCCCGTCCTGGCGCTGGTGACCGTGGCCGGTGCGGCGGTCCTGCGGCGGCGCGGGCGCGCCTGACCGGGCACGTCCGTGCGCCCCGGCCGGACGCCTGACTGCGGCACTGGTTGCGTCCACCTGAGCGCTCGCGCCCGGTTCGAGCGCCCCAGCAGCCCCGCGCGCCCGTCTGGTGCGGAGGTGGACGGGTCGGGTGCCGCGAAGGTCAGGCCGCGAGACGGGGGTGCCGCGAAGGTCAGGCCGCGAGACGGGGGTGCCGCGAGGTCAGGCCGCGAGACGGGGGTGCCGCGAGGTCCGGCCGCGAGACGGGGGGCCGCGAGGTCAGGCCGCGAGACGGGTCGGGTCGCGGTCAGGCGCTCAGGCGACGGCGGGCGACGGCTCCGAGCGCGAGCAGCGCCAGCGCGGCGGGGAGCACGGGCGCGAGCCCGGTGGCCGGCAGGCTCGAGTCCGCCCGCGCCGTCCGGATCGCCGGCCCGCCGCCTGAGCCGCCGCCCGACGCGCCGCCCGATCCGCCGTCCGACCCGCCGCCGCCGGCGCTGTCGTCGGGCCGGGTCGCGCCCGGCTCCAGCACGGCCGACAGCGACCGGTTGCCGACGTCGTCGACGGCGTAGACCTCGACCCGCGACCCGACCGGCACGTCGTCGACCGAGGTCGCGTCACCGGCCAGCTCGCGCACCTCGGCCGCGGCGACCTGGCCCGCGCCCGCCCCGACAACCACGACGGTGGATGCCGGCGTCCCGACCAGCCAGTCGTCGCCGGTCGGCGCCCACGTGACGGTCGTGCCGATCCGCTCGAGGCCCTGCACCCGCGCCGGCGGCCGGGCGTCGGTGCCGTAGCGCGAGGTGCTGCGGTCGTCGTGGGCGGCGCCCCACCACTCGGTGTTGCCGTCGGCGGCTCCGTCGAGCGACCAGGCGAACAGGTAGCCCTCGCGGGTGCTGCTCACCATCTCGACCGTGCCGTCGCCGTCGAGGTCGCCGAAGGCCGGCGTGGCGTAGTTCCAGCCGCCGGTGAACTTCGGGAAGCCGGGCGCCTCGAGCCCGGCCGCGTTGAACGCGTGCACCAGGTACAGACCGGTGCCCTGCACGACCTCCTTGCCCGGCAGCCCGTCGACGTCGGCGACCGCCGGCTGCGAGAGCAGCGTGTAGTCCTCGAGCTTGGCCGGGAAGCCGGGCCGGTAGCTGCCGGTGGCCATGTCCCAGCCCTGCAGCGTGTGGTCGAACGGCAGGTTCTGCCCGACCAGCACCAGGTTCGCGAGGCCGTTGAGCGTCAGACCGCCCTTGAACGCCGACAGCACACCGGCGCCCTCGAGGTCCCCGACCGAGGCGTACTCGAACAGGTTGAGCACCTTGCTCTTGTCGACCAGCGCGGGATTGGTCGCCGGCACCTCCGAGGCGTGCGTCACCCGGCGCGAGCCGTCGGCAGCGAGCTGCAGCACCTCACCGGAGGTGTTCGACACCAGCACCTCGTCGAGCCCGTCGCCGTCGACGTCCGCGGCGGCGAACTGGTGCGCCGGGCCGACGAACGGCAGGACGTCGGGCAGCAGCGCGTCGAGCGCGACCGGCCAGCCGTCGAGCGGTGTGCCGTCGCCGTCAAGCGCGTGCGCCAGGCTGGCGGCGTCGAAGGCGCCGGTGCCGACGCGCTGCAGCAGCGTCCGGTAGGCGGTCGCCAGGTCGGTCGGGCCGGACGGCGGCTCCGTGCCGCCGGTGCTGCTCACCACCTCGGACCCGGCGATGACGATCTCGACCTGGGGGTCGTCGTCGAGCTGGGCGAGCGTCGGGATGGTGATGAGCTCGGCGCCCCGGGCGTCCTCGCCGGTGTCGGCCGAGTTGAGCGAGACCGGGTAGCCGGCGACCGGCTCCCCGTTGGCCGTCCAGGCGTAGACCCGCCCGTCGAGGCCGCCGGCGACGATCTCCAGGCCGGGGCTCTCGGCGGTCAGGTCGCCGACGCTGGCGGCGCCGAAGAAGCCGGTCTTGACGTGGTAGTCCTCGGTCCGCGCCGACGGCGGCGAGAGCGCCGGGTCGACGCCGACGGTGAACCGGACGTCGCCGAAGCGGTCGTAGACGCTGATCTGGCCGCCGCTGTTGGTGACGACGACCTCGAGCGCGCCGTCGCCGTCGAGATCGGCGACCGCCGGGGTGAGCGAGACGCCGCGCGGGAGCGGGACGCCGCTGACGTACGCCGGCGCGGCGGCGTGCGGCAGCGCCTCGCGCAGCACCGGCGCGAGCACGCCCTGGCCACCGTTCCACCACGGCACGTCCTGGCCGGTGCGGTCGAGGACGCGGGTGCGGCCGCCTGAGTCGGTGAGCACGACCTCGAGCTGGGCGTCACCGTCGAGGTCCGCCAGCCGCGGGGACGACTCGCCGCCGCGGTCGGTGAACTGCGGGAAGCCCGGCAGCCAGGAGGGGTCGGAGTGCAGCCAGACGACCTTGCGGTGCTCCCCGACGTTGCCGGCGCTGTCGGTCACCCGCAGCCGCAGCGTCACCGCGAACTCGTTGACGTCGCTCGGCGCCTTGCCGAAGTCGAAGCCGTCGCCGAAAAGCGCGGCGAGGTCGGCGACGTCCACCTCGCCGAGGTCGCGGGCGTCCTCGCTGCCGGTGAGGTCACCGGTCTCGAACAGGGGGGTGAACTCGTTCGGCTCGATGCCGCGGGCCGCCTCGACGACGACCCGGTGCGACGCCGCGCGACTGCCGGTGTCGGCGACGATCGGCAGCGTCGTCTCGCGGGCCGGGTCGACGAGCTGCCACCAGTCCGGCGACCGCAGCAGCACGGTCGGCGGAACCTCGCCCTCCTCGACGAGCTCCATCGCGGCCGCCATGTCGAGCCGGCCGTAGGCGAACCGCTCGTCGAAGCCGGGTTGGGCCGGGTCCGGGGTGCCGATGCCGACGGTGTCCTCGGGCAGCACGTCCTCGGCCGAGAGCGTGACGATCTGCTTGACCTCGGCGGGCGTGAGGTCGAGCCCCTTCTCGCGACCGGCGGAGATGACCAGGCCGAAGGCGCCGGCGGCCTGTCCGGTGGCGAAGGACCCGGTGTCGCCGACGGCGCTCACGTGCAGGTGCGCGCCGTACTGCGTGAGGTTGATGTTGCGGAAGTAGGTGGCGACCGGAGCCTGCGGCCCGACGGCGCCTGCGGTGAGGCCGAACTCGTTGGCCTCCGAGGCGCCCAGCCCGTAGGTGTCGGCGACCGTGCCGTTGACGCCGATGACCTCGTCGTAGGTCGTCGGGTAGTTGTGGTTGGCGGTGTTGAGGTCGCTGCTGACGACGGCGAGCGTGACGCCCTTGTCGTAGGCGTACCGGGTCGCGGCCTGCGCCGTCGGGCTGTTCGACAGCGCGCCGAGGGCGACCTCGATGACCGCGGCGCCGGCGTCCGCGGCGTAGGCGGCGCCCATGCCGTAGTGGTCGCCGCTGACGACGAAGGTGTCCCAGACGCGGACCGGGATCACCGTGCACGACGGGCAGGTGCCGATCTCGCCGGCGGCGTCGTTGCCTCGCCGTGCGGCGTCGTTGGCGCGGCCGGTGCCGTGGTTGCCCGCGCTCGAGTACGACGACGCGTCGTGGGCGTCGTTGTCGCCGTCGAAGAAGTCCCAGCCGGCGATGTCGTCGACGTAGCCGTTGCCGTCGTCGTCGACGCCGTCGGAGTAGGTCAGCAGGATGTCCTGCGCGTCGACCAGGTCCGCGGGACCGTCCGGGCCGAGTGCCGGGTCGACGAGCCCCTCGAAGTCGCCGACGCTGACGACGCCGTTGCCGTCGGCGTCCGGCACGTCGGGCAGCTCGCCGGCGTTCAGCGCGATCTGCAGCCGGAGCTCCTCGGCGTCCCACCGGATCCCGGTGTCGAGGATGGCGATGGCCACGTCGGGCCGGCCGATCGAGGTCTTCCAGGCGGCGTCGGTGCCGATGCCGGACCGCATCGGCTGGCCGGCGCGAGGGCCCGCCTTGTGCACCGCGGTCGTCTTCGTCGACTCCGGCGCGAACCCCCAGAGCTGCGACTGCGCGTCCCAGATGGAGCCGCAGTTCTCCACGGTGCCGCCGTTCTCGGGAGCGTCCTCGTCGTCCGGCTCGCTGCAGTCGAACCGCGGGTCGTTCGGGGTGTCCTCGCGGATGCCGGTCTCCGGGTCGGGGAACTGCCGGCCCTCCTCGGCCAGGGCCGTCGAGAGTGGGACGAGGACCAGGCAGGCGGTGGCGACGAGGGCGGGCAGGCGGCGCATGGGCGAGGTCTTCGACGTCGGCCGAGCGACTTCCTGTGCCGCAGCAACATCATCCGGCTCCGATGATGTCGCTGCGGCACCGGAAGTGGGCCGCCGGACGCGCGCTGCGCTCGCCGTCAGCCGAACAGGCGCTCGAGCACCCGCGCGACGCCGTCGTCGTCGTTGGTCGCGGTCACCTCGTCGGCGACGGCGCGCACCTCCGGGTGCGCGTTCTCGACGGCGACGGCGTGGCCGGCCCACGACAGCATCGGGATGTCGTTGGGCATGTCGCCGAACGCGACGACGTGCGCGGCGTCGACGCCGTGGTCGTCGGCCAGGCTCGCCAGCCCGGAGGCCTTGCTGATGCCGCTGGCGCTGATCTCGAGCAGACCGTCGGTGCTGGAGTGCGTGGCCTCCGCGAGCGCACCGAGGGACTGGCGCGCGGCGGCGAGCAGCTCGTCGGACCCCATCTCCTCGTGCCGGGCCAGCAGCTTGACGACGCCCTCGCGCACCAGGTCGTCGATGTCGGCGACCTGCACCTCGTCGTTGTCCCACCGCGGCACGTAGGCCTGCTCGCGGCCGAAGCCGGCCGGCACGCCGTCGACCGGGCCCTTCTCCACCGCGAAGGCGATGCCGGGGACGTCGCGCCGCAGCGCCGCGACCACCTCCGCCGCCGCCTCGGCGTCGATGAGGTGCGAGCGCACCACCCGCTCGGTGTGCAGGTCGTACACGAGCGCGCCGTTGGCGCAGACGGCGAGGCCGCGGTGGCCGGTGGCCTCGACGACCGGCGCCATCCAGCGCGGCGGCCGGCCGGTGACCAGGACGAGGACGCTGCCGGCCTCCTCGACGACGGTCAGCGCGGCGCGCGTGCGGTCGGAGATGCTGCCGTCGCTGCGGACGAGGGTGCCGTCGAGGTCGGTGGCGACGAGCCGGGGCGGGGGCACCCGGCCATTCTCGCCGCACGCCATGTCGCGCGGCGAACGGGTGAACCGGACATCGGTGCTCAAGATTCCCGCCGGGTGGTCCGAAAGGACTAGTACCACTGCTCCAGAGGGAGGCTCCGATGACCGACACACTGCTTTCGCCCGAGCCCGTGACCCCGACGCAGTCCTCGACCGACCGCCCCACGGCCCGCGCGCTCGACCTGCTCGCCGCCGGCGTCCCGCTCTCGCTGCTGCTCGACCTGGCGGCGGCCGTCCCCTCGCGCGACCTGCTGGCCGCCGAGCCGGGCGACACCGGCTGGGTGCCCAGGGCCGTCGCGTAGCGCACGCGCGCGGCTCAGGTCGGGGTCAGCTGCGCCCGGCCGCCGAGGTACGGGCGCAGCGCCTCGGGGACGTGCACCGAGCCGTCCTGCTGCTGGTGCACCTCGAGCAGCACGGCGATCGTGCGCCCGACGGCGCACAGCGTGCCGTTGAGCGTCGCGACCGGCTGCAACACGCCGTCGGTGCGGTGTCGCACCGCGAGCCGGCGGGCCTGGAAGGTCGTGCAGTTGCTGGTCGAGGTCACCTCGAGCCAGCGCTCCTGCGACGGCAGCCAGGCCTCGCAGTCGAACTTGCGTGCGGCGCTGGAGCCGAGGTCGCCGGCGGCGACGTCGATGACCCGGAACGGCAGCTCGAGCGCGGTCAGGAACCGCTTCTCGTGCTCGAGCAGCCGCTGGTGCTCCTCGGCGGCGTCGGCCGGCGCGACGAACGCGAACATCTCGACCTTGTCGAACTGGTGCACCCGGATGATGCCGCGGGTGTCCTTGCCGTGGCTGCCCGCCTCGCGCCGGAAGCAGGAGGAGAAGCCGGCGTAGCGGATCGGCGGCTCGACGACCTCACCGGCGTGCATCGCCGCGAGCGGCACCTCCGAGGTGCCGACGAGGTACAGATCGTCGGCCTCGAGCCGGTAGACCTCGGCGGCGTGCGCCCCGAGGAAGCCGGTGCCCTCCATCGACTCCGGCCGCACGAGCGCCGGCGGGATGACCGGAGCCAACCCGGCCTCGAGCGCCTGCGCCATCGCCAGGTTCACCAGCGCCAGCTCGAGCAGCGCGACGTCGCCGGCCAGGAAGGCGAACCGGCTGCCGCTCACCTTCGCGCCGCGCTCGGTGTCGATGCCGGCACGGCCACCGGGGCCGAGGCGGGCGGCGACGTCGAGGTGGTCCTTGACCGGGAACCCGTACGCCGGCGGCTCGGGCTGCTCGAGGACGACGAAGTCCTGCTCGCCACCGGGCGGCGCGCCCTCGACGACGTTCGGCACCGCGAGGTGCGCGGCACGCAGCGCGGCGTCGGCCTCCGCCTGCGCGGTCTCGGCGTCCTTCACCTGCGCCGACAGCGCCTTCGCACGCTCGAGCACGGCCGGGCGCTCGTCGGGCGAGGCCTTCTTCACCGACTGCGAGACGGTCTTCTGCTCGGCACGCAGCTGGTCGGCGCGGGTGACGGCGGCGCGGCGCGCCTCGTCGGCCGCGAGCAGCGCGTCGACCACCTCGGTGGGCTCGCCGCGGTCGCGCTGCGACGCCCGGACGCGGTCGGGGTCGTCGCGCAGCAGCCGCAGGTCGATCACGGTCGGCGAGGCTAGCGGGCTGCCGACCGCACTCCCCTCACGGTGTCGTGACCACAGGCCCCGTCGAGGCCGTTCTCGTCACGACACGGTGAGGGAAGTGGCGAGCGCGGTCGGCTGCCTACGCGGTCGGCTCGTCCGGGAGCACGACCGGGACGTCGACGTAGGTGTTGCCGTTCAGGTTCATGAAGCCGTGGAAGACGTGCACGCCGCGCACGTTGAGGTCGAACTCCACGCCGTCGATCTGCTGACCGGCCAGCGTCTCCGGCAGCTCGAAGGTGAACGGCAGCTCGACCGTCGACCCGGCGGTGGCCAGCCCCTCGAGGGTCTGGCTGCCCAGCTCGGTGTACCGCTTCGCCACCCGCACCCGCATGGCGACGTCGGCGATGACCTGGCCGCTGCCGGGCAGCCCGACGCCCTGCTGGCTGCCGGCCCGCACGACGACGACGCCGGTCGCGTCGCGCTCGACGTCGGCGACGAACGGCACGCCGTCGGTGCCACGCGTGCCGAAGACGCGGGTGCTCGCCAGCTCGCCGCTCTGGTGGAACACCTCGCCGAACGGCAGCCCGCCGCCGATGTAGCCGCAGTTGATGTCTGTGGTGCGCGCCTGCGCGGTGAGGAACGGCGCGTCGCCGGTGCCGCAGTCGGCGCCGTCGTTGGCGAGGAAGAGTCGGGCGGCCGGCCCGGTGGTCTCGACCGTGTCGACGGTCTCCGCGGCGGCGGTGCCGGCGAGCAGCAGGACGGCGGCGGCGGCGAGCAGGCGGGAGCGACGGAGCATGACGAGCCTTCCGGGAGCGGGGTACCGGCCGGTCGTGGCCGTCGCGGGGGTACGACAGGTTTCGACGCCGTCCGCCGGGTTCCTGCCGACCTGGGCCTGGCACCGGCAGGACTCCGGCTCCGCCACGGCGAAAGGGTGCGAGGTCCGCCCCCGTCCTTCTGGAGACCCCGTGCCGCGCCGCCGTGCCGCCGCCGCGATCGCCCTCGCCGCGCTGTCCGTCCCGCTGCTCGCCCCTCCGGCCGCCGCCGAGGACGGCCCCGTCGTCGGCACGCCGCCGCCCGGCGACGCCGTCGAGGGCTGGGTCGAGAACTGGATGGACCCGGACTTCTGGTCCTCGTACGTGCACGACGCCCTGGTGAACGGGCACTTCAACCTGCCGTACCCGAACGACCCGGTGAAGCCGGAGGCCTACCTGCCGAACGTGCCGGTGGCCGACGGCGAGTACGTGTCGGCGCTGCCCGTCGCGCATCGCGACCTGTCGCAGGTCACCTACGAGTTCGAGGGCCAGACCAAGACGATCGAGCAGTTCGTGCGGACGACGCGCACCGACCAGGTCGTGCTGGTGCACGACGGCACCGTGGTCGGTGAGTGGTACGCCAACGGCTACAGCGCCGACGTCCGGCACCAGGCCTGGTCGGTCACCAAGACGTTCATCGCCGCCGTCGTCGGCATCGCCTTCGCCGAGGGTCACATCGACTCGCTGCAGGACCCGATCGAGCAGTACGTCCCCGACCTCGCCGGCACCGAGTGGGACGGCGTCTCGATCGAGGACATCCTGCAGATGGAGTCCGGCGTGCACTGGGACGAGGGCACGCCGATGCTCGCCATCAACACCCAGGTCGAGCAGTGGCGCGACCTCGCGCTCGACCTCTACACCGACGGCGCGCTCGGCAAGACCCGCAACGAGTTCCTCGCGACGCTGCCCTCCGGCGGCTACGAGCCGGGGACGAGGTTCAGCTACAACAGCGGCAACACGCAGGTGCTCGCGTGGATGACCGAGCTCATCTACGGCATGGACTTCGAGGACGTGCTCGAGCAGAAGCTCTGGCAGCCGATGGGCGCCGACGGCGACGCCGTCATGACGAGCGACCGCGTCGGCGGCGTCATCGCCTCGCACGGGCTGTTCGCCCGGCCGCACGACTTCGCCCGCTTCGGCGAGCTGCTGCGCAACGGCGGCCGCACCCCGGAGGGCAAGCAGGTCGTGCCGGAGTCGTGGGTCGACGCCATGACGACGATGACCGACGTCTCCGAGGGCGCGTACGGCCTGCAGACGTGGGCGCATCCGATCGCGGCGCCGGACGCCTACAGCGCCAGCGGGTTCCAGGGCCAGAAGATCACCGTGCTGCCGTCCGACTGCATCACCGCGGTCCGCACCTCGCACGCGCTCGGCGCGGACGTGCGCGACGGCGAGATCACCGATCCGGACGCCTACGCGTTCGACACCGAGTTCTACGCCGAGGAGTGGCAGACGATGCTGCGGGCGATCGCCGACGAGATCGGCGGCTGCCCGGAGGCCGCGGCCACGACGGGCGGCTCGACCGCCGGCGCAGAGTCCGACGTCGCCGCCCGCGCAACCCTCGACGTCGACGGCCGCACGTTGCCGCGCACGGGCGGTACCCCGACGCTCGCGGCGCTGGTGCTCGCCGGCGCGGGTCTTGCGCTGCGGCGCCGCCGGGGCACGACGTAGCGCCGGGCAGGCCGAGGACGGCTGCCCGACGCGGCCATGTGCTCGCCGAGCGCGTTGCGCTCAGCCGCATTTCCCGGAGTTCTTGCGCCCCAGCGCAACAGCGCCCGCGACACCTGCCCGCCCGCCGGCGCGCGGCCCCCGTCACGCCGGCGGAGTCAGCCCGATCGGGTTCGGGTACGGCACCTCGCCGGCGTCCACCACCGCGCGCGCCAGCGGCCGGAGCAGGTCGACGACCGCCGCGGTCCGCTCCTCGCCGAGCCGGCGCCACGGCCCGGCCGCCGCCTCGTCGGTGCGCTCCTCGACCTCGCGCCGGGCGGCCGCCCCGGCGGCGGTGAGCTGACCCTCGCCGTCGGTCCACCCCCGCCGGCGCAGACGCTCGACGCCGTCGGCCCACTCGTCGTCGGTCCAGTCACGCCCGACGCGCAGCGCGTCCTCCGGCGACTCGCCCCCGGCCACCTTGAGCAGGTGCGCCTCCACCGGCGAGACGTCGGCGGCCACCAGTGCCGCGACGTGCCCGTCGCCCCGGTGCTCGCGCAGCGTCGTCGTGGCCTGCCAGAGCCGCTCGAACGGGTCGTCCGGCGCGGGCAGCGCGGCGTTGGCCGCGGCGAGCGCACGGCCGGCGGTGTCCGCAGCCGAGGCGGCGTCCCACAGCGCGTCTGCCGCCTCCGGCACGGACGCCTCGGGCAGCAGCCGGCGCAGCGCGCGCCCCGCCGCTGACCGGCGTGCCGTCAGCGCCGCGTCGGGCGTCGCGATGTCCCAGGCGTCCGGCAGCGCCCGGGCGACGCGGCGCGGCGCGAAGCCGTGGAACAGCGCCGTGACCACCGGGGCGTCGACCGGCCCGAGCGGCGCCGACCGGAACGCGACGTAGCCCATCCAGAAGCCGCGGAACCCCAGGCCGTCCGCCGCCTGCCGCGCCTCGGCGCTGAAGTAGGTGACGGCGTGCACCGGCTCGAACAGCTCCCAGAGGCGGCGCGCCGACGTGGTCACGCCGCCGACCGTACGACGGCGCGGGCGGTCAGCGCGTCGCGGTGCGCCGCCGCCGGAGCGCCAGACCGCCGACCGCGAGCGCCAGCCCCGCCAGCGGCACGAGCGCCGCCGGGCCGGTCGCGGGCAGCGTCGCGCGCGCCTGCACCGGCGGTGTCGCCCCACCGCGCTCGGCGGCGGCGATCGCCGCGCACGAGACGTCGGTGCGACCGCCCGGGTCGACGACGTAGCACTCCTGCGCGTCGTCGAGGACCTCGTCGCGCTCGAACGCGAAGTCGACCCAGCGCTCCTGCCCGAACAGCCGGGTCTGGTCGCCCGACGACGCGCGGGTCGGGTCGACCGACTGCCCGTAGGTGAGGATCGTCGCGGCGTCGACGCCGTCGTCGTCGAAGGCGACCGCCTGGATGTGCGACGAGCCGTACCAGATGCCGTACAGCGCGTCGGTGTCCGCGCGCTCGTCGGTCGAGAGCACGCTGGCGTTGCCGGTGCCGCCCGGGCCGCCGCCGAGGCCGACGTCGGGCGCGCCCGGGTCGCCGGCCTTCTGCAACGAGCCGAGCGGCGCGTCGAACGGGATGCCCTCGTCCTGCAGGAACGCGATCGCCTCCTCCATCGCGGCCACGACGTCGGCGTTGCCCTCGTCGAGGTCGCGCGGCGTGCCCACCGGGTCGTCCGCGCTGAAGGGCACCTCCCAGCGGTCCGACGGCGTGCGGAGCCAGAACTCGCGGAACACGTGCGCCCCGACGCTGTCGACGTCGTCCTGGCCGTCCCAGCCGGCGAGCACGGTGCAGGCGGCACCGCCGCCGGCTGCGGTGCAGACGTCCTGGAGGTCGTCGCCCTCGCGGGCCAGCTCGGCGGCGAACACGCGGTTCTCGTGCTGGATGCGCTGCAGCTGCTCGTGGGTGAACAGGTCGGGTCCGCCGAAGCCGTCGCTGCCGGCGAGCCGGTCCATGACGTAGCGGTAGACCATGCGGGTGCGCAGCGAGCGCACGCACTGCTCGCAGCCGATGATGCGGTCGAAGCCCTCGAGCGGCTGCTCCGGGTTCGGCAGCCAGTAGCTGTCGTTGGCGTTCACGACCCAGTCGCGTCGCGTCGTGTCGGGCAGGTTGGCGGGGCCGAAGATGCCGGGGCGGGCGGCGTCGGCGTCGTCGCGCCAGTCGCAGTCGGGCAGCGTGCCGGACAGCCCCGGCAGGCGGGCGAGCTCGAACAGCACCCGGCCGACGGCGGTGGCGCATCGCTCGACCAGCTCGTCCGGCACGTTCGGCACGACGGAGTTGTCGGCGTAGAGCGCGTCGCCGCCCGAGTCGGCGGCCATGGTGTTGACCCACGGGAGGCCGGCGGTGCGGTCCTGCGCCTCGGCGAGCTCGCCGACCGTGCGGGCCTTGGCCATCTCGTGGAAGACGTCGAGGGTCTTGAGGTGCTCGGCGTTCGCGTCGCGCAGCGCCCAGACCTGCGCCGGCGACCAGGTCAGGAAGATCTCCGGCGCCTCGATGACGTACCCGAGGTGGGTCCGGTACAGGTCCTCCTCGACCGTCGACAGCGAGCCGTCCTCGTTGCGCACGACCACCTCGACGACGTCGCGCTCGAGCTCCTTCGGGCCCTCCGGCGTCAGGTACCTGGTCGGAGCACCCGGCACGAGCTGGAACTCGTACGGCGTGAAGCGGTAGGCGGTGCTCACGGTGTGCGTCCAGGCGACGCCCTCGGTCCAGCCGATGTTCACCACCGGCGAGCCGTGCAGCATGCCGCCCGCGACCTCGTACTCGCCGGGGATGCGCAGGTGCGTCTGGGTGAACCGGTACCGGCCGTTCCACGGGAAGTGCGGGTTGCCGAGCACCATGCCGCGGCCGGTGGTCGTCGCGTCGCCGCCGAGCGCCGTCCCGTTCGAGCCGAACGGCTCGTCCGGGTCGCGGCCGAGCGCCGTCAGCACCGCGTCGCGGTCGACCGACGCCGCCGACACCGGGATGTCGGGGATCCCGGGCTCGTCGGCGGTCGGCGGGTCGGCCCCGACGATCTGCGGCACGAACACGCCGGCCGAGGCGAGCAGGTTGGCGAAGTAGATGCCGTAGTAGAGGTCGATCTCCTCCGCCTGCTGCACCCAGCCGGCGCCGCGGCAGGCCGGGTCGGTGATGCCGGCGGCGCCGCCGACGTCGGCGAGGTAGGCGTTCACACCGGCGACGTAGCCGCGCACCATCTCGCGCATCTCGGCGGACGGCCCGCGGACGTCGTCGGCCAGCAGCTCCTCGACCACCTGCCGCTGACGCAGGCCCTTGGCGAAGGCGTCGACCTGCAGGTTGGTGGCCGAGAGCGTGACCTCGTCGGTGTAGCGCTCGTCCGGCCCGAACCAGCGCGAGCGCTCGCCGCGCGCGGTGAGCAGCGTGTCGGCCAGCGAGCATGCGATGTCCTCGGCGGCGGCGAAAGCCTGGCCGAACGCGAGCGACTCGAAGTCGTCGGCCGTGATGTGCGGGATGCCGTACGACGTGCGGATGACCTGGGCGCTCGGCCCGGCCTCCTGCGCCTGCGCCGGCACGGCGGCAAGGGGCGGCGCCGCGACGGCGATCGCGGCGACGGCGGCGAGCAGGGCGGGGCGACGGCGTGGCACGGTGCTCCTCGGGACGGGTGCGGCGGCGTCTCCTTCGCGTTCGCCGGCCGGTTCCCTGCCTGCGGTGCCGCACCTCACCGCTCGGTCGTGACGATCCCGTTCTCGTGGGCGAGCACCACGAGCTGCACGCGGTCACGAGCGCCGAGCTTGTCGAGCAGTGCGCTGACGTGCGTCTTCACGGTCGCCGGCGCGAGGTACAGCTCACCGGCGATCTCCTCGTTGCTGCGCCCGCGGGCGACCAGCGCCAGCACCTCGCGCTCGCGCGGCGTGAGGCGCTCCAGCAGGCGCGCGGCGTCAACCGCCCGCGCCGCCGAGGTGGCGTGCCTGGACAGCAGTCGCGCCGTGATGGCAGGAGCGAGCAGCACGTCGCCCTGCGCCGCGGTCTCGACCGCCGCCACGAGCTGCGCCCGCGGCATCGACTTGAGCAGGTAGCCGAGCGCACCGGCCCGCAGCGCCTGCGCGAGCAGCTCGTCGTCGTCGAACGTGGTCAGCACGACCAGCGACGTCCGCCGGTCGGGATCGGCGGCGAGCGCGCGAACGGCCTCGATGCCGGTCATCGTCGGCATGCGGACGTCGAGCAGCGCGACGTCGGGCCGGTGCGCCCGCACGGCGTCGACCGCCTCCCGGCCGTCGGTCGCCTCGGCGACGACCTCCACGCGTCCGTCGGCCTGCAGGACGGTGGCCAGGCCGGCGCGGACGAGGTGCTCGTCGTCGGCCAGGACGACGGTGACCGTCACGCCGGCACCGCGGGGAACATCGCGTGCACCCGCCACCCGCGCTCGTGCGGCCCGGCCGAGACGGTGCCGCCGTGCAGCGCCACCCGCTCGCGGACGCCGACCAGGCCGAGCCCCGCGCCGGCGCGCTGCGCCGGCACCGGCGACACCGCGCCGCCGTCCACGACTTCCACGACGAGCCCGTGGGCGCCGGTCCGCACGGTGACCCGCACGTCGCTGCCGGGTGCGTGGCGGGCGGCGTTGGTGAGCGCCTCCTGCACGACCCGGTACGCGGCGGCGTCGAGGCTCGCCGGCAGGTCGCCGTCGACGTCGACGTCCAGCTCGACGCGCAGGCCGGCCCGCCGCGCGTCGTCGACGAGGCCGGCCAGGTCGCGCAGCCCGCGCAGGTCGCCGGGGTCGCCGGCGTCGCGCAGGACGTGCAGCATCCGGCGCAGGTCGTCGAGCGAGCGACGGCCGGCATCGTCCGCGACCTCGAGCGCATCGGCCGCGGCGGGCGGGAGCGCGCCGCCGGCCCGGGCCACCTCGGTCTGCAGCAGCATCAGCGTGATGCCGTGCGCGACGACGTCGTGCAGCTCGCGCGCGATGCGGCGGCGCTCGGCGGCCAGCGCGCGCTCACGCTCGAGCGCCGCGGACTGGGCGGCACGCTCCGCCTCGACCGCGCGGACCAGCCGCGTGCGCGCCACCCGCGCCAGCGACCAGACGGCGACGACGATGCCGATGTTCGCGATCTCGTCCGCGACGTTCGGCTCGCGCGCGACGAACGCGTACACCTCGACGGACGCGATGAGGACGAGCAGCCCGCCGACGGCCTCCCGCCGGGAGCGGCCGTAGGTCGCGACCGAGTACGTGAGCACCAGCAGCGCGAGGTAGCCGCCGACGACGGGCGCGTCGCCGAGAAGCGTCTGACCGCCGAGGGCGAGCGTGCCGACGAGACAGGCGAGGAACGGCTGCGCCCGCCGCAGGACGAGCGAGCCGGTCATCACCGCGAACGCTGCGTGCTGCAGCAGCAGCGACCCCTCGACGTCGTCTCGGGCGAGCACCAGCTCGAGCTGTGTCGTCGCGCTGAGCAGCCCGGCGAGCACGGCGTCGCGAACCAGCACGGGCTGCCGCGACCAGCGCTGCCGGAGGGCCATGCCGCGGAGGGTACGAGCGGGCGGCGCTCCGCGGGACCGGTCTGGAGACGGAGCCGACTCCGCCTTCGGTCGCGATGGCCCGCGCCTCGAGGCGGACGCGCTCGGTGCTCCCGGCCGATGCGACGGAACCGCCGCCGTTGCCAGCGTTCGGGCCGTTCAGCCCACCGACGTGAGGAGGACCTCTCATGACCACCGCCACCCGGACGACCCCGACGCCGCCGACCGCTGCCGCACCGCGGCGCGCCCTCCTCGGGTCCGCCCTCGGCTCCGCCGCCGTCTTCGTCGCCGGCCTGGCCGTGTACGGGATCGGCCCCACCGGCGACGACGCCACCGAGCTCGCTGCCGCGATCCAGCAGGACGCCGGCCGGCTGCGGGGCGGCGTGCTGCTGCTCATGCTCGCGGTGCTGCTCGCGACGTACGTCGTCGCGGCGCTCGCGCGCGCGGCCCGCCCGACGCCGGCCGGCCGGCTCGTGCTGCCGCTCGGCGTCGGCTACCTGCTGCTGCTCGGCGCCGCCTTCGGGCCGATGGCCGCCGCCGTCTCGGTCGACCAGGACATCTTCGGCGG
>JBKHYE010000182.1:0-4749 GCA_046565705.1 Actinomycetes bacterium
GTCGTGTTCGCCGGGATGCTGCGCAACGTCGCCGCCGCCGCCGAGCAGCTCAGCCGCGCCCGCCCCCGCTCCGCTGCGTCCGCGTCCTGACACACACCGCCGACGTCCCCGGGTCGGACGTCCGCTACCCGTGCAGCACCTCGCGCCGGCCGTCGGTCCCGGCGGCGGTCCACTCCGCCGCACCCAGCCGCCACCAGGTGCACCAGCAGCCGGAGTACGCGCCGCTCGGACCGAACAGGGTGACGAGGTCGTCCCAGCGGTCGGCGGTCACGGGCTCGCCGCGCAGTGCCACGTCGGGAGTGAACCGCGCGACACCTGCCGCCGTCACGCAGCACCCGGCCAGGACTGGGGCACGATGTTCATCGTGAGCAGCCTGTACGACGACGTCGGCGGTGCGCCGGTGTTCCGGCAGCTCGTCGACGACTTCTACGCCGGCGTGGCCGACGACCCGGTGCTGCGCCCGCTCTACCCGGAGGACCTCGAGCCGGCCAAGGACCGGCTGCGGATGTTCCTCGAGCAGTACTGGGGCGGGCCGACCACGTACTCCGAGCAGCGCGGCCACCCGCGGCTGCGCATGCGGCACGTCGCCTGGCAGATCGGCGTGCGCGAGCGCGACGCCTGGCTCACCCACATGCTGGCGGCGATCGAGCGGCTCGACGTCACCGACGACCAGCGGGCCGCCGTCCGCGACCACGTCGAGCGGGCGGCGCACATGCTCGTGAACTGGCCCGGTGAGGACGAGCCGACGGCCCTCCAGCCCACCGCCGAGTCCGACCCGGACGCTCCCCGCAGCTGAGCGCGCCCCGGTCCCTCGGCGCGCCGGTCCCCCGCCCACCACGGCATGATCCGCCGCCCACCACGCCGCCCGCCACGGCATGATCCGCCGCCCGCCACGGCATGATCAACAGGAACGCCACGCCGGTGTCAGCGCGACGCCGTCGGCGTGGCCTTCCTGTTGATCAACGTGCCGAGGGCTCGGGGGTGAGGCGGCGGGCGAGCGCCCAGCCGAGCAGCGCGCCGACGACGTCGGCCAGCAGGTCCCAGACGTCGCCGCTGCGCTCCGCGAGCAGCAGCGCCTGCACCACCTCGCTGACGACGGCGTAGCCGAGCACCCCACCGAGCACCGCGCGCGACGGCCCGAAGCGCAGCCGCGCCGTGCCGGCCAGGGCGAGGAAGACGAGCAGGTGCACGACCTTGTCGGCGCCGGGGAGGTCGGCGTCCGGGCCGCCGGGGTCGGGCCAGAACAGCATGTAGAGGCTGACGACGAGCACGACGGCGAACGCCGGGCCCGCCCAGCGGCGCAGCCGGGCGTCCGGTGCAGGTGCGGTGCTCAGCCGCTCAACCGCTCAACCGCTCAGTCGCGCGTGAGCTTGCGGTAGGTGACCCGGTGCGGGCGGGCCGCCTCGACGCCGAGCCGCTCGACCTTGTTCTTCTCGTAGGACTCGAAGTTGCCCTCGAACCAGTACCACTTGGCCGGGTTCTCGTCGTCGCCCTCCCACGCCAGGATGTGGGTCGCGACGCGGTCGAGGAACCAGCGGTCGTGGCTGATGACGACGGCGCAGCCGGGGAACTCCAGCAGCGCCGCCTCGAGCGAGCTCAGCGTCTCGGTGTCGAGGTCGTTCGTCGGCTCGTCGAGCAGCAGCACGTTGCCGCCCTGCTTGAGCGTGAGCGCCAGGTTCAGCCGGTTGCGCTCACCACCCGACAGCACGCCGGCCTTCTTCTGCTGGTCGGGCCCCTTAAACCCGAACGCGCCGATGTAGGCGCGGCTCGGCATCTCCTGGTTGCCGACCTGGATGTAGTCGAGCCCGTCCGAGACCGCCTCCCAGACCGTCTTCTCCGGGTCGATGTTGGACCGGTTCTGGTCGACGTACGAGATCTTCACGGTCTCGCCGATCTTGACCTCGCCGGCGTCCGGCTGCTCGAGCCCGACGATGGTCTTGAACAGCGTCGTCTTGCCGACGCCGTTCGGGCCGATGATGCCGACGATGCCGCCGCGGGGCAGGCTGAACGACAGGTCGTCGATGAGCACCCGGTCGCCGAAGCCCTTGCGCAGCCCGTTCGCCTCGATGACGACGGCGCCGAGCCGAGGCCCGGCCGGGATCTGGATCTCCTCGAAGTCGAGCTTCTTGGTCTTCTCGGCCTCGGCCGCCATCTCCTCGTAGCGCGCCAGGCGGCTCTTGCTCTTGGTCTGCCGGCCCTTGGCGTTCTGCCGGACCCATTCGAGCTCTTCCCTGAGCCGCTTCTGCAGCTTGGCGTCCTTCTTTCCCTGGACCGCCAGGCGCTCCTGCTTCTTCTCCAGATAGGTGGAGTAGTTGCCCTCGTACGGGTACGCGCGGCCGCGGTCGAGCTCGAGGATCCACTGCGCGACGTTGTCGAGGAAGTAGCGGTCGTGTGTGACGGCGAGAACGGCACCGGGGTACTGCGCGAGGTGCTTCTCGAGCCACAGCACGCTCTCGGCGTCGAGGTGGTTGGTCGGCTCGTCGAGCAGCAGCAGGTCGGGCGCCTCGAGCAGCAGCTTGCACAGCGCGACGCGGCGGCGCTCACCACCGGACAGGTGCACGACCGGCTCGTCCGGCGGCGGGCAGCGCAGCGCGTCCATCGCCTGCTCGATCTTGCTGTCGAGCTCCCAGGCGCCGGCGGCCTCGATCTGGTCCAGCAGCGGCGCCTGCTCCTCGAGGATCTTCTCGAAGTCGGCGTCGGGGGCGCCCATCTTCTCGTTGAGCTCCTCGTACCGCACGAGGACGTCGCGGATCTCCTTGACGCCGTCCTCCACGTTCTGGCGCACCGTCTTGGTGTCGTCGAGCGGCGGCTCCTGCAGCAGGATGCCGACCGAGTAGCCGGGGCTGAGCCGCGCGTCGCCGTTCGACGGCTGGTCGAGCCCGGCCATCATCTTGAGCACCGTCGACTTACCGGCGCCGTTCGGGCCGAGGACACCGATCTTCGCGCCCGGGAAGAAGGCGAGGGTGACGTCGTCGAGGATGACCTTGTCGCCGACGGCCTTGCGGACCTTCTGCATCTGGTAGATGAACTGCGCCATGGGTTGGCAGCCTACGGGGCGAGACCGGCGAGCGGCCCGCTCGAGGCGCCCGCCCTGCCCGCGACGGGGCGCGGTGCACGGCGTCGCCGCTCAGCGCCGGCCCTCGACGAAGTACGCCCCTACGGCGGCCGCCACGGACGCGAGCACGACCACGGAGTACGCCGCCAGAGCGACCTCGACGACGGCGGCGACGGCGCCGTCCGCCGACACCGGCTCGCCGGTGAGCGTCGCGAGGGCTGCGTCGTGCAGCGCCGGTCCGTAGGCGTCGTAGCCGGCGAACCCGTAGAGCAGCTGGCTGGCCGACAGCGCCACGATGCCGGAGACGGCGGCGAGCCACGCCAGCCGCGTGCCGGCGACCCGCCCCGCCGACCTCGACGAGCGCACCGCCGACGACAGCACCCGCCCCGCCCGCGCAGCCCGCAGCGCCCGCAGCACCCGGACGAAGCGCAGGAACGGCAGGGCGAGGAACAGCACCTGCCACCAGTTGCGCCGCAGGAACCGCCTCCGGTCGGCGGCCACGTAGAGCCGCAGCACGAACTCGCCGACGAACACTGCCCACAGCGCCCAGCCGACGACGGTGAACGCCGTCTGCAGGCCCGGTGCCGACGCGACGTCCTGCCCGATGACGACGAGCAGGAACAGCACGCCCAGCACCGCCATCGGCAGGTCGAGCCGAGCGGCCAGTGCGACCGCCCAGCGCTCGCGGGTCTCGGCGTCCTGCGTGCCCACCGACCGCACCGCGCGCAGCCGGACGTCATCGCGCGGGTCGTCGAGCAGCGCGCGCGACGTCGCCCGCCCGTCGTCGGGCGTCCTCACGGTCACGTCCGTCGCGCTACCCGCGCCGCCACGGCTCCACGCCCGCAGCACCGGCGGCGCGCGCTGCGCCGCCGGTGCCCCGCGGTGCGCGGTCTCAGACCGTCGCCGGCTCCTCGACGCGCTGCGGATCCGCCGGCTGCATGCGCACCTCGCCCGTGTCGGGGTCGACCTGGCCGGTACTCACCCAGTCGGTGCCGGCCGCGTGCTCCGGGTCGGTCGGCGTCTGCTGGGACGCGGCCTCTGCGCGCTGCTCCGGCGCCGGGCGCAGCGACGTGGCGGGGTAGCGCGCGATGTCGAGGCCGATGCTCTCGGCGTCGACCGCGAAGCCCGGGTGGTCGACGCCGCTGGAGTCGGTCCACGTCCGCTGCGTGAGCCGACCGGTGACGACGACCTTGTCGCCCTGGTTCAGCGAGACCGCGTTCCCAGCGGTGGTGCGCCACGCGCTGACGTCGAACCACATGGTCTCGCCGTCGACCCACTCGTCGGCGTCGCGCGACCTGCGCCGCGGGGTGACGGCGACGCGCATGCTGGCGACGACGGTCGGGCCGTTCGGGCCCTCGATCGGCTTGAGCTTCGGCTTGGCGGCCAGGTTGCCGCTGAAGGTGATGGTGGGTTCGTGCACGAGGTCCTCCGCTCCGTGCCCGGCCGGGTGCCGGGTGAGCGGAAACCTCGCGCTCGCAGGGGGTGCGCGGCGGAGCAGGCGAGCACCTGTGGACTGCCCGCGCAGCTGTGGACTCTGTGCCCGGCGACGCGCGCGACTGGGCCGTCCGGCGCCGCCGTTCCGCGTACGCTTCGACTGCCGGGCACCGCCCGCCGGCGCCCGTAGCTCAGCGGATAGAGCAGGTGCCTTCTAAGCACTTGGTCGCAGGTTCGATCCCTGCCGGGCGCGCCCCCGC
>JBKHYE010000183.1:0-16321 GCA_046565705.1 Actinomycetes bacterium
CGAGGAGGAGTGGCGGTTCACGCCGCTCGACCGCGTGCGGGTGCTGCTGGACGCGGGCGAGTCGGACGCGCACCTGCCCGTCGAGGCCGAGCTGCCCGACGGCGTCACGCTCGACGCCGTCGGCGACGACGACCCGCTGCGCGCCGATCTGCCCCTGCCGGTCGACCGGCTCGCGGCGCTCGCGCTGGCCCGTTCACGCGGCTCGCTCGTCCTTCGGGTGCCGAAGGCGCTGGAGGCCGACGCGCCGGTCGTCCTGCGCTTCACCGGTCAGGGCACCGACCAGGTCGTGTGGAGCTCGATCGTGCTCGACGTCGCCGAGCAGGCGCGCGTCACCGTCGTGCTCGAGCACACCGGCAGCGCGCACTACGCCGCCGTCGTGAGCGCGCTCGTCGGCGACGGCGCGCAACTGAACCTCGTGCAGGTGCAGGCCTGGGCCGACGACGCCGTCCACGGCGCGCACGTGGCCAGCCGGCTGGGCCGTGACGCGCGGCTGCGCTCGACGTCGGTCACCTACGGCGGCTCGCTGGTCCGCGTCAACGAGACCGTCGACTACACCGCACCCGGCGGCGACGCCGAGCTGCGCGGCGTCTCGCTCGCCACCGACGGCCAGCACCTCGAGCACCGGCTGCTCGTCGAGCACTCCGTGCCGCAGTGCCGCTCGCGCGTCACCTACAAGAACGCGCTGCAGGGCGACGAGGCGCACACCGTGTGGATCGGCGACGTCGTCATCCGCGCCGCCGCCACCGGGACCGACACCTACGAGCTCAACCGCAACCTGCTGCTCACACCCGAGGCGCGGGCCGACTCCGTCCCGAACCTCGAGATCGAGACCGGCGAGATCGCCGGTGCCGGCCACGCCAGTGCGACCGGACGCTTCGACGCCGAGCAGCTGTTCTACCTGCAGTCGCGCGGCATCCCCGAGGCCGTCGCCCGGCGCATGGTCGTGCGCGGGTTCTTCGCCGAGGTCGTCGAGCAGATCGGCGTCCCGGCGCTCGAGGAGCGCCTCATGGCGGAGGTGGAGCGCGAGCTCGCGGCCACCCTGGAGAACGACGCCCACGAGGGGCAGCGGTGACCGCCGTCCCCGTCGCGAAGCTGTCCGACCTGCCCGACGAGGGCGCCGTGAAGGTCGTCGTCGACGGCACGCCGGTGTGCCTCGCCCGTACCCAGGGCGAGGTACTCGCCGTCAACGACGTCTGCAGCCACGCCGACGTCTCGCTGTCCGAGGGCGACGTCGAGGACGGCACCGTCGAGTGCTGGCTGCACGGCTCCCGCTTCGACCTGCGCACCGGCGCACCCACCGGGCTCCCGGCGACCAAGCCGGTTGCCACCTACCCCGTGATCATCGATGGCGAGGACGTCCTCGTCGATGTGGAGGACACCCAGTGAGCGTCCTGGAGATCCGCGGCCTGACGGTCAGCGTCGAGGACAAGCAGATCCTGACCGGCGTCGACCTCACCGTGCGCGCCGGCGAGACGCACGCGATCATGGGGCCGAACGGCTCCGGCAAGTCGACGCTCGCGTACGCGATCGCCGGCCACCCGAAGTACGAGGTCACCGGCGGCAGCATCACCCTCGACGGCGAGGACGTCCTCGAGATGAGCGTCGACGAGCGCGCCCGTGCCGGGCTGTTCCTCGCCATGCAGTACCCGGTCGAGGTCCCCGGTGTGAGCGTGTCGAACTTCCTGCGCAGCGCCGCGACGGCCGTGCGCGGCGAGGCGCCCAAGCTGCGGCACTGGGTCAAGGAGCAGAAGGAGGCCATGGCCCGCCTCGAGATGGACCCGGCGTTCGCCGAGCGCAGCGTCAACGAGGGCTTCTCCGGCGGTGAGAAGAAGCGGCACGAGATCCTCCAGCTCGAGCTGCTCCGTCCGAGGATCGCCGTGCTCGACGAGACGGACTCCGGCCTCGACGTCGACGCGCTGCGCGTGGTGTCCGACGGCGTCAACCGGGTGCGCGAGAGCGGCGACACCGGCATCCTGCTCATCACGCACTACACGCGGATCCTGCGCTACATCGAGCCGGACTTCGTGCACGTGTTCGTCAAGGGCCGCATCGCCGAGGAGGGTGGTCCGGAGCTCGCCGACGAGCTCGAGGAGAACGGCTACGCCAAGTACGGCGGCGAGGCTGCCGGCGCCGTCGGTGGCCGTTCGCTGCCGGCCGGCCCCATCTTCGGCGGGGCCCTGGCGCCGCAGTGACCAGCCTGCTGCCCGGCGGCACCTCGACGGCGCCCTACGACGTCGAGGCGGTCCGCCGTGACTTCCCGGTGCTGACCCGGGAGATCGGCGGTCGGCCGGTGGTCTACCTCGACAACGCGTCGTCGTCGCACAAGCCCGTGCAGGTGCTCGACGCCGAGCGGGAGTTCGTCGCCCGGCACTACAGCAACGTGCACCGTGGCGTGCACACGCTGAGCCAGGAGGCGACCGACGCCTACGAGCAGGCGCGGGTCACGGTGGCGCGGTTCATCGGCGCGCCCGACCCGCGCGGCGTCGTCTTCACCAAGAACGTCACCGAGGCCGTCAACCTGGTCGCCTACTCCCTCGGCAACGCGCCGGCAGGGTCCCGGCTCGCGCTGGGCCCGGGTGACGAGATCTGCGTGACGGAGATGGAGCACCACTCCAACCTCGTCCCGTGGCAGCTGCTCGCCCAGCGCACCGGCGCGACCCTGCGCTGGCTCCCGCTCACCACCAGCGGGCCCGACGACGGCCGGCTCGACCTCACCGACCTCGAGTCGCTGGTGAACGAGCGCACGCGCGTGCTGGCGTTCGTGCACCAGAGCAACATCCTCGGCACGGTGAACCCGGTCGACGTGCTCGTCCGCCGTGCGCGCGAGGTCGGCGCGCTCGTGTTCCTCGACGCCGCCCAGTCGGTGCCGAACCTGCCGTTCGACGTCACCCGGGTCGGCGCCGACTTCGTCGGCTTCACCGGTCACAAGCTGCTCGGCCCCTCGGGGGTCGGTGTGCTCTGGGGCCGGCCGGAGCTGCTCGACGAGATGCCGCCGTTCATGGGCGGCGGCTCGATGATCGAGGTCGTTCGGATGGAGTCCTCGACGTACGCGCCGGCGCCCGAGCGGTTCGAGGCGGGCACACCCGTCATCAGCCAGGCGGTCGCGCTCGCCGCCGCCTGCGACTACCTCGACGCCGTCGGGCTCGACCGCATCGCGCAGCACGAGCTCGCGCTCACCACCCGCCTGCTCGACGGCCTGGCGTCGGTCGACGGCGTCCGCGTGATCGGGCCCGCCACCACCGAGATGCGCGGCTCGGCCGTCAGCTTCGAGGTCGACGGCGTACACCCTCACGACGTCGGGCAGACGCTCGACGAGCTCGGCATCGCCGTGCGCGTCGGCCACCACTGCGCGGCGCCGGTGTGCCGCCGGTACGGCGTGCCCGCCACCGCGCGCGCGTCGAGCTACCTCTACAACACCGTCGAGGAGATCGACGCCCTGCTGCGCGGGATCGAGCAGGTCAAGGCGTTCTGGGGTCGCTCATGAGCGAGTCCATGTACCAGGAGATCATCCTCGACCACTACCGCAACCCCCACCACAAGGGCCTGCGCGGCGACCCCGCCGACCCCGGCGTCGTCGAGGTGCACCACGTCAACCCGACCTGCGGTGACGAGGTGACGCTGCGGGTCAAGCTGGGCGCCGACGGCGAGACGGTCGAGGACGTGTCGTACGAGGGCGTGGGCTGCTCGATCAGCCAGGCCGCGACGTCGGTGATGACCGACCTCGTCATCGGCCGGCCGGTCTCCGAGGCGATGGTCAAGCACGACGCGTTCCTCGAGCTGATGCAGAGCCGCGGGCAGCTGGAGCCGGACGAGGACGTCCTCGAGGACGGCATCGCCTTCGCGGGCGTCTCGAGGTACCCGGCGCGCGTCAAGTGCGCGCTGCTGGGCTGGATGGCGTGGAAGGACGCGACGGCGCAGGCCGTCGCGCGAGCACAGTGACGGCGCGCGCCGTCACAGGGACGGGAGCACAGGCATGACCGGAGCGACCGAGCAGGGCGCCGCACCCAAGGTGCACGAGACGCCGACGGCCGGCGACGGCGACCGCACGCTGCCGTCGTACGACGACGTCGTCGAGGCGATGAAGGACGTCGTCGACCCCGAGCTGGGCATCAACGTCGTCGACCTCGGGCTGCTCTACGGCGCGACGGTGAACGACGACCGCACCGTCACGCTCGACATGACGCTCACGTCCGCGGCGTGCCCGCTCACCGACGTCATCGAGGACCAGACCCGGGCTGCGCTCGGGCCGTGGGCGGACGACGTCCACATCAACTGGGTCTGGATGCCGCCGTGGGGACCGGACAAGATCACCGATGACGGGCGCGACCAGCTGCGTGCGCTCGGCTTCAACGTGTAGAGCACCGAAAGTCGAGGTTGAGGCTTCAACGCCCGCGCAAGCCGACACGCGCACCGCGGAAGCCGGAAGCCGCCCGCACATGAGCCCGCGAGGGCGCAGGATGGCCGGGTGACGGCGCCGGCTCAGCTGCTGCTCGGTCCGCTGCTGCGCTACAACGACCGGACGACGGCGTGCGTCTGGGTCGAGACCTCGGTACCGGCCGAGGTCACCGTTCGCGGCTGCACAGAGCCCACGTTCGAGGTCGCCGGCCACCACTACGGCTACGTCGTCGTGGAGAACCTCCCACCCGGCACGGACGAGCCGTACGAGGTGCTCCTCGACGGCCGGCCGGCGTGGCCCCTCCCCGACGACCACCGGCCGGCGCCGCGGCTGCGCACCGTGTCGCCTGACGACGAGCTGACCGTCGTGTTCGGGTCCTGCCGGGCTGACCGGCCGCACGAGGAGCCGTGGACGCTCCTGGTCGACGAGCACCCCGACGGCGTGGGGGTCGATGCGCTCCACGCGCTGTCGCGCCAGCTGCAGTCCGGCGACGGCGCGCTGCCCGACCTGCTGCTCATGCTGGGCGACCAGGTGTACGCCGACGAGGGCATGTCGCCGCGGGTGCGCCAGCGGCAGGTCGAGCGGCGCGGCGACACCAGCGAGCCGCGCGCCGAGGTGGCCGACTTCGAGGAGTACACCTGGCTGTACCGCGACTCGTGGTCGGACCCGGAGGTCCGCTGGCTGCTCGCGACGGTGCCGTCCGCCATGGTGTTCGACGACCACGACGTGCGCGACGACTGGAACACCTCGGCGGCGTGGCGCGAGCAGATGCAGGCCGTGCCGTGGTGGCACGACCGTGTCGTCGGCGCGTACATGTCGTACTGGCTGTACCAGCACATCGGGAACCTGCATCCGGACCGGCTGCGGGAGCAGGGCGTCTACGACCGCGTCCGACGGGAGGGCACCGCCGCGCTCCGCGAGTACGCAGAGCTCGCCGACCACGAGGTCGACGGCGGCCGGCTGGTGCGGTGGAGCTACGGCCGCGACCTCGGCGCGGCGCGGCTGGTCGTCGTCGACACGCGCTCGGGGCGGGTGCTCGACGAGCAGCGTCGCGCGATGCTGAGCGAGGACGAGTGGGACCTCGTCGAGGGCTTCCTGCGCGGCGACACCCCGCACCTGCTCGTCGCGAGCAGCCTTCCGCTGGTGCTCGAGCACTCGCTCCACGATCTCGAGCGGTGGGACGACGCGCTGTGCGGCGGCGGGTGGGGCCGCCGCTTCCTGCGGCTCGGCGAGAAGGTGCGGCAGGGCGCCGACCTCGAGCACTGGGCGGCGTTCCCCGAGAGCTTCGACCGGGTGGTCCGCCGGCTCGGCGAGGTCGCCTCGGGTCAGCGCGGCGAGCCGCCGAACACGGTGCTGGTGCTGTCCGGCGACGTGCACCACACCTACGTCGCACCGCTGCGCTTCCCGGCGATCGACGGCGTCCGCAGCGCCGTCGTGCAGGTCGTCAGTTCGCCGCTGCGCAACGCGGTGCCGAAGGCGATCCGGCGCGGGTTCCGCGTCGCGGCGTCGCGCCCGGCCGCGGCCGTCGGCCGGCTGCTCGCGCGCAGCGTCCGGCTGCCGCGACCGCCGGTCGAGTGGGAGCTCACCACGGGACCGCTGACGGGCAACGGGCTGGGCGTGCTGCGGCTGTCGGGTCGGGTGGCCCGCGTCGAGCTGCACGCGGCGCGCCGGCGCGGGTCCGCAGCGGTTCTCGAGCGCGTGCACAGCGAGCGCCTCGGCGGCTGAGCGCCCGGGCCCGGCGGTGATGCGGGCCACTCCGCCGCCTGACACCGCGACGTCCGGTGTCAAGATGGGCGCTCGACGTCGACGCGCACCCGGAGGACCCATGACGAGCACGCTCGACCGGCCCAGCACGACCGGCGAGGCCGGCGCCCTGCCGACGGCGCTGGTCCAGCGCCTCGCGCAGATCGTCACCGCCGCGCCCGGCCGGCCGACGCAGTCGTCCTACTCGCCGTTCGACGGCAGCCTCGTCGGCGAGGTGCCGACCTGCACCGCGGAGGACGTGACCGAGGCGGTGCGCCGCGCTCGCGTCGCGCAGCGCGCGTGGGCCGCCCGGCCGGTGGCCGAGCGCGCCCGGGTCCTGCTGCGCTACCACGACCTGCTGCTCGCCCGTCAGGAACAGGTGCTCGACGTCGCCCAGGTCGAGACGGGCAAGGCGCGGGTCAACGCGTTCGACGAGCTCGCCGACGCCGCGATGACCGCCCGCTACTACGCGCGGACCGCGCGCAAGCACCTCAAGCCGGCCCGCCGGCAGGGCGCCGTGCCCGGGCTCACCAAGGCCGTCGAGCACCGCCACCCCAAGGGCGTCGTCGGCGTCATCAGCCCCTGGAACTACCCACTGACGCTGGCGGTGTCTGACGCGCTGCCTGCGCTGGTCGCCGGCAACGGCGTCGTCATCAAGCCGGACGCGCAGACGCCGTTCACCGCGCTCATCGCCATCGAGCTGCTCTACGAGGCGGGTCTCCCGCGCGATCTGTTCACCGTCGTCACCGGGGCCGGGCGGGTGCTCGGCACACCGATGGTCGAGCAGGTCGACTACCTCATGTTCACCGGTTCGACGGCGACCGGGCGGCTGCTCGCCGAGCAGTGCGGCCGGCGCCTCATCGGCTTCTCCGGGGAGCTCGGCGGCAAGAACCCGATGATCGTGCTCGCCGACTGCGACCTCGAGAAGACGGTCGAGGGCGCGGTGCGCGCGTGCTTCTCGAACTCGGGCCAGCTGTGCATCAGCATCGAGCGGATGTACGTCGAGGACGCTGCGTGGGACCGGTTCGTCCCGGCGTTCGTCGAGCGGGTCAAGAGCATGCGGCTCGCGGCCGGCCTGACGTGGGAGGCCGAGATGGGCTGCCTCGTCAGCCAGGAGCAGCTCGACGTCGTCACCAGGCACGTCGACGACGCCGTCTCGCGCGGCGCGCGGGTCCTCGCCGGCGGTCGTGCGCGGCCCGACCTCGGCCCGCTGTTCTACGAGCCGACGGTCCTCGAGGGCGTGAGCGACGGCATGGAGCTCATGCGCGAGGAGACCTTCGGGCCGGTCGTGGCGCTCTACCGCGTGCGCGACGTCGACGAGGCGGTCGAGCTCGCGAACGACACCTGCTACGGCCTGAACGCGTCCATCTGGACGACGGCCGAGCGCGGCGAGCAGATCGCACCGCGCATCGCCGCCGGCACCGTCAACGTGAACGAGGGGTACGCCGCCGCCTGGGCGTCGCACGACGCGCCGATGGGCGGCATGAAGGACTCCGGCGTCGGACGCCGGCACGGTCGCGAGGGCCTGCTCAAGTACACCGAGGCGCAGACCGTCGCCGTGCAGCGGCTGGTGCCCGTCGGGCCCATGCCGGGCCAGACGAACGAGAAGTACGCCAAGACGATGACCATCGCGGCGAAGGCGCTCAAGAAGATGCCGTTCCTCACGTGACCACCGGCACGGTGTCGTGGGCCGCGCACTGCGGCCACTACGACGTGCTCGTCATCGGCAGCGGTTTCGGCGGCAGCGTCACGGCGCTTCGGCTCACCGAGAAGGGCTACCGGGTAGGCGTCGTCGAGGCCGGTCGGCGGTGGCGCGACGAGGACTTCCCCGCCACGTCGTGGGACGTCCGCAGGTTCCTGTGGGCGCCCAAGCTCGGGTGCACAGGCATCCAGCGCATCCACGCGCTGCCGGACGTGCTCGTGCTGGCCGGCGCCGGCGTCGGCGGCGGCTCGCTGAACTACGCGAACACGCTCTACGAGCCGAAGTCCGACGCGTTCTACCGCGACCGGCAGTGGGCGCACATCACCGACTGGCGGGCCGAGCTGGCGCCGTACTACGACCAGGCCAAGCGAATGCTGGGCGTGGTGCCGAACCCGACGACGACGCCGTCGGACGAGGTGGTGAAGCGGGTCGCCGAGCGCATGGGTGTGGGCCACACGTACACGACGACGCCGGTCGGCGTCTTCTTCGGACGCGACGGCCGCAAGGAGCCGGGGGTCGAGGTCGACGACCCGTACTTCGGGGGCGCAGGACCGCGCCGTCGGGGTTGCCTCGAGGTCGGCGAGTGCATGACCGGCTGCCGCCACGGTGCGAAGAACACGCTGGTGAAGAACTACCTGCACCTCGCGGAGAAGGCAGGGGCGCAGGTGCACGCGGAGCGCACCGTCACCGCGGTCCGGCCGCTGCCGGGGGGCGGCTACGCCGTCGACACGGTGCGCACCGGTGCGTGGCGCGTCACGCCCACCCGCCGCACGTGGACGGCCGACCAGGTCGTGGTTGCGGCCGGCACCTGGGGCACGCAGCAGCTGCTCCACCGCATGAAGGCCGGCGGCGTCCTGCCGCGCCTCTCCGGCCGCCTGGGGATGCTCACGCGGACGAACTCCGAGGCGCTGGGCGGCGCCATCGGGCGGTGGCGCGACCGCGACAAGTACGACTTCACCCGCGGCGTCGCCATCACCTCCTCGTTCCACCCGGACGAGCTGACGCACGTCGAGCCGGTGCGCTACGGCAAGGGCTCGAACGCGATGGGGCTGCTCTCGACGGTGCTGACCCGCGGGGACGGCCGCTTTCCGCGGTGGGTCACGTGGCTCGGCGCGGCCGCGCGGCACCCGGCACAGGCGCTGTCCCTGTACGCCGGGCTCAACAAGTGGTCGGAGCGCACGATCATCGCGCTGGTCATGCAGACCCACGACAACTCGCTCACCCTGTTCACCAAGCGGCGGTTCGGCCGCACCGTCGTCTCGTCCAAGCAGGGCCACGGGATCCCCAACCCGACGTTCATCCCGGCCGCGTACGAGGCCATCAGCAAGCTGGCGGAGGAGATCGACGGGATCCCGGGCGGCTCGATCGGCGAGATCATCGACATCCCGATGACGGCGCACTTCCTCGGCGGGTGCGCCATCGGGGACTCGCCCGAGACGGGCGTCGTCGACGCGTACCACCGCGTCTACGGCCACCCCGGTCTGCACGTCGTCGACGGGTCGGCCATCTCGGCGAACCTCGGGGTCAACCCCTCTCTCACGATCACCGCCCAGGCCGAGCGCGCGATGTCGTACTGGCCGAACAAGGGCGGCGAGGACGTTCGACCGCCGCTCGGGGCGCCGTACGAGAAGCTGGCGCCGATCGCTCCGAAGGCGCCCGTCGTGCCGGCCGCCGCGCCGGGTGCGCTGCGGCTGCCGCTCGTCGCCGCGCGCTGATGGGACAGACCTCGCAGCACTGCGGGGGTTGAGCCGTCCGCTGACGGAGATGCCCGGCAGGTGCGCGAGACGCTGCGGCCGTATGCCTTCGCCGTGTGCCTGGCCGTCATCACGGCTGCGGTCGCACTGCTCGTGGCCACCGCGTACGGGCTGCCGCTGCGCGACCCGGATGGCATCGCCGGCCCCGCCGTGGTCCGGCTCCCGGCGATCGTGCTGGCGTTCCTGCTCGCCGACGTCGTGCCGCGCGCGGTGCGCGCCCGTGCGCTGCGGTCGGTCGTGCGCGAGCGCCTGTCGCCGCAGCGCCTCGGCGTCATCGCCGTCGGGCTCGGCAGCTTCTACGTCACCTACGTCGCCTACCGGAACCTCAAGGGCGCGCTCCCGTTCGCCCGCCCGGAAATCCTCGACTCCGAGCTGCTGCGGCTCGACCGGGCGATGGCGCTCGGCCACGAGCCGGCCGACGTGCTCCACGCGCTGCTGGGCACGGAGCTGGCGGCCCACGTGCTGTCGGTGGTCTACCTGCTGTTCCTGCTGTTCGTGCCGCTCTCGCTGGCCGCGGCGCTGGTGTGGGGGCGAGGCGTGCGCGCCGGCGCGTACTACGTGACGGCGCTGTGCCTCAACTGGGTGCTCGGGACCGTGAGCTACTACCTCGTGCCGTCGCTGGGCCCGGTGTTCGTCCGGCCGGGCCTCTACGCCGACCTGCCCGACACCGGCGTGTCCGCGCTGCAGGAGAGCCTGGCGAGCACACGGGCGGAGGTCCTGGCGGACCCGGTCGGCGCCGACGCGATCGCGGGCATCGCCGGCTTCGCGTCGCTGCACTGCTCGATCGTCCTGACCGCTGCCCTCGTGGCGGGGCGCCTCGGCCTGCCGCTCGCGGCGCGGGTGTCGGCGTGGGCCTTCTTCGCCCTGACGGTCGTCGCGACCACGTACTTCGGCTGGCACTACGTCGTCGACGACGTCGCCGGCGTGGCCATCGGCGTCGCCGCCGTGGTGCTGGCCGAGCGCGCGACCGGGTGGCGGCAGGACGAGCCGACCTCGCCCGGCCGTGAGCGGCTGCCGGAGGTCGCCGCCACCTGAGGGTGCGGACGGCGCGGTACGGGGTACTGCGCGGCGGTGCGAGGCATCGTGCGGCCCTGCCGCCACCGACTCGGTCCCGAGCTCGCGGGGCGCTGGCGGGCGCACCTGTGCGGGCTGTGCCTGACCCTGCGCGACGTCGCCGGCCAGCCGCAGCGCGTGCTGACCGGCTACGACGTGCTGCTGCTCAGCGTGCTCGTCGAGGCGCAGACCGGCGCGGTCGCGACGAGAGACGCCGGGCCGTGCGCTCTCCGCGGCTTCACCCGGGCCACCGTCGTCGACAGCGGGTCGGGGGCCGGCCGGCTCGCCGCGGCCGGCGCGCTGCTGTCGGGCGGTGCCGGCCTCGCCGACAAGGCCGACGACGGCGACGTGCCCCGTCCGCTCCGCGCGCCGGCGCGCGGAGCCGCGCGGCGAGTGGCCGCCATGGGCGCCGCCGTCGCCGCCGAGGTGGGGCTCGACCCGTCACCCGTCCTCGACGCACCGGCTCGTGCGGGCGACGTCGAGAGCCGCGCGTCGGCCTCGCTGGACGACCTCCTCGCGCCCGCCGGCGACGCCGTCGGGGCGCTGTTCGCGCACACCGCCGTCGTGGCCGGGCGGTCGGAGAACGTGCCGGCGCTCGCGGACGCCGGTCGTGCGTTCGGTCGGCTGGTGCACCTGCTCGACGCGGTGGAGGACCGCGCCGACGACGCCGCCGCGGGCCGTTTCAACCCGCTGACCGCCACGGGCACCGACGCGCTCACCGCCCGCGGGCTCGCCGACCGGCTCGTCGCCGACGTGCGCGGCGGGATGGCCCGTGTGCGGCTCGTCGACCGCTCGCTGGTCGACGTGCTGCTCGGCCGCGAGGTCGAGCATGCGGTCCACCGAGCGCTGCCGGTCGAGGTCCCGGTGCCAGCTCAGCGAAGCGCCGGCGCCGTGACCGTGCTGCTCGCGCTGTGGGCGGTGCTGCTGCAGGGGGTGTTCGTGGGCGGCAGCTGGGGCGGCGGCCGCCGCCGGCCGCGTCGGCCCCGGCGGTACCCGCCCGGCTCCGGACCCGGCTGGGGACACCGGCGGCCGCATCCGGGGGCCGACGACTGGGGCTACCCGGTGCAGCGCCGCACGCGGGTCGTCGGCCCGAGCTGTGGGCAGCTGCTGGCCTGCAACTGCTGCGCGAACGTGTGCTGCAACGCCTGCTGCTGCGCGGCCAACCAGTAGGGCCGACAGACAGCCATCCTGCCGCGCCGCCGGCTCGGCTCGACGAGCAGTACCGCACCTCGACCGGCGCACCGCGCGGCTCCGCGGGGCGGCTACCCTGGCCCGGTGCCCCTGACGACGCCGTGAGCCGACACGCGCCCGCCGCCGTGTCCGCCCGCCGTCGTCCCCCGAGGAGCCTCCGTTGATCACCGTGCAGGACGTCGAGCTGCGCGCCGGCGCCCGGCTGCTGCTGTCCGGCGTCACGTTCCGCGTGCAGCCGGGTGACCGGATCGGCCTCGTCGGCCGCAACGGCGCCGGCAAGACGACGCTGACCAAGGTGCTCGCCCGCGAGGCGCTGCCGGCCGCCGGCATCGTCTCGCACAGCGCCCCCGTCGGCTACCTGCCGCAGGACCCGCGCACCGGCGACCTCGACGACCTCGCGCGCGACCGGGTGCTGTCGGCCCGCGGTCTCGACGAGGTGATGCGCGCGCTCGAGAAGGCACAGGTGCAGCTGGCCGAGCGCTTCGACGACGCCGACGTGCTGGCGCGATACGGCCGGCTCGAGGAGCAGTTCACCGCTCTCGGCGGCTACGCGGCCGAGGCCGAGGCCGCCCGCATCTGCAGCAACCTCGGCCTGCCGGACCGGGTGCTGACCCAGCAGCTCGGCACGCTGTCCGGTGGTCAGCGCCGGCGCATCGAGCTGGCCCGCATCCTGTTCAGCGACGCCGAGACGCTGCTGCTCGACGAGCCCACCAACCACCTCGACGCCGACTCCATCGTGTGGCTGCGCGGCTTCCTGCAGAAGCACGCCGGGGGGCTGGTCGTCATCAGCCACGACGTCGAGCTGCTCGAAGCCGTCGTCAACAAGGTGTTCCACCTCGACGCCAACCGCGCCGAGCTCGACCAGTACAACGTCGGGTGGAAGAAGTACCTCGAGGCGCGCGAGACGGACGAGAAGCGGCGCAAGCGCGAGCGGGCGAACGCCGAGAAGCAGGCCGGCGCGCTGCTCGCGCAGGCCGACAAGATGCGGGCCAAGGCGACCAAGGCCAAGGCCGCGCAGAGCATGGCCAAGCGCGCCGAGCGGCTGCTCGCCGGCACCGAGGGCGAGCGTCAGCAGGACCGCGTCGCGAGGCTCCGCTTCCCCGAGCCGGCGCCGTGCGGCAAGACGCCGCTGACGGCGCGCGAGCTGTCGAAGTCGTACGGCTCGCTCGAGATCTTCACCGACGTCGACCTCGCGATCGACCGCGGCGCGCGCGTGGTCGTGCTCGGTCTGAACGGTGCGGGCAAGACCACGCTGCTGCGGCTGCTGTCCGGCGTGGAGGTGCCCGACACCGGGGAGGTGCTCGCCGGCCACGGCCTCCGCCTGGGCTACTACGCGCAGGAGCACGACACGCTCGACACGGACCGCACGGTGCTCGAGAACATGCGCTCCGCGGCGCCGGACCTGCCGGAGCCGGAGGCCCGCAAGGTGCTCGGCTCGTTCCTGTTCAGCGGCGACGTCGTGCACCAGCCGGCCGGCACGCTGTCGGGCGGCGAGAAGACCCGGCTCGCGCTCGCGACGCTGGTCGTGAGCGGAGCGAACGTCCTGCTCCTCGACGAGCCGACGAACAACCTCGACCCCGCCTCGCGGGCCGAGATCCTGTCGGCGCTGTCGACCTACAAGGGCTCGGTCGTGCTCGTCACGCACGACGAGGGCGCCGTCGAGGCGCTCCAGCCCGACAAGGTGCTCCTGCTGCCCGACGGCGTCGAGGACACCTGGAGCGACGACTTCGCCGACCTGGTCGCCCTGGCGTGACGCTGCGCGCGACGGCGCCGGCCGCCTCCCCGGTCGACCGGGTACCGGCTCCGGCGCTCGTGCTGTCCGCCGTCGTCAGCGTGCAGTTCGGCAGCGCGATCGCGCGCGGGCTGTTCGACGAGCTCGGTGCCACGGGCGTGGTGCTGCTGCGGGTCGGGCTGTCAGCGCTGCTGCTGATGCTCGTGCTGCGACCGAGGTTCTGGCGCTGGTCGCGACAGGCGCTCGGCGCCGCGGCGCTGCTCGGCCTCGCGCTGGGCGTGATGAACACCGTCTTCTACCTGTCGATCCAGACGGTGCCGCTCGGCATCGCCGTGACGGTGGAGTTCACCGGGCCGCTGCTGCTGGCGCTGGCCCAGACGCGCCGCTGGCGCGACGTCATGTGGGTGCTGCTCGCCGGTGCCGGCGTCGCCCTGCTCGGGCTCGACGGCGGGTCGGCACCGCTCGGCGGGCTGCTGCTCGCCTTCCTCGCCGGCCTGTGCTGGGCGGGCTACATCCTCGCGAGCGCGCGCGTGGGTGCGCTGCTGCCCGGGACGAGCGGCCTCGCCGTGGCCCTGCTGGTGTCGACGCTCGTCGTCCTGCCGTTCGGAGCGAGCGGCGCGTCGGCCGTCGTCGACGAGCCCGCGCTGCTCGTGGGCGGGCTCGCGGTCGCCCTGCTGTCGTCGGTCGTTCCTTACGGAGCGGAGCTCGCTGCGCTGCGCCGGATCCCGACGCGGGTGTTCGGCGTCCTCATGTCGCTCGAGCCGGCGGCAGCCGCGGTCGCGGGCTTCCTGGTCCTCTCACAGGTGCTCGACGTGCGCGAGGTCGTGGCGCTGCTGCTGGTCACGGCCGCGAGCGCCGGCGTCACGCTGACGGCGCGTCAGGACCGGGTGCCGGCGCAGCCGCTCGAGTAGTCAGGCGCGGCACGGTGCCGTCGGTGTCGTCGCTGCGGATAGGGGCGCCGCGTCAGCTCGGCGGTCGGACGGCGCTGGTCCAGGCCGGCTGCTCCTCGTCGGGCATCAGCAGCCACAGGACGGGATAGACGAGCAGCTGACTGCCCGGGACGACGAGCAGCACGAGCACGAACAGCAGCCGGGCCGTCCACGGTGTGAGACCGAACCGCCGACCGAGCCCGGCGCACACGCCGGCGAGCACCCGGCCCTGCCGCGGCCGGACGAGCCCCTGGTTCGCCAAGGTGGTGTGCACGTCCTTCACGGTGTCCTCCTTCCGCGCGTGCCTCTTGCGAGCGTGCCGCAGACGCGTGCCGCGGACATCGGGGGAAGTCCCCCACGCACCCCTGACGCTCCTCGCGCGCAACTCCGCACCAGAGGCGTTGGACCCGAGCCCTGACGTCGTCGTGCCGTCAGCCCCCGCCCGAGCCGGCCCTCGCGGCGGCGACCTCCGCCTCACTGCGCAGGATGCAGAACTCGTTGCCCTCAGGGTCGGCGAGCACCGCCCAGCCGGTGCCGTCGGCGTTGCGTCGGTCGTCGAGCGACGTGGCGCCGAGTGAGAGGAGCCGGGCGAGCTCGTCGTCGCGCGAGCCGTCGCGCGGCCGCAGGTCGACGTGCACGCGGTTCTTCACCTGCTTCGGCTCGGCACCTCGATGAACAGCACATCGTGGTGGCCGTCGCGCGACCTGATGAGGCACCCGTCGTGGCCGGGCTCGTTGGGTCGTCGGGGTCCTCGACGTCGTCGAGCACCGCCTGCCACCAGCGCGACAGCAAGTACGCGTCGGTGCAGTCGACGGTGGTGTGCGACACGAACGACGTCATGGCGCGATGGTCGCACCGTCACTGCCGAGCACGGAGACGCCACATCCCTCACCGTGTCGTGAGAACGACGCCGTTCCGGGCGCCTTCTCGCACGACACCGTGAGGGAAGTGGCGGTCACGGGGCAGGGGACGAGGCCCGTCCGCGGAGGTCGGCGAGCTCGGCGCGCAGGGCGTCGACGTCCGAGCGCAGCCCGGCGAGCTCGGCCGCCAGGGACTCCAGGGTGGGGCGAGGCGCGTCGTCGACCACGACGTCGTCCAGCGGTACAGCCGTCTGCACGTCCGAGGGCGCCTGCGCGGCGACCGTCGGGCCGGCCGTCGCCGGCACGCCGACCAGCGTCTCGGCGTACCGGTCCTCCCGACGGCCGGGCCGGCGCTCCAGCCGCGTGACGAGCGGCGGGTCGCGGTCGGCCAGCGACCGCAGCACGTCCTCCACCTCGCCGGGCGAGGCGAAGGCGTGCATCCGCTCGGTCCGCGCACGCAGCTCGGCCGGGGTCTGCGGACCCCGCAGCAGCAGGACGGCGAGCACCGCCACCTGCGCCGGCGACAGGTCGAGCGCGGTCGGCAGCTCGTGCTGGTGCTTGTCGCTGCGCTCGCCGCTGCGGTGCACGGTGCGCACGAGCCCCTGTTCGCGCAGGCTGCGCACGGCGACGCGCACGGTGGTGAGGTCGTACTGCACGACGGGGTCGCGGCTGGTGGCCTGGTTGCACGCCGCGATGAGCGCGTTGTCGGTCAGCGGGTAGTGCGCCGGCGTCGTCAGCTGCTTCTCGACGAGGCAGCCGAGCACGCGGCCCTCCTCCGGCGTCAGCTCCACGGTCCGGACGCTACGCGGAGCGTGGGAACGAGCGGACCGGGTGCCCCGCCTGCACCTCGACCCGCACGGCGGTGCCGACGCCGTGCTCCACGGTGTGCGGCTGCAGCGACCGCAGCACGTCCTCCACCTCGCCGGGCGAGGCGAAGGCGTGCATCCGCTCGGTCCGCGCA
>JBKHYE010000184.1:0-8539 GCA_046565705.1 Actinomycetes bacterium
CGTCACCGGCAGCGGGAGCTCGACGACCACGGACGTGCCGCTGCCGGTCTGCTCGGCCGAGAAGCGCCCACCCAGCTGCTCGGCGCGGGTGCGCATCGACGGGAGCCCGACGCCGCCCTCCCGCTGCTGCGGGATGCCGCTGCCGTCGTCGGTGACGGCGACGCGCAGGCCGCCGTTCAGCTCGACCCGCACCGAGCACCGCGTCGCGTGGGCGTGCCGGACGACGTTCGCGAGCGCCTCGTCCGCGATCCGGTAGGCGGCGGCCTCGACCTCCGGCGGCACGACCAGCGGACCGGTCGGGCCCTCGACCTCGACGCGGACGCCCGCGGCGGCGAGCTGCTCCGCGCGCCGGCGCAGCGCGCCGACGAGCCCGAGCTCGTCGAGCGCCCCGGGCCGCAGGTCGTCCAGGATCCGGCGCACCTCGTCGATGGCAGCGGCCACCTCCATGCGCAGCCGCTCGGTCAGCGGCGACGTGCCGGTGCGGCTCTCGAGCGCCTCGAGGCCCAGCCCGACGCCGGTGAGCGACGGGCCGAGGCCGTCGTGCAGCTCGCGTCGCAGCCGGTCACGCTCAGCCGCTGCGGCGTCGACGACGCGCGCCCGCTCCGCCCGGAGCTGGTCGGTGAGCCGCACGGTGCGCAGCACGACCGCGACCAGCGGCGCCACCGCGTCGAGCAGCCGGACGTCGGCGTCGGGGAAGCGCTCCTCGCCGCGACGCAGGGCGACGACGACCGCGCCGGCCGGCTCGCCCCCGACCAGCAGCGGCCGCACGAGCGCGTCGTCGGTTACCTCGCCGACGGTGGCGGCCGGCGCGCCGTCGGCGTCGCGGACGACGACGCCCGGGACCCGGAGGCTGTCGGCGAGCGCCGCCGCGACCGCGGGGAGCAGTCCCGTGTCGGGAGTGCCGCCGACCGGGGTGCCCAGCCGCTGCAGCGCCGCCCACGGGTCGCGCCGGTCGCCGTAGACGAGCCGGTCGACGAGACGCTGCAGCCGGTCGCGCGCCGGCACGAGGCCGACCGCGATGACGCTGGCCGCGACGAACTCCGGCGCCCGGCCGTCCGGCACGACGGCGGTCAGACCGGCGGTCACGGCGACGAAGACGACCAGCACCAGTGCCGTCAGCGGTGCGTAGAGCAGCGTCCGCCGGACGACGACGTCGATGCCGAGCAGGTCGTAGCGGAGCACGCCGACCGCCACAGCCACCGCGATGCCGGGGTAGGCGACCGACCCGGCGTACGGCACCTCGAAGAAGATGGCGACGGCGGCGGCGACGGCCGCCGTGAACAGCAGCGCGAGCTGCTGCCGCTCCGGGTGGCCGGCCCGCAGCATGCGGCCGACGGCGTGCACGACGATCCCGAGCAACGACGGCAGGAACAGCGCCGCACCGACGACGAACAGCCCGACGGCGACCGGGTCGGGGAGTACGACCGGCGGGGCGTGGCCGGGTGCGACGTCGGTGACCGACTCGACGCTGCCCGAGTAGGCGGCCGTCACGAGCAGCAGCCCGGTCAGTGACGCGGCGTGCAGGCGGCGCGCCCACGCGGACTCGAGCCGGCCGCGCGGGTACCTGACCAGCAGCAGCGTGACCGGCAGGACGAGCGACCAGATCCACAGCGGGGCGGTCAGCGACAGCACGGCGGTCGCCGCCGGGAGCTCGAGGTCGCCGACGACCAGCGCCCGCTCGCCGTAGACCTGGCCGGCGTTGCACCCGGCGCCCGCCAGCGCGGTCGCCTGCAGGAGCCACCCGACGGCGTTGCGGGGTCGCGCCCAGGTGACGAGCACGCCGACGACGGCGATGAACGAGCCTGCCCAGACGAGCCCGCGGTCGAGCGCGCCGTCGTCGATGCCCGTGTCGAGACCCACCGCGACGGCGACGAGCGCCGCGGTCAGCAGGAAGAGCGCAAGCCCACCACGGCGCAACCAGGTCGTCCTCGAGTCGGGCACGGCACCCACCTCCTGGCCCGGAAGTGTGGCCGCCGCACGTCCCCGTGTCAGGGGATCGCCGTCCCGGCCCGGCCGGGAGACCGTCCCGGTCGGGTCGGGACGCCGGCACCTTCCGCGCCACCCGTGCCGTCGGCAGGGTCCCTGGCACCGGACGGCGACCGACGCCGCCGCTCACCCACGGGGGACCCCATGACGACCGCACCCACCGCGCCGACGCCGTCCGACGCCGGCACCGACACGCCCTCCCGCACCCCGCTGCTCGCCGCGCTGGCGCTCGGCACCGCCGTGGTGCTGAACGCCGTCGGCACGTTCTGGGACGTGACCGGCAACAGCGAGAAGGACCACGGGTGGAGCGACTTCCTGTTCGTGGTGGCCTTCAGCGTCGTCGCGACGGCGGTCGTGTTCGGCGTCGTCGTCCGCACGGCTGCGCGGGGCGACGCCGCTCGCCGCGCCCTGGTCCTCGGGGTGCTCGCCGCGCTGAGCTTCGTCGTCTTCTGGCTCGGCATCTCGGCGCCCATCGCCATCGGCGCGATCGCGTGCGCCCTGGTGGCGCGCGACGTCACCGGCCGGGTGCCCGGCACGGCGGCGGCCGGCGCGGCGCTCGGCGCGCTGGCGCTCGCGGCGGTGACCGTGCTCGCCGTCATCGGCTGACCGCGCCGCGCCCGATCGCCCGCCGGAGCCCTCCTGACGGACTTCCCGCACGCGGGAACCGTCGGGAGGGCTCCACCCGTCCGCGGCGGAGGGGCCGCTGCGGCCCCGCCGACGCCGGCAGCCGCCGGGAGGGCTCCGTCACGTCAGCGGAGCGCGCGGAACGCCGGCCGCCCGGCACCCGTTGGAACGACAGCCGGGCCACCCTGCCCGGTGTACCGTCGTGAGCCGATCTCCGTTCCCCGAGACGGGGCCGTCACCAGGAGGGACGGGGCCGTCCGCCCCGCGTCGATGAACCTCAAGCGCTTCACCCGTGGGCCGTTCCTGTACCTGACGCTCGGTCTGCTCGTCCTGCTCGTCCTGGTCAACACCTCGCGCGGTGAGGAGTACGAGCCGGCCGAGACGTCGACGGTGCTCGAGGCGATCGCCGCGGGCGACGTCAAGGCCGACCGCGAGAACCCGGTGCTGCTGCTCGACAAGGAGCAGAAGGTCCAGCTCGAGCTGCGTGACGGTCGCGAGATCAACGACGCGTCCAAGATCGAGGCCAGCTTCCTCGCCGACCAGGGTCGGCAGTTCGCCGACGCCCTCGACGCCGCCGAGATCCCCTACGACGTCAAGGTCAACGAGCAGAGCCTGCTCGTCTCGATCCTCATCAGCTTCCTGCCGCTGCTGATCATCTTCGGTCTGCTCATCTACTTCTTCAGCCAGATGCAGGGCGGCGGCAGCCGCGTCATGCAGTTCGGCAAGAGCAAGGCCAAGCTCGTCAGCAAGGACACCCCGAAGACGACGTTCGCCGACGTCGCCGGCGCCGACGAGGCGATCGAGGAGCTCCACGAGATCAAGGAGTTCCTGCAGGAGCCGGTCAAGTTCCAGCAGGTCGGCGCCGAGATCCCCAAGGGCGTGCTGCTCTACGGCCCGCCCGGCACCGGCAAGACGCTGCTCGCCCGCGCCGTCGCCGGCGAGGCGGGCGTGCCCTTCTACTCGATCTCCGGCTCCGACTTCGTCGAGATGTTCGTCGGTGTGGGCGCCAGCCGCGTGCGCGACCTGTTCGAGCAGGCCAAGAACAACGCCCCGGCGATCATCTTCATCGACGAGATCGACGCCGTCGGCCGGCACCGCGGCGCCGGCATGGGCGGCGGCCACGACGAGCGCGAGCAGACCCTCAACCAGATGCTCGTCGAGATGGACGGCTTCGACGTCAAGGGTGGCGTCATCCTCATCGCGGCGACGAACCGGCCCGACATCCTCGACCCGGCGCTGCTGCGCCCCGGCCGCTTCGACCGGCAGATCGCCGTCGACCGGCCCGACATGCAGGGCCGCCGGCAGATCCTCGAGGTGCACGCCAAGGGCAAGCCCGTCGCGCCCGGCGTCGACCTGTCGGTCATCGCCCGCCGCACCCCCGGCTTCACCGGTGCCGACCTCGCCAACGTCGTGAACGAGGCGGCGCTGCTGACCGCCCGCACCGGCAAGAAGACCATCACGCTCGAGACGCTCGAGGAGTCGATCGACCGTGTCATGGCCGGCCCGCAGCGGCGCAGCCGGCTCATGAGCGACAAGGAGAAGAAGGTCACGGCCTACCACGAGGCCGGGCACGCCCTCGTCGCGCACGCGCTCCCGAACACCGACCCGGTGCACAAGGTCACGATCCTCCCGCGCGGCCGCGCCCTCGGCTACACGATGGTGCTGCCGGAGGAGGACAGGTACTCCCAGACGCGGGCCGAGCTGCTCGACATGCTCGCCTACGCGATGGGCGGCCGGGCGGCCGAGGAGATCGTCTTCCACGACTACACGACCGGCGCCAGCAACGACATCGAGAAGGCGACGGCGACGGCGCGCGCCATGGTCACGCAGTACGGCATGAGCGAGAAGCTCGGCGCGGTGCGGGTGGGCCAGAGCCAGGGCGAGGTGTTCCTGGGCAAGGACATGGGCCACGTGCGCGACTACTCCGAGCAGATCGCCGCCCTCGTCGACGAAGAGGTCCGCGCCCTCGTCGAGAGCGCGCACCACGAGGCGTGGGAGATCCTCGTCGAGTACCGCGACGTCCTCGACGAGATGGTGCTGCGCCTGCTCGACAAGGAGTCGCTGTCGAAGGAGGAGGTGCTCGAGGTCTTCGCGCCGGTGCGCAAGCGCCCCACCCGCGAGCCGCAGACCGCGCTCGGCAAGCGCCCGCTGCAGGACCGGCCGCCGGTGCTGACGCCGGCCGAGCTGTCGGTGCTCGGCCCGTCCGACCTCGAGGACCTCGCTCGCGGCCGCAGCGGCACGGGCCGCCGCACCACGACGCGCCGCACCGCGCCCAAGGGCAACGGGTCGGGCAACGGCGGCGTGCCGGCCAACGGGGGCTCGGCTGCGCCGTCCGCCGGTCGCCGCGCGCCGTCGGCGCGCACGAGCGGCAGCACGTCGCGCACGAGCAGCGGCTCACGCACCTCCGGCGGCAGCGCGTCGCGCACGACGACGCCGTCGCAGGCCGCGGGCCGTCGCCGTCGCGCCCCCGGCAGCGACCCGGCGTCCTGACCGCGGGCGCCGCCGTGCCCGACCCGGCTCGCGGCTTCGACGCCGCGCGCGTCGAGGCGGCCGTGCGCGAGCTGCTCGCCGCGGTCGGGGAGGACCCTGACCGCGACGGGCTTCGCGAGACGCCCGCCCGTGTCGCGCGCATGTACGCCGAGGTCTTCGAGGGCCTGCACACCGACCCGGCCGAGATCGTCGTGCCGTTCTTCGACGAGAACCACGACGAGCTGGTCATCGTGAAGGACATCGCGGTCACGAGCTTCTGCGAGCACCACCTCGTGCCGTGGACCGGCACGGCGGCGGTCGGCTACATCCCGAACACCCGCGGCCAGATCACCGGGCTGTCGAAGCTCGCCCGGCTGGTCGACCTGTACGCCCGCCGGCCGTCGGTGCAGGAACGGCTCACGGCGCAGGTGGCCGACGCGCTGGTGTCGCGGCTCGAGCCGCGCGGCGTCATCGTCGTGGTCGAGGCGGAGCACCTGTGCATGACCGTGCGCGGCGTCCGCAAGCCGGGTGCCCGCACCGTGACCAGCGCCGTGCGCGGCGCGCTCAAGGACTCGGCGGTGACGCGCGCCGAGGCGATGAGCCTCATCCTGGGCAGGGCGCGGTGAGGCCGACGCCGCTGCGCGGGTTCCCGGGGCTCGAGCGCACTCGCGTCATGGCCGTCGTCAACGTCACGCCCGACTCGTTCAGCGACGGCGGCCAGACCTTCGACGCCGACGACGCCGTGCGAGCCGGGCTGCGTGCCCTGCAGGCCGGCGCCGACCTCGTCGACGTCGGCGGGGAGTCGACCCGGCCGGGCGCCGCGCGGGTCGCCGAGGAGGAGGAGCTGCGGCGCGTGCTGCCGGTGGTGCAGGACCTCGCAGCCGCGGGCGCGGTCGTGTCGATCGACACCACCCGGGCCGGCGTCGCCGCGGCGGCGCTCGACGCCGGGGCGCAGCTCGTCAACGACGTCAGCGGCGGGTCGGCCGATGCGGCGATGCTGCCGCTGGTCGCCGAGGCAGAGGTGCCGCTCGTGGTCATGCACCGCCGCGGCGACAGTGCCGGCATGCAGCAGCTCGCGCGCTACGACGACGTGGTCGCCGAGGTCTGCGCCGAGCTGCGCGAGCGGCTCGACGCCGCCGAGGCCGCCGGCGTCGACCTGCAGCGGGTCCTGCTCGACCCGGGCCTCGGCTTCGCGAAGACGGCCGAGCACAACTGGGCGCTGCTGCGCCGGCTCGACGACCTCACCGGGATCGGCTGCCCGCTGCTCGTCGGCGCCTCGCGCAAGGCCTTCCTCGGCGCGCTGCTCGCGACGCCGGACGGCACGCCGCGCCCGCCCGCGGAGCGCGACGCGGCCACCGCCGCCATCACGGTCGTGGCGGCGCAGGCCGGCGCGTGGGCGGTCCGCGTGCACGACGTCGCGCCGAGCGCCGACGCCGTGCGCGTCGTCGCGGCGCTGGACCGAGCAGGCGGCACGGCGGGAAGCAGCGGCGATGGCTGACACGGTGCGCATCACCGGGCTGCGCGTGCACGGCCGCCACGGCGTGCTCGAGCAGGAGCGCCGCGACGGGCAGGAGTTCGTCGTCGACGTCGAGCTGTCGGTCGACGTGCGGGAGGCGGCGACCACCGACGACCTGAGCCTGACCGCCGACTACGGCGCGCTCTCGACGGCGCTCGCCGACGTCGTGGCCGGCGACCCCGTACAGCTGCTCGAGACCCTGGCGACCCGGCTCGCCGACGTCTGCCTGGCCGACCCCGCGGTGCGGTCGGCCGTCGTCACGGTGCACAAGCCGGCGGCGCCGCTGGGCGTGACGGTCGACGACGTCAGCGTCACCGTGAGACGGCCGTGACGCTCACCCCACGACGCCGCCCGCTGGGCTCACGCCGCCGCGGGGAGCCCGCATGACCGCGGTCGTGGCGCTGGGGAGCAACGTCGGCGACCGGCTCGAGCACCTCCGGCTGGCCGTCGAGGTGCTGCAGCCGCACGCCGTGTCGCCGGTCTACGAGAGCGAGCCGGTCGGCGGCGTCGAGCAGGACGCCTTCCTCAACGCCGTCGTGCTGTGCGAGCTGACGGCCGCACAGGCGTGGGACTGCGCCCGGCAGGCCGAGAGCCGGGCCGGCCGGACCCGGGACGTCCGATGGGGTCCGCGCACGCTCGACGTCGACGTCGTCGACGCGCCGCCGCCGGTGCCGACCGGGCTGGAGCTCCCGCACCCGCGGGCGCACGAGCGCGCGTTCGTGCTCGTCCCGTGGGCCGACGTCCAGCCCGACGCCGTCCTGCCGGGGCACGGACCGGTGCGGGAACTGCTCGACGGCGTCGACCGCCGCGGCGTCCGGCCGCACGACGGAGTGCTGCGGTGAACCCGACCCGGCCGGGCCTGCTCGTCGTCGTCGCGCTGATGACCGGTGCGCTGGCGTACCTCGTCGCCGACACCGCGTACGGCTCGGTCCCCGAGCTGCCGGCCGGCGCGCCGGTCTCGCTGCTGCTCGTGGCGGTCGTCGAGCTCGCGCTTGCCAAGGTGGTGCGCGACCGCGTCATGCATCGGCCCGGGCGTGACGGCCAGCCGCCGCGCCGACCGCTGCACCCGTTGCAGATCGCCCGGGCGGCGGTGCTGGCCAAGGCGTCGTCGATGACCGGCGCGCTCCTGCTCGGCGCCTACGCCGGGCTGTTCCTCTGGACCGTGCCGCGCACCGACGTGCTGTCGGCCGCGCGCGACGACGTCGTCGTCAGCGGGCTGTCGGCGCTGGCGGCAGCCGGCCTCGTCGTCGCGGCGCTGCTGCTCGAGCGGGCCTGCCGGGTGCCCAGGCCACCGGAGGACAGCTCGGGCGTCGGACCGGACTAGGGTCGTCGCCGTGACCGCCCCCGACCTCGACAGCCTGTCGACCGAGGAGCTGCGCAGGCGGGCGTTCGAGAAGGCCGAGAAGGCGCACGACATCGGCTTCTTCTGGGACGTCGCGAAGCACCTCCGGCACGCGCACGCGATCGCCGGCGAGGACGGCTCGTCCGGCGCCATCACCGGCTCGATCGCCGAGGCCGTCGCCCTGGTGCGCGAGCTGATGGGCAAGGCACCACTGGGCGATGACGAGCCGCTGCTGCGGGCCCGCTTCCTCGACTACCTGCGTTCCTGATTCAGCGCCGGACTCAGCGCCGCCGCATGAACCGGCTGGCGAGCATGCCCAGGCCGGCGCTCATCATCGCGTTGCGACCGCCGCCACGACCGCCGCCGCGACCGCCGTAGCCGCCGCCGTAGCCGCCGCCGTACCCGCCGCCGCCGTACCCGCCGGTGTGACCGCGGCGGCGGTAGCCGGCGCCGGCGCCGGTGCGGGAGCGGAGCACGCCGTTCATGAGGGAGCGGAGCATCGGGTTCCTCCTGGAGCCGGGGGCGCCCCGGGGGTCGGACGCCGTGCCTCCGGCACTACCCGCGGCCGACCTGACCGAGCGGCCACAGTCCGCTGGCCCCGC
>JBKHYE010000185.1:0-12819 GCA_046565705.1 Actinomycetes bacterium
TCGACGACATGCGGCTGCTGTTCGACGGCATCCCGCTCGGCGACGTCTCCACGTCGATGACGATTAACGCGCCGGCCGCCGTGCTCCTGCTCATGTACCAGCTCGTCGCCGAGGAGCAGGGCGTCCCGAAGGAGAAGATCACCGGGACGATCCAGAACGACGTGCTGAAGGAGTACATCGCCCGCGGGACGTACATCTACCCGCCGAAGCACTCGCTGCGGTTCGTCACCAACATCTTCGAGTACTGCAAGACCGAGCTGCCGCGCTGGAACACCATCTCGATCTCCGGCTACCACATGGCCGAGGCGGGGGCGACGCCCGTCGAGGAGGTCGCGTTCACGCTCGCCAACGGCGTCGAGTACGTGAAGGCGGCGGTCGACGCCGGCCTCGACGTCGACGACTTCGCGCCGCGGCTGGCCTTCTTCTTCGTCTCCCGCACGACGCTGCTCGAGGAGGTCGCGAAGTTCCGGGCCGCCCGGCGGCTGTGGGCGCAGATCATGCGCGACGAGTTCGGCGCGAAGAACCCCAAGTCGATGATGCTGCGCTTCCACACCCAGACCGCCGGGGTGCAGCTCACCGCCCAGCAGCCCGAGGTCAACCTGATCCGGGTGACGGTGCAGGGCCTGGCCGCCGTGCTCGGCGGCACGCAGTCGCTCCATACCAACTCCTACGACGAGGCCATCGCGCTCCCGACCGTCAAGGCGGCGACGCTCGCGCTGCGCACGCAGCAGGTGCTCGCCTACGAGACCGACGTCACCGCCACCGTCGACCCGTTCGCCGGGTCCTACGTCGTCGAGTCGATGACCGACGAGGTCGAGAAGGGCGCGCGCGAGCTGATGGCGAGGGTCGCCGACCTCGGCGGCGCGGTGGCGGCCATCGAGAAGGGCTTCCAAAAGACCGAGATCGAGCGGTCCGCGTACGAGATCGCCAAGGGCATCGACAGCGGCGAGCGCATCGTCGTCGGGCTGAACCGGTTCCGGTCCGAGACTGAGGAGCGCTACGAGCCGCTGCGCGTCGACCCCTCGATCGAGGCCGACCAGAGACAGCGCCTGGCGGCGCTGCGGGCCGAGCGCGACAACGACGCCGTGCAGCGGCACCTGGAGGCGTTGAAGAAGGCCGCGGCCGGTGACGACAACGTGCTGTTCCCGCTGAAGGACGCGCTGCGCGAGCGGGCGACCGTCGGCGAGGTGTGCAACGCGCTGCGCGAGGTCTGGGGCGTGTACACCCCGCAGGAGTTCTTCTAGCGCCACCACCCTCCTAGCGCCCTCACCCGCCTTGATCAGCAGGAACGCCACGCCGGCGCGCACCGCGGCTCGTCGGCGTGGCGCTCCTGGTGATCACCCGGGGCAGAGGGGGTCGCCGGCGTGGGGCAGCGGGGGTCGCCGGCGCGGGCGACGGGCACCACGCTGGGTAGGGTCCGGCCGTGCAGATCCCCTTCAACGCCTCGGAGCGGTGCACGCTCGGCATCGAGTGGGAGCTCATGCTCGTCGACCGCGAGTCGCGAGAGCTCGCGAGCGGTGCGTCGGAGCTGCTGCCGGGGATCGTGCCGGAGGGGGCGTCGGAGCACCCGTTCGCCAAGCACGAGCTGTTCGAGTCGACCATCGAGGTCATCACCGGGATCTGCTCCACCGTGCCCGACGCGCTGGCCGACCTCGCGCGAACGGTGGACGAGCTCGCCGGGCCGGTGCAGGAGCGCGGCCTGGCGATGATGTGCTCGGGCACCCACCCGTTCACCGACTGGCGGACCCAGCGGATCAGCCCGGGAGAGCGCTACCGGAAGCTCGTCGACGACATGCAGTGGCTGGCCCGGCGCCTGCAGATCTTCGGTGTGCACGTCCACGTCGGTGTGCGCGACCCTGACAAGGCCGTGCACTTCGTCAACGCGCTCACCGCGTACGTGCCGCACTTCCTCGCGCTGTCGGCGTCCTCGCCGTTCTGGCAGGGGAGCGACACGGGGCTCGCGTCGGCGCGCTCGAAGGTCTTCGAGGGGCTGCCGACCGCCGGGCTGCCGTTCGTGCTCGACGACTGGGACGAGTTCGAGCGGTACATGGAGACGCTGCTCAAGACCAAGGCCATCGCCTCCATCAAGGAGGTGTGGTGGGACATCCGGCCGCACCCCGACTTCGGGACCGTCGAACTCCGGATCTGCGACGGCCTGCCGACGCTGAAGGAGGTGGGCGCCGTCGCAGCGATGTCCCAGTGCCTGGTCGACATGTTCGACCGGGAGGTCGACAAGGGGTACACGCTGCCGCGCCCGAAGAGCTGGGTGGTCCGCGAGAACAAGTGGCGGGCCGGCCGGTACGGCATGGACGCCGAGATCATCACCGGTGAGGACCACAAGCTGGTGCCCGTGCGGCAGGCGCTGCTGGAGCTCGTGCAGGACCTCAGCCCGACGGCGGAGCGGCTCGGCTGCCTCGAGCAGCTGCAGCACGTGCAGGACGTCGTCGACGGCGGTGCGTCGTACGAGCGGCAGCGCGCCGTCGCAGCGGCCAGCGGTGGGGACCTGACCGCCGTCGTCGACGCGCTCGTCGAGGAGTTCGAGCACGACGAGCCGGTCGTCCTCCGGCCACCGGCGCCCGGCCAGGGCGCTCCGGGAGCCGTGTGATGTCAGGGGGTCTGACCGGCACGGCTCTCGCCGAACGCTGGCTGGCCGAGCACAGTGGCGAGCTGGTCGCGGCCCGCCGCTGGCTGCACGCGCACCCGGAGCTCGGCCGCCAGGAGCACCGCACCACCGAGTACCTGTGCGAGCAGCTGGCCGACGCCGGGCTGAAGCCGCGGCCCCTCGCCGGCGGGACCGGCGCGGTGTGCGACGTCGGCACCGGCGACGGCCCGACCGTCGTGCTGCGTGCCGACATCGACGCGCTGCCGCTGCCGGACGAGAAGGACGTCCCGTACCGGTCGACGGTCCCCGGCGTCTGCCACGCGTGCGGGCACGACGTGCACACCGCCGTGCTGCTCGGCACGGGGCTCGCGCTCGCGGCGGCGGCCGACGAGCTGCCCGGGCGAGTGCGGCTGCTGTTCCAGCACGCCGAGGAGCTGATGCCCGGTGGCGCGCTCGACGTCGTCGCCGAGGGCCTGCTCGACGGCGTCACGTCGGCGTTCGCGCTGCACTGCGACCCGGCGCTGGAGGTCGGGCGCATCGGCCTGCGCAGCGGGCCGATCACGGCGGCGTCCGACCACATCGAGGTCCGGCTGACCGGCCCGGGCGGCCACACGTCGCGGCCGCACAACACCGTCGACCTCGTGCACGCCCTCGCCACCGTGGCCACCGGGCTGCCCGACGCCCTCTCGCGCCTGGTCGACCCGCGGGCCGGGCTGTGCCTGGTGTGGGGGCACGTCTCCGCCGGCACCGCGCCCAACGCCATCCCGCGCGAGGGCTTGCTGCACGGCACGCTGCGGATGCTCGACAAGGACGCCTGGCACGGCGCGCCGGACATGGTGCACCGCCTCGTCGACAACCTGGTCTCGCCGTACGGCGCCCGCGCGCACGTGACCTACAACCGCGGCGTGCCGCCCGTCGTCAACGACCAGTCGGCCACCGCGCTCATGGCGGCGGCGGTGCGGGCGGCCCTCGGCACCGGCGCGGCCGTCCCGACGACGCAGTCGCTCGGCGGCGAGGACTTCGCCTGGTGCCTCGAGCAGGTGCCCGGCGCGCTCGGCCGGCTCGGGGTCAAGGCTCCCGGGCGGGCGACGGCGTACGACCTGCACCAGGGGCATTTCGACGTCGACGAGGACTCGCTGCCCGCCGGGGTGCGCGTCATGACCGCGGTCGCCGTCGGGGCGCTGCAGGCCGGCTGAGCTCAGTCCCCGATCGACCGGCAGGGCCGGCTGCGCAGCTCGGCCACGTAGTCGTCCGGCGCGCCCGCGGCCTGCGCGGCGTCGGCGAGGACGCCGAGGTAGCGGGCCGACGGCAGCCCGCCCTCGTAGCCGTCGAGCACGTACACCCACGCGAGCACCTCGCCGTCGAGGGTGGCGACCCGCACCCGGAGCTTGCGGTAGAGCCCGGTGTCGGCGCCCTCCCATGCGTCGAGGTTGTCGGCATCGGCGTCGGTGAGGTCGTAGAGGCCGACGAACACCCGGTCGCCGGGCGACTCGACCAGCGTCGCCAACGAGCCCTCCCACCCGAGGTCCTCGGCGCCGAAGGTGAGCCGCCAGCCCTCGAGCCAGCCGGTTCCGGCGGCGGGGGAGTGGGGGCAGCGCTGCAGCATCTGCGCCGGGTCGAGGTTGCTCCCGTACGCCGCGTAGAGCGCCATGGCCGCGAGCGTACTGACGGCTCAGGCGCCCACAGCATGCGCGAGGATGGCCCGATGACGCGCATCGCCATCGTCGGAGGAGGGCCGGCCGGATACGAGGCGGCGCTGGTCGCGGTCCAGCACGACGCCGAGGTCACGCTCGTCGAGCGCGACGGCGTCGGCGGCCAGTGCGTGCTGTCGGACTGCGTGCCGTCCAAGACCTTCATCGCCACCAGTGAGTTCCTCGACCACCTCGACGACGCCGAGGCCGTCGGCGTCTGCTCGGAAGGCCGGGTCTTCGCCGCCGTCGACGAGGTGCACGCGCGGGTGAAGTCGCTGGCGCTGGCCCAGTCCGCCGACATCACCGCCCGGCTCGGCCGCGAGGGCGTGCGCGTGCTGCACGGTGCGGCGTGCCTGCGGGGTGCCGGCGAGGTCGACGTCGCGCTGCACGACGGCGGTGACGAGCACGTCGAGGCCGACGTCGTCCTGCTGGCCACCGGGGCGCACCCGCGCGTGGTGCCGGGCGCCGAGCCCGACGGCGAGCGCGTCCTCGACTGGCGCCAGCTCTACGACCTGCCCGAGCTGCCCGAGCACCTGGTCGTCGTCGGCTCCGGCGTCACCGGTGCCGAGTTCGCGAACGCCTACCTCGCGATGGGCTGCCGGGTGACGCTGGTGTCCAGCCGCGACCGCGTGCTGCCGGGGGAGGACCGCGACGCCGCCGAGCTGCTCGAGGGCGTGTTCCAGCGCCGCGGCATGCAGGTGCGGCGGGGTCGTGCGGCGTCGGTCCAGCGGCGTGACGACGGAGTCTGCGTGCGGCTCACCGACGGCAGCGAGGTCTCCGGCTCGCACGCGCTCATGACGGTGGGGTCGGTGCCCAACACTCAGGGCCTCGGCCTCGAGGAGGCCGGTGTCGCGCTCACCGACGGTGGCTTCGTCCAGGTCGACCGCGTCTCGCGCACCACGGTCCCTGGCATCTACGCCGCCGGCGACTGCACCGGCGTGCTGATGCTCGCCTCCGTCGCCGCGATGCAGGGCCGGATCGCGATGTGGCACGCGCTCGGCGAGGCGGTCGCGCCGCTGCGGCTCGGCACGGTGGCCGCGAACGTCTTCACCGACCCGCAGGTCGCCTCGGTCGGCATCACGCAGACGCAGGTCGAGGAGGGCACGCTCGGCGCGCACGTCGTGCGGCTGCCGCTCGCGACGAACGCGCGCGCCAAGATGCTCGGGCTCACCGACGGGTTCGTGAAGCTGTTCTGCCGGCCCGGCACGGGCACCATCCTGGGCGGCGTCGTCGTGGCGCCGGGCGCCAGCGAGCTGATCCTGCCGGTGTCGATGGCGGTGCAGCACGGGCTGACGGTCGACCAGCTCTCGCACACCTTCTCGATCTACCCGTCGCTGTCCGGGTCGGTGACCGAGGCGGCGCGGCAGCTGCACCAGCAGGAGTGAGCCCGGTCAGCCAGGCGTCAGGGCCCGGCGAATGTGGCAGAAGTATGACGGCTCGTGGCCCGCTAGAAGTTTCAGAAACTCGGATGCAGGAGAAGGGGGGCAGGCGGCGAACTCCACTCCTCGACCGGGCCCACCCCCGCAGGCCCACCGTTCGAGGAGCAGAAGATGAAGCGTCGAGTCCTCGCGATCGCAGCAGCGGCCGCGACCGCCGTCGCGGTACTCCCCGCGACTGCCGCCTTCGCGTCGGCCGCGAGCACCGCGGCGCTCACCGCCGGAAGCGCCGTCTACCCGGGCGCCGACCGGTCGTTCACCATCAAGGTGACGAACAACGAGGCGCTCCTCGTCGGCAAGACGATCGACGCCATCCGCATCAACTTCCCGGTCAGCGAGGCCGGTGTCACGCTCGGGTCGGGCACGGGCACGGCGGCCGGCTGCACCGACGCCAAGGCCACCAACCTCTCGACGACGCAGTTCCTCACCTACCGTGGTTGCAGCCTGCGTGCCGGGCAGTCGCTCGACATCACGTTCCCGGCCAACGTCGCCGCGCCGTCGGCGCGCGACCTGCTCGGCGACTTCCGCGTACAGGTGTCGAGTGACAACTTCAAGTCCGCCAGCACGGCTGCCGGCAACCTCATGACCAAGGTCCAGGTTCTGGAGATCCTGCAGTCCGGGCTCAAGCCGCTCGCGCCGACGAACGGCGACGGCAGCAAGGGCGTGACTGACCGCAGCGGTACGAGCGGGCAGGCGATCACGTACGGGACGGAGGTCAAGAACTACGCGAAGACCGACCTCTCGGTCGTGACCAACCTGACCTCGGCTGCGGGTGACACGGCGTCCCCCACGACGATCACCGTGCCCGCCGGCGGCACCGCCGTCGCGCAGGTGCCGGTGCAGCTCGGCACCGCCGCGAGTGACCGCTCCACCGTCTTCACGGCCAGCGCCGAGAAGGCTGACAAGAGCGCCGTCGCGCCCACCAAGAACGACACGTTCACCGTGCAGGCGCCGGCTGCTCTCTCCATCACCGACCTGCAGCCGACCCGCGTGAAGTCGGGTCCCGGCTCGGCCAGGGACTTCTCGGCCAAGGTCGCCAAGTCCGGCACGCCGGCGGTGGACTCGCTGAGCAGCACGCTGACGTTCGGTACGAACAGCGCCACCACGAGCGACGGCAGCTTCGGCCGCGGCAGTTCGAGCGGGTCGCTGACCTGGAGCTTCCAGGAGATCGCCGGCAGCGACGGCGCCTTCCCGGCGACCGCCTCGACGACGATCACCGACGACAACCTCGCGACGTACAGCGACCCGGTCGACAAGCTCGCCGACGTCGTCATCGACAACCTGGCGCCGATCGTGGACCTCGCCGTCGCCCTGCCGAAGGACCGGGACGGCGACCAGCAGGTCGCGGTCAAGAACGGCGACACGATCACCGTCAGCGGCACGCTCACCAACGCCGGTGACTACGCCGCGAACAGCCTGAAGGTCGTCCTGCGGCCGAACGTCGGTCAGCCGGTCGAGGTCCCCGTGACCGTGAGCGGCAACGACGGCGACGAGACCCGTACCTTCAGCGGCTCCGCCAAGCCCACGTGGGACCCGGCGGCAACCTCCTTCATCGCCGAGTCCGAGGTCCGCGACACCGCGGGCAACATCGGCACCGACGGCGTGCCCGCGACGACCATCGACAACGCCATCCCGACCATGATCGGCTCGGGCGTCATCGTCGAGGCCGACAAGATCGAGGTCGACTTCGACGACGCGACCGGCGTCGCAGGCGGCTGCGACCCGCGGATGTGGCTGCTCGACGGCACGCCCGGCCAGGTCACTGCGGTCGCGGACGCCAACGGCGGCGACTGCCGGACCCGCGACAGCGGGGCTCGGACGCTGACGCTGCGCAACCCGCTCGCGGTCGACCAGACGCCGCGCGTCACGTACGACCCGACGGGCTCTCGCGTCGTCACGACGTTCCCGGCGAAGGACGGTGCCGGCAACGATGCCCTCCGCCAGACCATCGAGACGGTCACCAACCTGATCCCGAAGGCCCCCGGCCTCGTCTCGGTCGAGCGCCGCGACGGTTCCCTGACCGGAGGCTTCGAGGCCGCCTACCAGGACGCCGACAACGGCAGCTACTACACCAACGTCGCCGGCGAGGACGCCATGCGGCTCACGGTGAGCGGCATCCGGCAGAACTACACGCTGGAGGTCCTGGAGGGCACCACCGTCGTCGCCCGCAAGAAGTTCACGGCGGCTCCGCCGCTCGGGGCCAGCTCGTACAACGGCGACATCGCCTTCCCGGTCAGCGCCGGTGACGGCCAGAAGAGCTACACCACCCGGTTCGTCAGCTCCGTGGGCAACATCGGCGACCCGACCGGCTACTCGGTGGTGCTCGACACGGTCGCGCCGGCGCTGGGCAACAGCTCGATCAACGGAAGCACCGTCACGCTCGCCTTCACCGACAAGATCGTGACCGGCTCGGACTTCGCCGACAACTGGTTCGTCAGTGAGACGGTCGACACGGAGACCGGCACCGCCGTGCGCACGGTGAACGTCGACTCGGTGAGCGGCGGGACGCAGACCGGCCGGACGTTCGAGGTGACCCTGCGCGACCCGAGCCGGTTCACCGGGATGGACTACTACGTCCAGAGCGGCAGCCGGTACGAGGACCGCGCCGGCAACCTGCTCGCCGACACCCTCGGGTGACGGAGAGCCGCACGTAGACGGCGAGGGCCGGAGGGCAGTCACCTCCGGCCCTCACCGTCGTTGTACGGGTCGGCCGGCCGCCCCCGAGACCGGACGCCAGGAGGACGAGATGCGAGGAGCACGACCGGTCGCGCGACGCGCCGGCCGTCTCGCGCTGACCGCGGCTGCCGCCGCTGCGCTGCTCGTCGTCCCCGGTGGCGCGGCGAGCTCGGCGAGCGACCCCGAGGTCCGCATCGAGCCTTCCGCCGACGGCAACACCGCGGTGCAGGCCGGGCAGACCATCGACGTCTCCGGCACCGCGCCGTCCGACGAGCAGCCGACGAGTGCCCGGCTTCTGGGCATCCTCGGCGACGGCAGCACCGCCGGTGTCCAGAAGATCGACCTCGGCGTGCTGGGTGCGTCCGACGACCCGGTGCGCGGCGGGGACTACCTCCGGGTCGACGGCGGCAAGCTGGACGGTCGGCTGACTCTCGACTGCCTGTTCGCGGACCCCGAAGGGCGCAACTACTCCTGTCCTGACCGCTCCGTGTCCGCCTCGGCGGCCGTGCGCGACGTCCTGCTCGAGGTCACGGTCGACGGCATGCTCCTGCGTAGCGCCCCGCTCCGCGTCGACTACACCCGACCGCGCTTCCGCGATGCGCAGCTGGTGACACCGCACCGGGTCGTCGCGCGTCTGAGCGAGCCCGTCCGTGCGCCGGCGCTGTCGCCCGAGCTCCCGGCCGACTGGACGGTCACCGTCGACGGTCGCGAGCTCGTGGTCACCTCGGTCGAGGGTCCGCGGCCGGGTGACTGCGCCGACGTCTACCGCGCCGGCGAGGACACCCGCGCCGGCGACACCGGCTGCACCCGGACGCTCGTCCTCGACGCCCAGACCGGCGTCGACGAGGACGCCCAGCCGGTCGTCGACTACGTGCTCGTCGACGACCGGGTTCCGGGCCGCACCGCCTTGGAGGACTACGCCTCCAACCGGCTGTTCCACCTCGGAACCGGCACGCGCACCGCCGTCGACCGCATCCGTCCGCCGACGCCGAGCATCGAGGCTGTCGCGGGGCGTGCGCCGGAGTCGGGGCGCGTGGACGCCAACGTCGCCGCACCGGTGGTGGTGGCGAGCAACCTCCGCGCCGGGCACAGCGCGTTCGCCCGGATCACCGGTGACGGGCAGGTCACCGAGACCGGCATGGTGGAGGCGGCGGGCGAGACGGTCGAGCTGCCGCTGCCCGATCTCGGCGCGGACGGCGAGCGCCGCATCGAGGTGATCGTCGTCGACCCGCACGGCAACCGCTCGACCGACGACACCGAGACGGCGCGCCCCGACGGGGAGCCGAGCGTCGTCGTCTACGGCCTGGACACCGTGGCCCCCTTCCTGCTGGGCGCGCTCGCGGAGCCCGACGGTGCTCTCTCCGTCACCGTCTCGGAGGACGTCACCGGCACCGACGCGCCGGACCACTGGCAGCTGGCCTCCGGGCGCGAGGTCACCGGCGTGACCGGCAGCGGCGCCGCCCGCCGGCTGACGGTCTCGGGCGGTGCGGTCGCGGGCGACGTGCTGCGCTACGCGCCGGCCGATGGCCGCTACGCCGACCGCGCGGGCAACGTGCTCGCGGACGCGTCCGTGCCGGTGGCGGGTGTGCCCGCACCGGTCGTCGAGGTGCCCGCCGAGGTCCTCTACACGAACGCGCCCGCCGCAGAGGTCGCTGGGACCGGTCGCGGCGGCGACGCCGTCGACGTCTTCCGCGATGACGACCGCAACGGCAGCCCGGACGGCCCGGCCGTCGCCTCGGTGCCGGTGTCCGGGGGTGCGTGGTCGGCCGACGTGCCGCTGGTCGAGAACGCGCGCAACGCGCTGCTCGTGCAGGCCAGGAACGGCGAGGGACGCAGCCCGTTCGCCGCGGTGCCGGCGATCGTCAGCGACACCGTCCGGCCCGAGCTGGCCGTGGTCGCTCCGCAGGCCGGTGCGGTCCTGGCCGGCGGTGCACCCGCCGACGTGCGCTGGAGCACGAGCGACGCCCACCACGGCGACGACGCGACCGTGCAGGTCGAGCTGAGCGTCGACGGCACGCGCTTCGACGTGGTCGACCCCGGCGCGCCCGCCGGGGACGAGCGGACCTCCGTCGTGCTGCCGGCCGTCGACACCTCGGACGCGCAGGTCCGGCTTCGCACCACCGACCTGGCCGGCAACACCACCACCGTGCTCTCGGGCGTCTTCACCATCGACGCGACCGACCCGGTCTTCGCGGCCCGCACTGTCGCGCTGCGGCAGGTCGAGGTCGTGTTCTCCGAGCCGGTCTCGGGCCCGCTGGGCGCCGACTGGCGCGTCGACGGGCAGCCGGCGCTCGTGGAGAGCGCCGACGGCCAGGCCGCCGTCGAGGCGGACGGCGCCACGGTCCTGCTGCTGCGCACGGCGGCGGACTTCGACCCCGACAGCGAGCCCGTCGTCGTCTACGACCCGTCGTCCTCCGCCCTGCCGGGCGAGCTGGTCGACTCCGCCGGTCGCCCGGTGCCCCCCGGCCTGCGCACGGTGGACGCCGCCGACCGGATCCGGCCGGCCGCGCCGACCGTCACCGCGGTCGACGGCAAGTCGCCCGCCGACGGCGCCGTGCTGAGCAACGACGACCGTCCGGTCGTGTCGGTGAGCGGGGTGCGCTCGGGCCTCGACGTCGTCGTGCAGCTCGCCACCGCGAGCGGGGGCGAGGAGGGGGCGGCCACCACGGCCACCGGCTCCACGGCCGACGCCACCAGCCCGCGGGTCCCCGTGGACGGGGAGCACCTGTTGCAGGCCGTGGCCATCGACCCGGCCGGCAACCGCAGCACGCACACCGAGCTGAACGCGCCCGCCGACGACGGCGACCCGCAGGTCCGCTACGTGCTCGACACGGTGGTGCCGGTGGCGGTCGCGGCGGATCCGCAGGGCGACGACGTCCGGGTGGCCTTCTCCGAGCCGGTCGCCGGGCCCGACGACCCCGCCGACTGGGCGCTGAGCGCTCCCGACGGCCCACGAGCGGTCACCGCCGTCAGCGGCGAGGGCGCTAGCCGGCTGCTCGAGGTCTCCGGCGGACCGGTCGCGGGCGGACTGCTCCGTTACGCGGCCGGCGAGGACCGGTACGCCGACGCGGCAGGCAACGCGGTTCCCGACCGCGAGCTGGTGGTCGGAGGCGTGCCGGTGCCGGTCGTGCTCAGCCCCTCCACCCCGCTGCTGACGAACGACGACACGGTCGCGGTCGACGGCGGTGGCGAGCCGGGCACCGTCGTCGAGCTGCTGCGGGCCGGGACGGACGTCGTGCTCGACGCCGACACCGTCGACGGCCGCGGCCGCTGGTCGACGGCGGCTGCGCTGCACCCCGACAGCGAGAACCGGCTGGTCGTCCGCGCGCTCGACGAGGCGACGGGTGACCGCAGCTCGGCCGTCCCGGTCCCCACGATTACGCAGGACAGCACCGCGCCTACGCTCGACCTGCGCGAGCCGACCGGCGGCGAGCTCTACGCCGGCGGTGCCGACGCGGTGGTCCGGTGGGCCAGCGACGACGCCCACCACGCGCCCGACGGCATGCGGGTCGAGCTCACCCTCGACGGCACCACGTGGAGCGCGCTCGGCACCGCGGCGCCAGGCGACGACGAGGGCTCGCTCGGCTACACCGTCCCCGAGGTGAGCACCGAGACGGCCCGGGTGCGGGTCACCGCGACCGACCTCGCCGGCAACAGCACCGTCCGGACGTCCGAGCCGTTCAGCATCGACGCCCAACTGCCCCGCTTCGCGGCCCGCACGCTCGGCGAGCGCGAGGTGCTGGTGCGGTTCAGCGAGCCGGTGCACGGCACGATCAGCCCCGGGGACTTCCGCGTCGCCGACGCGCCGGCCGTGGTCGAGAGCAGCGACTCCGAGGTCGCGGCGACTGCCGTGCAGGCCGACGGCGTGCGCGAGCTGCGGTTGCGCACCACTGCCGCGATCGGCCCCAACGACACCCCGACCGTGCGCTACGCGCCGTCGCCGCTCGGCGAGGCGACCGACGAGGCGGGCAACCCGATCGTCGAGCGCCTGGTGGTCGCGCTCGACGGCATCGCGCCGGCGGCACCCACCGTGACCCTCCCCGACGGCACCGTCTACGAGGCCGACCTGCGACGCGCGTTCGCCGGCCGCTCCGAGGTCGGCACGTCGGTCCGCCTGCTGGCCGAGGACGGCTCGGCCGCCTCGAGCCAGGTGCGCACCGGCGGGGACGGCGTCTGGCGGGCGGTGGGCCAGCGGCGGCGCGACGCCGTCGTGCGGTTGCGCGCCGTCGCGGTCGACGACGCCGGCAACACCAGCCCGCTGACGGTCGCGCCGCGCGTCGTCCAGGACTCCCTCGCGCCGCAGGTGCGCGACGCGAACGTCGCCGAGAACAGCGTGCTCGTGGAGGTCACCACCGACGGTGGGCGGACCTGGCAGGAGCTGGCGCGCGAGCAGGACGCCGAAGGGACGACGACC
>JBKHYE010000186.1:0-13685 GCA_046565705.1 Actinomycetes bacterium
GCTGAAGACGTTCCGGCCGTTGCTCGACCGCGAGCGCACGGACCCGCTCCGCGACGAGCTGAAGCACCTCGCCGGCGTGCTCGGCGCCGCCCGCGACGCCGAGGTGCTGCGCGACCGGCTGCTCGAACACGTCAGTGCGGAGCCCGCCGAGCTGGTGCTCGGGCCCGTCGCCCAGCAGATCACCGACGACCTCGGTGGGCGGTACCGCAGGGCGCACCGGGCGGTCGTGCGCGAGCTCGACGGGGCGCGGTACCTGCAGCTGCTCGAGGACCTCGACGCGCTCGTCACCGAGCCGCCGCTGACCGAGCGGGCACAGCGCAAGGCGCGCAAGGAGCTGCCTCGGCTCGTGGGCCGGGTGTGGCAGCGGCTCCGGGCCGCGCGCGCCGCGGCCGACGCGGCGCAGACCGACGACGAACGCGCGCGCCTGCTGCACGAGGTGCGCAAGACCGCGAAGCAGGCGCGCTACGCCGGCGAGGCCGTCGCACCCGTCCTCGGACGCGACGCCGCGCGCTTCGCCGCACGCGCCGAGGCGGTGCAGGAGGCGCTCGGGGAGCACCAGGACAGCGTCGTGACGCGGGAGGCGCTGCGCGCCCTGGCCGTGCGGGCGCACCTGATCGGCGGCAACGGCTTCACGTTCGGGCGCCTGCACGGGCGCGAGGACGCCCGTGCGGCGCACGCGGACGCCGCCTTCCAGCTCGCCTGGGACGAGCTCGACCGGAAGAAGGTGGTGGCATGGCTGCGCTGAGCTACCGGCTCCCGCTCAGGTGAAGGCCACCGGCACCAAGGTCGTCCTGGTCTTCGAGGGCCACGACGCCGCGGCCAAGGGCGGCACCATCCAGCGCTTCACCGAGCACCTCAACCCGCGCCGCGCGACGGCCTGACACCGTCCACAGATCTCGCGCCGGCCCGCGTGCGGCGGACCGCGTGGCGCAGCGTGCTGACATGCCCGACGCGGAGGAGCACCATGGCCGTCATGACGTCGCTGCATGTCCCGGAAGGCGGCTGGACGGTCGACGACCTGCCCGAGCTGTTCCCCGAGTCGGACGTCCGGTTCGAGCTCGTCGATGGGGCGCTGGTCGTGGTACCGCCCGAGGCGCCGCGCAATGGACGGGTGGCTTCTCGACTGCTGGTGCTGCTCGTCCCACTGCTCGACGACGGGTGGGACGTCCTGCTCGGCAACGGCGTGCACTTCGACCTGCGGAACTACCGCGAGCCCGACCTGTTCGTGTGCCGCAGCGAGGCGGTCGACGCCGGTCGAGTGTCTGCCCGCGACGTGCTGCTGGCCGTCGAGGTGATGAGCCCGAGCAGCGTCGCCACGGACCGGGTGGCCAAGCCGGCCCAGTACGCCGCCGCTGGCATCCCGCACTACTGGCGGATCGAGCCGGACCCGAGGCTGCTGATCACGCACGAGCTCGCGGACGGTGCGTACCGCGAGAGCGGCCGGTTCGACGACCGGGTCGAGGTGGAGCGGCCGGTGCCGATGCAGTGCCGGCTCACCGACCTGTTCGACTGAGGCCGTCAGGCCGGCTCTTCGAGGACGCCGCGGGCGACCGCCGCCATGTGCCGGTAGCGCGCCGTCGGCGTCATGCCCATGAAGTGGAGCGCGTGCGGCGCCGCGATTCGCGGACGGTCGGCGTAGGAGTCGGCGGCGCTGTTGAACGCCTCACCGTCGTGCCGGCCGTCGAGGTAGGGGGCGTTCCAGCCGGGCGGCAGCCAGCTCGTGCCGGCGAGGAAGGGGCTGCCCTGGCCGGGGCCGGACCAGTGGTAGCGCTCGTCCCCCCGGCTCCAGCCGAGAGCCGCGAGCACCGCGCCCTGGTCCGCCCACGGCCCGGGTTGCGGACCGGCCTGCTCCACCCCGTCGAGGAAGGCGAACGCCTGCGGGCAGGAGCGCATCAGCCACACGCCGGTGTTGGGGTTCACCCGGTGCTCGGCCGGCACCTGTTCCAGCACGAAGGCCGGAAAGGCACTGCGGTGCAGGTGGTTCGCGATGTCGTCGTCGTCGCGCAGCAGCAGCACGTCGGCGTCCAGCCACAGCGCCAGGGGGTACTGCTCGAGCGCGGAGCGCAGCAGCCGCGTCTTCGCCCACTTCGCCTGCTGCGCCGCGGCGTCGGCCCCGACCCCGTCGGTGGCGAGGTCCTCGGCGACGACCGTCCAGCCCCATGTGGCGGCGTAGCGGTGGAACGTCGGCAGCGCCAGGTCGTGCAGCGCCGCGCTCATGGACGGTCCCGCCGCGGTCACGATGGCACCGCGCGCGCGGGGCAACCGGATCGTCGTCATGCCACCTCCGGGGTCCCCCGCAGGACAGCGCCACCGGGTGAACGGACGGCGACGTCGACACGACTGCCCGGCACCGCGTGGTGGTCGCTCAGGCGGCGGCGGTCCCGGCGGCGGTCAGCGCGACGCGCGCGGACGAGGGCACGTCGGTGATGACCATGTCGACGCCGTGCCGGGCGAACCGGCGGACGTCGCGGCGGCGGTTCACCGTCCACGCGCACACCACCACGCCGACGGCGTGCGCGGTCTCGGTCGTCTCCGGCGCCGCGAGCAGCGCCGCGACGTGCGGGTGGACCTCGTCGTGCCCGGCCGCGAGCGCCTGCCGCAGCAACGTGGACGGACGGGTGAGCGGCCGACCGAGCAACGCCGTGCGCACGCCGGAGCCCGGTGGGAGCAACCGGCGGACGTGCGCAGCGACGGTGACGGAGAACGACGAGACCGTCACGTCCATCGGCAGTCCGGCGCGCTGCAGCGAGCGCAGCTGACCTGCGACCGCCAGCGCGGTGCGCGCCGCGGCGGCCGGCGCCGGCGGCGGCTTCTTCAGCTCGAGCACGACCCGCCGGCCGTTCGCCAGCACCAGCGCTTCGTCGGCCTTCGCGAGATCGACGCCCCGCTCGGCGGCGGTCTCGCGCAGGCAGTTCCAGGGGTTGCCCGCGACGGCGATCGGCGTGCCGGTCAGCCGCGCGAGGTCGGGGTCGTGGCACAGCGCGAGCACGCCGTCGGCAGTGAGCCGGACGTCGACCTCGACGCCGTCGGCACCTGCGGCGAACGCGGCGTCGACAGCGGCCAGGCTGTTCTCCGGCCGGCCGGGGGCGGGCAGTCCACGGTGCGCGAGGAGGAGCACGCCGCCACGGTCCGGGCCGGACGTGTCCGGACACGGGTGCCGAGGTGGACGTCAGGTGACGTGTCCGCGGCGATCACGCGACGCGATCGGCGGCCCGGCCGGCCCGGTCGGCAGAGGCCTCGTGCCCTACTGCGCCTGCTCCGGCGGCACGAGGTCGCCGGTGTCCGGGTGGTCACCCACGGCGTCGCGCTCCTTCGCGACCGACTCCTCGGGCCGCTCCGCCGCCGTCTCAGCCAGTCCGGACGGGACGGCGGGCTCGTCGGGCTGCGTCATGGCGACCCTGTTCCCTCTGCGGCCCGACTCTCACCGCTGCTCCAGCGCCCTTCCCGCACCGTTCGCACGCACGGAACCGGCTGGCAACAAGGCACTCCCACCGTGGCCACCGTGGTCGCCGTGCACCCCGACCTCCGCGTGCTGGTCCGGGAGTGCCCGTACTGCGGGTGCTACCCCTGCCGCAGCTCGCAGCCCCTCCGGTGCGTCTCGTGCTCCGCGGCGTCCCGACGGTCGTCGACGCCGCCGCCCTCGAGCGTCGCGGATCACGCTCAGCGGTACTCGGGGTCGTGCAGTCCCCACCGCGTGCCGTCGTCCCAGGCCGTGCGCACGTTGCCGTAGGCCGGGATGCCGCCGGTGTCCTTGAGCAGACGCGCCAGGTGGAGCAGGTTCCAGCACAGGAAGGTCAGGTTGCGGTTGGTGAAGTCGCTGTCGACGCCGGCCCGGCTGCCGTCGTCGAGCAGGTCGCCGTAGCTGGGGCCCGGGCCGACCTCGCCGATCCAGCCGGCGTCGGCCTGCGGCGGGACGACGTAGCCGAGGTGCTGCAGTGAGTACAGGACGTTCATCGCCACGTGCTTGATGCCGTCCTCGTTGCCGGTGACGACGACGCCCCCGACCCGGCCGTAGTACAGGTACTGCCCGGCGTCGTTCGTCATGCCGCTGTAGGAGTAGAGCCGCTCGATGACGCGGGTGCACACCGAGGACTTGTCCCCGAGCCAGATCGGCGTGCCGAGCAGCAGGACGTCGGCCGCAAGGACCCGCTCCTGTAGGGCCGGCCAGTCATCGCGCTCGGCGCCGTGCTCGGTCATGTCGGGCTGCACGCCCGGGGCGATGACGTGGTCGACGGCGCGCACGACGTCGACCTCGACGCCCTGGTCGCGCAGCAGCCCGATGGCGCGGTCGAGCAGCAGCTGCGTGTGCGACAGGCCGGGCGACGGTGTCAGCGTGCAGTTGACGACGGCGGCGCGCAGGTCGTCGTACCGGGCAGGCGGCGATGTCATGGCGAGCTCCCCCCCGCCGGCGGTGCGGCACCACCGGCTCAGCGCATGCTGCGCCCGGCTGCGCCGTGGTGCCAGTCGGTTCACCCGCAGGCGCGACCGGGTCCCTCCTCGTCGGGCTCGCGGACGCGGCGGTACGCCGCGAGCAGAGGACTGTGCCGCCGCTGAGCGGCACCTGCGCATGAGCCCGGCCGGGCGGTAGGAAGCACACCATGACCGACCGACCGCTGCCGCCGCTGCCCGAGGACTGGTCGACCGCGCTGGCGGTCGCCGCCCACCCCGACGACCTCGAGTACGGGGTGGCCTTCGCCGTCGCGCGGTGGACGCGAGCCGGGAAGGCGGCGTCGTACCTGCTGCTCACCCGCGGCGAGGCCGGCATCGACGCGATGCCGCCGGAAGAGGTCGCGCCACTGCGCGAGGCCGAGCAGCACCGCGCCGCGCAGGAGGTCGGGGTCTCCGACGTCGCGTTCGCCGACCAGCGCGACGGTCACCTGCAGCCCGACCTCTCCCTGCGCCGGGACATCGCGCGTGCGGTGCGCCGGGTGCGGCCGGACGTGCTGGTGGCCAGCGCCTCACGCGACTGGGGCGGCGTCCCGGACCAGGCCGACCACCGGGCGCTCGCGGCGGTGCTCGTCGACGCCGTCCGCGACGCCGGCAACCGCTGGGTGCACCGCGAGCTGGCGGAGGCCGAGGGCCTGCAGCCGTGGGACGGCGTGCGCTGGATCGCGCTGGTGATGGACGCCGATCCCACGCACGCCGTCGACGTCACCGGGCACGTGGACCGCGGCCTGGCGGCGCTGCGGGCGCACGAGCGGTACTTCGCGCAGTTCGGCGGGCCGCCGGAGCAGCTGGTGCGGGACGCCGCCGCGCAGGCGGGTGCCGCGCACGGCGTCGAGCACGCGATCGAGGTGCGGCTGGTCCGGCTGGTGCCGGAGGAGTAGCCGCCCTCGTCGGGTGCGGACGGCGGGCGCCCCGGCGACCCGCCGACGCGCGGTGGCCGAGGCCCGCGCGCTGCTCGCATTCATCGGGAAGATCGTGCTCAGGCCATGGACGTCGTGCCGCCGCTCGCCCACTCGCGGACCTGGTCGACGAAGCGCTGCACGTCGTCGAGCCGGTCGAGGTTCGCCACCACGAGGTCGTCGTCGACGTCGGCGTAGCCGTGCACGAGCACGTTGCGGAAGCCGACGGCGCGTGCGATGCGCTCACCGGTCTCGACCTCGAGGACGCCGTGCCCGACCAGAAGACGCACGGCGTCGGCAGCGGTCTCGGCGGGTCCCCACAGCTCCGAGGCGAGCACGTGGTGCGTGACGTCGAGCACCGCCTCGAGTGTCGTGATGAAGCCGTACTTCACGGCCGCGAGGCGCAGGTCGTCGGCACGCAGCGCCGCACGGTCGTTCCCCGCATGCGCCCGCAGCCGGCTCAGCTGCTCGCCGGCGCGCTGAAGGAGACGGGCCAGCCGGACGGCGTCAACCACGGCGCAGCACGGTCGAGACGAGATCGCTGCGGCGGTGCGCCTCGTCGAGCCACCGCTTGCACCGGTCGGCCTGCCAGGCCACCCGCGCCGGCGGGTCGTCGTCGAGCAGCAGCGCGCCGTACTGCGCCACCCGCCCCGCGAGCTCCAGCCCCGCGGTGTCGAGCACGAGCAGGTCGCAGCGCGGCGGCAGCGCCACGTCCCAGGGCGCCGTGCGACGTCCGAACCAGGCCGCGACGTCGAGGTCGCTGGTCGGAGTGGCCGCGCCGGTGACCCGGCTGCCGTGCAGGAACGCGAACACCGCTCCGGCCGTGCGCAGCGCCTCACGCAGCCCGTCGAGGGTCACGCCCTCGGGCAGCGGGACGTCCTCGGCCCTGCGCATGGCACGGACGATACGGCGGCCGGGACGGCCGGCCGGCGCTCAGCTCGCGAGCGACGTCTCCCGCACGACGTCGAGCAGACCGAGCGCCTCGAGCAGGTCGCGCGCCTCGGCGGCGTCGGCCGAGTACGAGCAGACCGTGAGGGCCGCACGGCGCACGTCGTCCGACGTGAGCCCGGTGGCGACGTCGGTCATGGGGGGCGTGGTCGGCGTGCTCGGCATGGCGCTGGTCCTTCCGCAGGTCGGCACCGGGTGCAACGACCGGGACCCGCCGCGCGTGTCCTCCACGCGACGTGGCGTGCGTCACGCCGGGTAGGAACGGCGGGTGAACAGACTCCTCCGCGGCAGGACCGGACCCCGCGACCGGCGAAAGACGGGGCCGTGAGCCCCCTCTCCCGCCGCGGGCTGCTGAAGGCCGGCGGCCTGGCCGTCGCAGCGACGGCCCTGCCGCTCTCGCGCGCCTACGCGCAGACGGCCGGCCCGCAGACCGTGCAACTGGCGGGCACGGCATTCGGCATCGGCACCTACCAGTACCACTCGTTCACGGTGCCGCCCGGCGTCAACCGGATCGACGTGCGGATCGACAAGTCGGGCACCGCGAAGACCGGCCTCGGGATCTTCGACTCGCGCGGGGCGCACTACGCGACGCTCGACCGGCCGAACGGCTTCCGTGGCATCTACGGCGAGGAGCGCGGCGAGTTCTTCGTCGCCACGGACGCGGCGTCCGAGTCGTTCGTGCCCGGCCCGGTCGAGCCCGGTGAGTGGACGGTCGTCGTCCCGGTGTTCACCGCCCAGACGCCGGTGCCGTACGTCGTCACCGTGACGATGAGCGCGGTGGCGGCCGGCGCGCCGTTCGTGCTCGGCCGCGACCTCGAGGTCGTGCGCGACGAGCCGGGCTGGTACCGCGGCGACCTGCACGCGCACACGCCGGCGAGCAGCGACGCCTGGAAGTCCGGCTCGGCGCTCGGCCCGCAGGACTGGGCGGCCACCTGCCGCGAGATGGGGCTCGACTACCTCGCGCTCACCGACCACAACGTGGTGACGCAGAACTTCGACATCGCCGACTCCGCGGGTGCGGACGTGCTGCTCATGGCCGGCGAGGAGATGACGAACTGGTTCCACGGCCACGCGACCATCAGCGGCATCGCGCCCGGTGAGTGGTTCGACTGGCGGCAGCGCCCGCTGGGCACACCCGTCGACCCGGCGCACGAGGGCCGCATCACCGACTTCCTCGAAGCCGTGCGGGCGAGCGGCGCGTTCGTCTCGGCGGCGCATCCGTTCGGGGCGACGCTGGCCTGGCAGTTCTTCCCCGAGGCCGCCGCCGACCCGGCCGCGAGGACCGACTCGCTCGAGGTGTGGACCGGCCCTTTCCAGCCCGACGACCAGGCGAGCGTCGACGCGTGGGACGCGATGAACCGCGCCGGCCAGCGCATCGTCGCGAACGGCGGCAGCGACCTGCACGGCGTCGAGAACTCCAACGGCTTCGCCGCCGGGACGCCGACCACCGTTGTGCACGCCGCCGCGCTGTCGAAGCCGGCGATCGTCGAGGCGCTCAAGCAGGGCCGCAGCTTCGTCACCCGGCTGCCGGACGGGGTCGAGATCTACCTGACCGGTGAGCTGCCGGACCAGCGCCAGATCATGGGCGGCACGCTCTTCGGCGCCACGACCGATGTCGCGGAGTTCGAGGTCGTGGTCCGCCGGGCGGCCGGGATGCGCCTGGTGCTGCTGCGGGACGGCGTGCCGTTCTCGACCACGACCCTGGCCTCCGACGACGAGACCGTGACGTTCGCCCAGCCGATCGGGCCGGGCGGGTTCGTCCGCGCCGAGGTCCGCGGCGAGAACGAGATCTTCCCGGACCGGCCGACGGCCAGCCGGATGGACATGGAGGCGCTCACCAACCCGGTGTGGCTCCAGGTCGGTGAGCCGCCGAGCGGCACGGTGCGCGACGAGACGCAGCCGCCTGCCGCCGGCTCCGAGCAGCGACCGGCGGACCCGGCGGCGCCCGAGACCGCCGCGCGCAGGCTGCCCGAGACCGGTGCACCGGCCGCCGCGGCGGTCGCCGGCGCCGCGGCGCTCGCCGGCGCCGCCGTCGCCCGACGGATGACGATGACGGAGTTCCGCTTCCGGCACAGCGCCGGGCTCGACGACGACGGCGCGGTGACGCTGGTCGGGCAGGTCACCGGCGCGGACGGCGACGGGCTGACGCTCACCCGCTGGGTGCCGGGGTGCTGCTCGTCCGACGCCGCGGTCGACGTGCGCGTGTCGGGCGTGAGCGCGGCCGTCGGGACGTGGCTCGAGGTCACCGGCGCTCGCGACGGCGACGTCCTGCGTGCCCAGAGCGCGCGGCCGCTCGACGACCCACCGCCTGCCCGCGAGGCCTGACCGGACTTCCTGTCCCGCAGCAACATCAACGGGGCTGGATGATGTTGCTGCAGGACCGGAAGTGCCGATCTCGGAGCCGAGGCGAGGGCGCGGCGCGCAGGAGATCCCGGACGGGTGCAGCCCCGACCCGCTGCAGCCGCTGTACTGCACGGCGGAGGTGCCAGGTGCGTGCTGTGGTGCAAGACCGGTACGGCGTCGTCGACGTGCTGCGCGTCGCGGACGTCCCCCGGCCGACCGCCGGTCCGGGACAGGTGCTCGTCCGGGTGCAGGCGGCGTCGGTGCACCCCGACGTGTGGCACGTGCTCACCGGCCGCCCGTACGTGCTGCGGCTGATGGGCGCCGGCCTGCGCCGCCCTCGCCAGCGCGTGCCGGGCACCGACGTCGCGGGCGTCGTCGAGGAGGTCGGCCCGGGCGTCACCCGGTTCGCCGTCGGCGACGACGTGTACGGCGAGACGCTGACCGGGCACCAGTGGCACAACGCGGGCGCCTTCGCCGAGTACGCGGTGGCCGCCGAGCACCGGCTCGGGCGCCGACCGTCGCGGCTGTCGCCGGAGCAGGCGGCGGCGCTGCCGACGTCGGGGGTCATTGCGGTGCAGGCGGTCAGGGACGAGGGCGGGGTGCGCACCGGCCACCAGGTGCTCGTGCACGGCGCCGCCGGCGGTGTCGGCCACCTCGCGGTGCAGATCGCCGCGGCGTACGGCGCGCACGTCACGGCGAGCGACCTGCCGGACAAGCTGGCGATGGCGCTGTCGATGGGCGCGCACGAGGTGGTGGACCCCGCCACGGACGTCACCCGTGGCGACCGGCGCTACGACGTCGTCGTCGACGTGCCCGGGGACCGGTCCTTCCGCACATGGCGCCGGGTGCTCGCGCCGGACGGCCGGTACGTGCTCGTCGGCCACGACCAGTACGGCCGCAAGGGCAGTCGCGTGCTCGGGGGCATGGCGCCGGCCCTGTGGCTCGTCGCGCAGTCGCCGTTCCGGCGGCAGCTCGTCGGCGTCCGGGCCGCGAAGGACCCTGGGGACCGGCTGGCCGAGCTGAGCCGGCTGGTCGAGGAGGGTGCCGTGACGCCCTGGGTCGACCGCACCTACGGCCTCGACGAGGTGGCCGACGCCGTCCGCCACCTCGCCGGCGGGGCGGTGTGCGGCAAGGTCGTGCTCACGCTCTGACCGCGCCGACGCTCGCCGGAGGCCGGCACGACCGGCTCAGTGCGCGTGGCGGGTGCAGTCCTCGGCCAGGTTGCGGACGACGACGCCCCGTGCCTCGGGCACCCCGGCGAGCACCTCTGCGACGTCGCGCACCGGACGGGACGCCGCCGCGCGCACGAGCTGCTCCGGCTTGCGCCGCAGCACCGACTCGTCGATCACCCGCGGTGCGAGCGTCATGTCGACGTCGTTCGGCGAATCGGTGCTGTCGTCCCAGGCCCGCACCGTCGTCGTCAGCTGCCCGGTTTCGATGCGGTGCTCGGCGAAGGAGAACTGCCTCGCCCAGGCCACGCACCAGTCGCCCCACGCGTCGCTGTCGGGGTCGGCGAACTCGTAGAGCGACTGCCCGCCCGCACCGGCGACGACCTGGACGTACCCGAGGCCGCCTCCGGTCGCGTTGCCGTACGCCATCCGCGCGCTGCGCTGGAACATGTGGTCGTGGCCGACCAGCACCAGGTCGACCTGGTAGCGCTGCAGGATGTGCTCCTGCGCGACGACGAGCTCCGGGCTGAACGGCCCGCGCGTCGCGTGATTCGTGTACAGCGGGAAGTGCTGCGCGACGACGAGGAAGTCGACCTCGCCGGCGGCCCGGCGCGCCGCCGCGAGGGCGAGCGAGCGCTCCAGGCCCAGCAGCTCGTCGACCACCAGGTCGACCGCGGTGGTCGGGTCGTTCTCGGTGAGGAAGCACCCGGCAGTGCCGACGAACAGGTGCGCGCGCCCGAGGTCGGCGGTGTACCAGTTGCGACCACCGGCCGGAGTGCTGAAGCGCCGACGGTAGGTCTCGCCGTAGTAGTCCTTGGCCTCGTGGTTGCCCGGTGCCGGCAGCAGCGGGACGACGGAGGTCAGCGGCTCGGCCTGGCCGGCCCACTCGTCCCACCGCGGCTGGTAGCCGTTGGCGTAGGAGATGTCACCGGCCAGCAGCACCGCGTCGGGGCGGCGCTCGAGCAGCGCTGACGTCGTGCGCCGGCTGGCCGCGTTGGCGCCGTGGTCGCCCACGTGGCCCAGCACGAACGGCGCGTCGGCTGCGCGGGTGGTGGCGACCTCGACGGCGGACCAGCGGACGCCGTCGCCGACGCGGTAGCAGTAGCGCGAGCCGGCCGGGAGCTCGGGCAGCACCGCCTTGTGCACGTGCACCGGGTGCTCACCCTCCACCGGGGTCGTGGTGCCGGTGTCGTCGTCGAAGCTCCCGCCCGGCGCGGCGGCGGTGGACGCCGGTACCGACGACGTCAGGAACCGACCGGAGCGCGCCTGCTCAGCCGGCGCGTCGTCGGGCACGAGCCCCCACTGCACGATCCCGGGCACGGCGTCACCGGTGGTCAGCCAGGTGACCGTGCGACCGCTGCCGGTGGCGGTCAGCCCGAGGGTCCGACCCCGCGGCACGCCGACCGCGCCGTACACGTGGCCGAGCGGTCCGCCGACAGGCGACAGGCGGCCCGCGGGCGCGGCGCCGGCCGGGACGGCGACGGAGACACCCGCGGCTGCGGTGGCGAGCAGGAAGGACCGACGGCTCAGCGGAGGCATGCGCACCGACTTCGCGGAGCGACCGGCCGGTTCCTCGCAACGGGAAGGTGAACGCTCGGCGACGTATAGGCACAAAAAGCACTGTGGTGCAAGGGGTTCGAGCAACCGTTGGCGCAGCGTTCACCGGACGAACGGCTCGCTGTCGACCAATGATCCGTTTCGCGCGTGCACGGTGGCGCCATGCGCGTCGCTGTGATCACCGAGTCCTTCCTCCCCCAGGTCAACGGGGTCACCAACAGCGTGCTGCGGGTCTGCGAGCAGATGCAGCGGCACGGCAACCCCACCCTCGTCGTCGCTCCCGGGTCCGGCCCCACCTCCTACGCCGGCGCCACCGTCGTCCGCACCCCGTCGGTGCGGCTGCCCGGCTACCCCGACTTCCGACTCGGCCGACCCTGGCCGTCGCTGGCCCGCACCCTGCGCGAGTTCGAGCCGGACGTGGTGCACCTCGCCAGCCCGGCGGCGCTCGGGGCGCAGGGTGCGTACACCGCGCACCGGCTCGGCGTGCCGCTCGTCGCCGTGTACCAGACCGATCTGGCCGGCTTCGCCCGCCGCTACGGTCTGCGCGGCACCGAGGAAGCCGTCTGGCGGTACCTGCGCCGGGTGCACGGGAAGGCGGCCCGCACGCTCGCTCCCAGCCGGCACGCCGTCGACGAGCTGCGCCGCAACGGCGTCGCGCGGGTGCGCCGATGGGCCCGTGGTGTCGACGCCTCGCGCTTCAGCCCCCGCCACCGCGACGACGCGTGGCGCCGGCGGTTCGCCCGTCCCGACGAGATCATCGTCGGCTACGTGGGCCGGCTCGCGCACGAGAAGGAGGTCGGTCTGCTCGCAGCGGTCCGTGACGTGCCCGGCGCCCGGTTGGTCGTCGTCGGTGACGGGCCGCAGCGCGCGGCGCTGCAGCAGCAGCTTCCCGGCGTCCCGTTCCTCGGCCTGCAGACGGGCGACGACCTGAGCCGGGCGTTCGCGTCGCTCGACGTCTTCGTGCACACCGGCGCTGCGGAGACGTTCTGCCAGGCGGCGCAGGAGGCGCTCGCGAGCGGTCTGCCGGTCGTCGCTCCGGCGGCCGGCGGTCTGCTCGACCTGGTCGACCCGGGACGCACGGGCCTGCTGTTCCGGCCCGGCGACGCCACAGACCTGCGCACGCAGGTGGAGCGGCTGCGCGACGACACCGACACCCGGCTCCGGATGGGCCGGGCGGCGAGGGGGTCGGTGCGGCACCGCACCTGGGACGTCATCGGCGACCAGCTCGTGCAGCACTACGCGGCGGTGGTCGGGGACCGGCCGGCGGTGCTGGAGCTCGCGGCATGAGCCGCGTGGTGCAGCTGGCGAACTTCGTGACGCCGACCAGCGGCGGGTTGCGCACCGCGCTCCAGCATCTGACGGCCGGCTACAGCGAAGCGGGTCACGAGGTCGTGCAGGTGCTGCCCGGTCCGCGCGACGCCGTCGAGGAGACACCCGCGGGACGGCGTGTGCTCCTCCGGGCTCCTGAGGTCCCCGGCACCGGCTACCGGGTGCTGACCGACGTCGACAGAGTCCTGCGCACCCTCGACGCCCTCGGGCCGGACCGGCTCGAGGTGCACGACCGCACCACCCTTCGTCGCGCCGGCCGGTGGGCCCGGGCGCACGGCATCCCGTCGCTGGTCGTGTCACACGAGCGTCTCGACCGCTGGCTGCACCAGTGGCTGCCGTCCCGGCTGCCGCTCGACGCCGCCGCCGACCGCACGAACGCCGCTCTCGCAGCGGCTTTCGACACCGTGGTGTGCACGACGGCCTGGGCTGCCGATGAGTTCCTGCGCATCGGCGTACCGGTGCGCCGGGTGCCACTCGGCGTCGACCTCGAGGTGTTCCGGCCGCAGCGCGACTGCCGGCCGTGGCTCGCCGGGGAACGCGAGCTGCTGCTCGTCTCAGCGACCCGGCTGTCGAAGGAGAAGCGACCGGACCTCGCCGTCGCAGCCGCGGCCGAGCTGCACCGACGCGGACACCGCGTGCGGCTGGTGGTGGCGGGCGACGGTCCGATGCGGCGCTCGCTGGGGCGGCAGGCGCGCGGGCTGCCCGTCGTCTTCGCCGGTCACCTGGAGGGGCGCCTGCGGATGGCGCGGCTGCTCGGCGCCGCCGACGTCGTGCTGGCGCCCGGTCCGGTCGAGACGTTCGGTCTCGCGGCGCTCGAGGCGCTGGCGTGCGCGACCCCGGTGGTGGTCAGCCGCCACTCGGCGCTGCGCGACGTCGTCCGCGCGGCCGGCCGCCACTGCCCGAGCTCCGGCTTCTGCATCGCCGACGCGGTGGAGGAGCTGATGGCCGTGCCCGAGGAGGTGCGCCGCGCCGCGGCGCGCAGTCGCGCAGAGGA
>JBKHYE010000187.1:0-6226 GCA_046565705.1 Actinomycetes bacterium
CGAAGTCGTACGACACCTCGGCGGGCCAGGCGTCGATGCCGGTCGGCAGCAGCGTCGGCGGCGCGACCAGGGTGACGTCGGCGCCGAGGGTGTGCAGCAGCAGCACGTTCGACCGGGCCACCCGCGAGTGCAGGATGTCGCCGACGATCGTGACCCGCAGGTCCTCGAGCCGCCCGAGCCGCTTGCGCATCGTGAACGCGTCGAGCAGCGCCTGCGTCGGGTGCTCGTGCGTCCCGTCGCCGGCGTTGACGACGCTGCCACGCACCCACCGGGCGAGGTTCACCGGAGCGCCCGACCAGGAGTGCCGGACGACGACGGCGTCGGAGCCCATCGCCTCGAGCGTCAGCGCGGTGTCCTTGAGCGTCTCGCCCTTGCTGACGCTGCTGCCCTTGGCGCTGAAGTTGATGACGTCCGCCGACAGCCGCTTCGCGGCGAGCTCGAAGCTCGTGCGGGTGCGGGTGGAGTCCTCGAAGAACAGGTTGACGACGGTGCGGCCGCGCAGCGTCGGGAGCTTCTTCACCGTCGCGCGCTCGGCGACCGCCGCGAGCTCCTCCGCCGTGTCGAGAACGAGGAGCGCGTCGTCGCGGGTGAGGTCCGCGGCCGAGAGCAGGTGCCGCTTCACGAGCGCTCCTCACCGGCGACGCCGACGGTCACGGCGTCGCGGCCGTCGTCCTCCTGCGTGAGCACGCGCACCTGCTGCTCGAGCGAGGTGGGGATGTTCTTGCCGACGTAGTCGGCGCGGATCGGCAGCTGGCGATGGCCCCGGTCGACGAGGACCGCGAGCTGCACGGCGCGCGGCCGGCCGAGGTCGGTGAGCGCGTCGAGCGCGGCACGGACGGTGCGGCCGGAGAAGAGCACGTCGTCCACGAGCACGACAAGCCGGTCGTCGACACCGCCGGCCGGCAGGTCCGTCGCCTCGAGCGCGCGGGGGCTCTTCATCCGCAGGTCGTCGCGGTACAGCGTGGTGTCGAGCGAGCCGACGGGCAGCTCGACGCCCTCGAACGCGCGCACCCGCGCCGCGAGCCGGCGGGCCAGCGTGGCGCCGCGGGTCGGAATGCCGAGCAGCACGACGTCGCTGCCGCCGCCGGTCTTCTCGAGCAGCTCGTGCGCCATCCGGTCGACGGTGCGGCTGACCTCTGCCGCGGTGAGGACGTCACGGGACGAGGTCGGCGGCGCGCCGGAGTGGGCAGCCGTCATCGGCTGGACCTCCTTCCCCGCCTCACGGGACGGGCTCGGTGGAGGGGTGCTGCTCGGTCGAGCACGGTACACGCTGGGCAGGGCGCCGCCCGGCTGAGGGGCGGTCCGAGCGCCGGGGACCCGGGGCGTGTCGCTTGACCGGTCGTCACGCTCCGTCTATCGTCACGCAGTGTCACCGGCCGGTCAGCAGGCCGTGCACGGCGGCGCAGCAGGTCAACAGCTCGACGAGCAGGTCAGCACAGCAGATCAGGACGTGGCGAGGCTGTGACCTCGGAAGGACTGCGGTCACCCCGTCCGGCGCCCGCCAGGCGCCGAGCGGCCTTCCGAGCGAGCCAGTGGTGAGACCGACGCCCCGGAGGTTGCGCGGGGAGGTGCCCCGCGCCGCAGGACGGGAGCACGCAGCGTGACCGAGTACGCCAAGGCCCTGGGCGCGCGGCTGCGCGCCATCCGCACCCAGCAGGGGTTGTCCCTGCACGGCGTGGAGGAGAAGAGCCAGGGCCGCTGGAAGGCGGTCGTCGTCGGCTCGTACGAGCGCGGCGACCGCGCCGTCACGGTGCAGCGGCTCGCCGAGCTCGCCGACTTCTACGGCGTCCCGGTCAACGAGCTGCTTCCCGAAGGCGCGGGGGCCGCGGCGAGCGAGCCGGCCGCGCGCATCATCATCGACCTCGAGCAGCTCTCCACCGTCCCGCCGGACAAGGCGGCCCCGCTGGCGCGCTACGCCGCGACGATCCAGAGCCAGCGCGGCGACTACAACGGCCGGGTCCTGTCGATCCGCCAGGAGGACCTGCGCTCGCTCGCGGTCATCTACGACGCCTCGCCGAGCCAGCTCACCGAGCAGCTCATCGACTGGGGCGTGCTGTCGCCCGACGCGCGCCGCGCCGTCGAGGTCTGAGCCAGCGGTCCGGTTCGTAGTCCTATTCGACCATCCAGTTGCAGGGCGGTCGCGCCGACAACTCGTGCATGACTGCCGACCGGCGTGACCGCGGGTTCACCCTCATCGAGCTGCTGGTCACAGTGCTCATCCTCGGCCTGCTGGCCGCCATCGCCGTCCCGACGCTCATGTCGCAGCGCCAGAAGGCCGCCAAGGCGGCCGTCGCTGCGGAGATGCGCAGCCTGCGGACCGCGCAGGAAGCGCGCAGCGTCGAGAACAACCCGCGCTACACGGCGAACTTCGCACTGCTCAAGGTCGAGGGCTACAACCGGAACGACGACGTCACCGTGCACATCGTCCTAACCGACGGCGACAACGCCTACGTCGCCTGCGCGAAGCACGAGATCATGGACGAGTGGCTCGCCTACAGCAGCGTCGCCGAGACGACCAGCTGGTCGCCGGACGACTGCGCCGCTCCGTAGCGCGGCCTGGCTATACCGCCAGGCTGGGCTTGAGCTGCAGCAGGCGGCCGAGCAGGCCGTTGACGAAGCCGGGGCTGTCGTCGGTCGACAGGCTCTTGGCCAGCTCGACAGCCTCGACGACGGCGACGGCGTCGGGCACGTCGTCTCGCCACAGCAGCTCGTAGGTGCCGATCCGCAGGGCCGCGAGGTCGACCGGCGGCATCCGCTCGAGCGTCCACTCCTGCGCGTAGGTGGCGAGCAACTCGTCGATGCGCGCGCGGTGACGCACGACGCCCTCGACGAGCTCGACGGCGTACTCGGGAACCGGCGGGTCGCTCGCCGCGAGCCGCACGCGGAGGGTCTCGATGGGGTCGACGCCGCGCTGCTCGGCCTCGAACAGGACGTCGAGCGCGCGCTTGCGGGCCTTGCTGCGCGCGCCCATCAGCGGCAGTGCTGCGGAGCGGTCACTTCTCGTTGACGCGGCCGAGGTAGCGGCCGTCCCGGGTGTCGACCTTGATCTTCTCGCCGGTGGTGAGGAACAGCGGCACCTGGATCTCGGCGCCGGTCTCGAGACGGGCTGGCTTCGTACCACCCGTGGATCGGTCGCCCTGCAGGCCCGGGTCGGTGTGCTCGACGACGAGCTCAACGCTGGCCGGCAGCTCGACGTAGAGCGCCGCGCCCTCGTGCATGGCGACGATCGCGTCGGTGTTCTCGAGCATGTAGTCGGCGTTGCCGCCGACCGTCGAGCTCGGGATGTACACCTGGTCGAAGGTGTCCTTGTCCATGAAGACGAAGTCGTCGCCCTCGCGGTACAGGTAGGTCATGTCGCGCTTGTCGACCTGCGCGACGTCGACCTTCGTGCCGGCGTTGAACGTCTTGTCGACGACCTTCCCGGTCACCACGTTCTTCAGCGTCGTGCGGACGAACGCGCCGCCCTTGCCCGGCTTCACGTGCTGGAACTCGTTGACGGCCCACAGGCCGTTCTCGAGCTGGAGCACCATGCCGTTCTTCAGGTCGTTCGTCGTCGCCATGGGCGTCGAGACTACCGGTCGCGCTGGCCCAGGAACCTCAGCGCGGCACGGTAGCCCTCGACGCCGAGGCCGGTGACGGTGCCGGTGGCGACGGCGCTCACCACGCTGTGGTGGCGGAACGCCTCGCGCGCGTGCGTCTGGCTGATGTGCACCTCGACCAGCGGCGCCGTCAGGGCGGCGCACGCGTCGCGCAGCGCGTACGAGTAGTGGCTCCACGCTCCGGGGTTGAGCACCACCGGCAGCGCGGCGTCGGCCGCCTCGTGCAGCCAGCCGAGCATCGTCGCCTCGTCGTCGGTCTGCCGGACGTCGACGGTCAGTCCGAGGTCGTCGCCCGTCTGCCGGCAGAGGTCGGCCAGCTCGCCGAAGGTCGTGGTCCCGTACACCTCCGGCTCGCGAGTGCCGAGCCGGCCGAGGTTCGGGCCGTTGAGCACGAGGACCGTCGTCATCTAGAGGTGCACCTCCGCAGTGCGGTCCTTGCGGACCTCCTCGAACGCCGCGACGAGCAGCGATGGGTCCGGGTCCTCCAGCATGCGGGGCCGCGCCAGGCCGTCGAGGACGACGAAGCGCAGCCGGCTGCCGCGGCTCTTCTTGTCGACGCGCATGGCGGCGAGCAGCTGCTGCCAGTCCCCCGCGTAGCTGGTCGGCAGCCCGAGCGACGACAGCACCCGGCGGTGCCTGGTCGCCGTCTCGTCGTCGAGGCGACCGGCGAGGCGCGCCAGCTCGGCGACGAAGACGAGCCCGACGCTGACCGCGGCGCCATGCCGCCAGCGGTAGCGCTCGACCTTCTCGACGGCGTGACCGAGCGTGTGCCCGTAGTTGAGGAACTCGCGCTGGCCCTGCTCCGTCAGGTCGGCCGAGACGACCCGCGCCTTCACCGCGATCGCGCGCTCGACGAGCTCGCGGGTGTGCGGCCCGGCCGGCGAGCACGCAGCGGCCGGATCCTGCTCGACGAGCTCGAGGATGCCCGGGTCGTGCGTGAAGCCGACCTTCACCACCTCGGCGAGCCCCGCGACGTAGTCGTGCCTGGGCAGCGTCGTCAGCGCGGTGAGGTCGCACAGCACGCCGGACGGCGGGTGGAACGCGCCGACGAGGTTCTTTCCGGCCGAGGTGTTGATGCCGGTCTTGCCGCCGACGGCGGCGTCGACCATGCCGAGCAGCGTGGTCGGCACGTGCACCACCCGCAAGCCGCGCAACCAGGTCGCCGCGACGAAGCCGGCCATGTCGGTCGTGGCGCCGCCGCCCACCGCGACGACGGCGTCGTTGCGGGTGAACCCGAGCTGACCGAGCACGTCCCAGCAGTACGCAGCAACCTTGAGGTCCTTCTGCTGCTCGCCGTCGGGCACCTCGACGCTGTGCGCGTCGAGCCCGGCGGCGCGCAGGTCGTCGCGCACGGCGTCGGCCGTGGTCCGCAGCGCGGCGGGGTGCACGACGGCGACGCGGTCCGCACCGGCGACCAGTGGCGGCAGCTCCCCGAGCAGACCCTCGCCGACAACGACGTCATAGGGCTTCTCGCCCTCGACACGCAGGCGGGTGGGCTCGGTCACGACGGCGAACCTAGTGCCGCGAGCACCCGGTCGACGACGACGTCGACCGGCACCCCCGACGTGTCGACGGTCGCCGTCGCGACCTCGTCGTACAGCGGTCGTCGCTGCTGCATCAGCGCGCGCAGCTGCGCGCGCGGGTTCAGCCCGACGAGCGGCCGGCCCTGGCCGAGCCCGACCCGCTGCGCCGCACCGGCAAGGTCCACCTCGAGCAGGACGACGACGTGCCGCTTCAGCAGCTCCCGCGTCGTCTCCGCGAGGACCGCTCCCCCGCCCAGCGCGAGCACGCCGGCGTGCTCGTCGAGCGCGACCCGGACGGCGTCGCGCTCCAGCTCGCGGAAGCGCTTCTCGCCGTCCTGGACGAAGACGTCGGCGACGCTCTTGCCGGCGGCCGCCTCGACGTCGGCGTCGGTGTCGCGGAAGGCGACGCCGAGCCGCTCGGCGAGCGCTCGCCCCACGGTCGACTTGCCTGCGCCGGGCGGCCCGATCAGCACGACCGGCATGAGCACCGGCTCGGTCACCGGACGGTCAGCGACTTCAGGTAGCTCTCGCAGTTGCGACGCGTCTCCTCGACCGAGTCGCCGCCGAACTTCTCCAGCGCGGCGTCGGCGAGCACGAGCGCCACCATGGACTCGGCGACGACGCCGGCCGCCGGCACCGCGCAGACGTCGCTGCGCTGGTGGTGCGCCGCCGCCGGCTCACCCGTCGCCGTGTCGATGGTGCGAAGCGCGCGCGGCACGGTGCTGATCGGCTTCATCGCGGCGCGGACGCGCAAGACCTCACCCGACGTCATGCCGCCCTCGGTGCCGCCGAGCCGGCCGCTGGTGCGCTCCAGACCGTCCTCGCCGCGCACGATCTCGTCCATGACCTGGCTGCCGCGCAGCCGAGCGGACAGGAAGCCGTCGCCGACCTCCACGCCCTTGATGGCCTGGATCCCCATGAGGGCGGCGGCGAGCTTGCTGTCAAGGCGGCGGTCCCAGTGGACGTGACTGCCCAGACCCGGTGGCAGGCCGTAGGCCAGCACCTCGACGACGCCGCCGAGGGTGTCGCCCTCCTTCTTGGCCGCGTCGACCTCGGCCACCAGGCGGTCGCTGGCCGTCGCGTCGAAGACCCGCACCGGGCTCT